>NZ_JBSWWU010000010.1:0-210495 GCF_056160245.1 Aquimarina sp. AWH4_224 | reverse complement strand
GCAAAGAGCTTAAATTATTTGGGGTGCAAAATACAATTTCGTTAGCATAGTACTAACAGGTTTTGAGAGCTATGAGGGATTGCTCACAACGGTCTGGGCGATGAACTGGCGGCATCTTAGCGGCTTGATTGGCAGAACCAAATTTGCGGTAGCAAATGTTGGAAGCAAAGCTTGTATCTGCTTGCTAATCGCTATCTATGGAACTGAACAGCTAGTTTTTTCCGTTTTAAATTGTTTTGATTAAATGTAAGAATTTTAATTCGATAAAAGACTAAGCCGCTTGTTTATAGCCGTTGTACCTGTTGCACAAGTTAACAAAAATGTAAGATAGCTTTACGTTCTATTTTTGAAGATTATTTATCTTAAAGTGGAATATAGACAGAAACAATCCTGTACCCAACTTGCTTTGTATACTACTTGTTTGAACGATATGAATGCTAAGGACAATACAGTTCGTGCTATTGATTCTTTTGTAGATAATTTAGACTTACAATACCTAGGTTTTGAATCAATATCATCACAAGGTCGTCCTTCTTATGATCCTAGTGATTTACTGAAATTATATATCTATGGATATATGAACAGAATACGATCCTCCAGGCAACTGGAACTAGGGTGTACTCGTAATATCGAACTGATATGGCTTTTGGGCAACCTAGCCCCTGTCACAATACTATTGCCTATTTTAGGAAAAACAACCCCAAGGCTATAAAAAAGGTATTCCATGCAACAGTATCCATTGCCAAGAACCACAAGTTGATTGGAGCCACTTTAATTGCAGGGGACTCTACCAAGCTACGTGCACAAAACAGCAAGAAAAATATTTTTAAACTAAAGAAAGTCGCTAGGCATATCGACTACATTAATAAAAAATTGGAAGAACATAGCAAAGAACTGTCCAAGGCAGATAGCGACAGTAAAGAAAAAGTGAAACAAAAAATAAAACAACGAAAACTGCAACGTGAAAAGTATATCGATATCCAAACAAAACTCAAATCAGATACCACTACAGAAAACCCACAGATTTCCACCAGTGATCCCGATAGAAGACATCAGATTCTACGAGGAACCATCACAGAGGTATCTTATACCGATCAGACCACTGTGGATGCTGATCATAAACTATTGATCGATTACAAGATTACTAATCAAAACGATAAAAAGGCAATGGGCGATATGCTTCGAAGGGTAAAGACCATTTTAAGAACTAACGCCTTTAAAACACTCTACGACAAGGGGTATCATATTGGCAGTGAATTTAAGATTGCAACTAACCTTGGCATCAATACATTAGTAGCCAATTCCTGCGATAGGTCGCAAAAGTCAGGCACCAAAACCAACCCACAACAAAATGAACTGATCAGTAACGGAAGTTGGTACAAGGCGCGAAACTATCGTTTTAAACGATACAAGACCAGAGCCTGTAAACAATGTCCGATACGTAGTGAGTGTACTACGGCAAAGCAAAACGGAAAGATCGTACAACGCAGTGAGTTTACTCCTTACATCGAACAAAACGCCCGTGAAGTAGAAAAACATCCTGACACTTATAAAAAAAGACAAGCATTGGTTAAACACCTCTTTAGAACTATGAAAATGCAATGGGGGTTTTGACCATATAATGACCAAAAAAGGTACAAAGTCTGCCTGTGCCGATTTTGGTCTTATTGCACTGAGTTATAATTTAAAAAGGTTACATATCAATTTAGGATGGAAGCCTAAAAACATTCCAAAACACTTAAAAATAGGCTTAAAAAACCTATATAAAGCTTTAGAAAGAATGAAAATCCATGCATCAGTAAATATTTTTTATGTTAAGGAAATTAATCCCATTTCAATAGCATCATACAAAATGAACAAAATTGTATACCTTTAAACAAAACAAAGGTAGTTTTGAGACAAATTGCTGTTCGCTGCAACCAAAAAATGACATTGATACAAACAACAAATTAGAAAATTAGTATGACGGGACATATATTCTTCTACTTGGGACTTTCACTTTTGATGATGCACGAAATGGATGCAATTCGTTGCAAAGAGTGGCGAATATTTCCAGGATTATCGATGCTGAATGACAGAATCGGACACATAGTTTTCCTGTTTTTCCACATTCCTCTTTTTTACTTTGTTTTTTACAAACTAACTCAAAGTCAAGGTATTGAGGTATTTATCTATGGGTTTAACATATTTATGATTGTGCATTTAGGACTTCATATTCTTTTTCTAAAACACAAGAATAATGAATTCAAGGATTGGATTTCTTGGTCGATAATTATTGGAGCGGGATTATGCGGAATAATAGATCTATTGGTTTGATCAGAAGAGTATTGAAAAAAATAAAGGCAGCAGCTAACAATGGTAACCGCTGCACAAGCCCATAAAACATCAAAAAGTAACCAATAAACTTGGATTTAAGCCCTGTTTTCTAAGGCAATATATTAATACCTACCTCAATTCAATTGATGTTAAACTACTTATTTTCAAGCCTAAAAGACATTTTGATGGTAAAATATGAGCAAAATAGATTCTGGCTTACTTATTGGGTTTTTATTCACAAATTTGCGCATATTGCTGATAATGATGTAAAAAAGTAAATCCAGGATGATGACGGCTTTTTCTTATGTCTTCTAAATAGCGCATCAATTCGTCATATCTAGGATTCTTTATAGTAGTACGAGAAGGAAAAAGCGATTCTAATTTGCCTATATCAAAAGATAACAACTCTTTAAAGGTGTACTCACTAGCTTTAAATAAACGAATGTAATTGTTTACTGTATTGCGAGAGATACCGGTGTTTCTGCTATTTCTCGATTACTAGAGCTGTCTAAATGTAGATTGATAATTTGTTTTAAGTCCATTGGATCAAGAGTGTTTGCCAATACCGCTTTTTTTGGCGATAAGGTATTACTTGATCTCTCTAAGTGGTACAATTCAAAACGTAACACCTGGCACAAAACGAACCGTAATCGAATCGATTCAAATTCATACTGGCACAAATTAGACCGTAGCTATTTTAGGGGTACTTACAGGGAAGAACCTATAACTCCGAAATCACTGGCACAAATCAAACCGAATTATCCACTACCAAAACTAATAACTATCAACTAATAACTTTTTTGAAATCAAAAGCATAAAAACACAAAAAAGCTTAAACGGATTAAATATAATCTAAATTTACATTGTCTGAACGGAAATAATGGTATCATGAGAGTGGTAAGACTACAGAGATATTTGTTTCGGTATTTGCAAATTTTAAGTTATTCGAAATTTCGGTACTGAAATTTACCCAGAAACCTTTGTATTTTTTGCGTTTAGTTTGTGCTGTAGAATGGTTTTTATGCTCTTTCTTATTATGATAGCTAGTGGTATTTTTTATTAAAAAATGTATGGAATCGTTTACAACAGTATATTGTAGTAAAATTTCTAAAAATGTAATTTCTTTTTTAAGGCTATCAGAAATAATATCTTTAATGATTGGAAAAATGACCAAAGAAGGTAATTTTAATTCTATTACCTTAGAACTTTGAAGTTTGTAATTGATTTTTTTGTCTAATCTTTGGTTTTCTAGGTCAATGTAGGTCGCTATCAGGTCAAGTTCTTTGGTTAAAACTAGCTCAGAATTTCTAGAGCTTTCCAATAGAAGTCTCATTAGGTTTGAAAATTTTGAGATGTGACGATAAGCAGAGATCCTATCAGACTTTATAATATGATTCTTAATGTTATCCAAGATAATAGTAACAAAATATGGATTCAGTTGTGATTTCACTATTTTAAGCTCATTTTCAGCTAATTTGGTTCGTTGTTTTGCGATAAGATATACTTTTTCTTTATATGCTATAAATAAGAACACTAACACGCTCAAAAAAAGTAATACTATAATTCCAATAGTTCTTGCATTTTCTTTTTGTGTATTTAATGTTCTTTGGATATTATCTTCATTTAGAGTTTCTAACTCCAAATTTTTATTTTTTACAATATAATCAGATTGTAGTTTCAGAATATTATTAAAAGTTTCAGGCTTAAATAAATCATTTTTATATGATTGGGCCTTTTCAAAAAACATCAACGCTTTTTCAAAACTATCTTTTTCTTTGTACAAATTATATAAAGCCGTACTAGCTTCTACTATTGCTGACTTATGGTTTATTTTTTCTGATAATTCAAGAGCCTTAGTCAAGTATTCTATAGCTTGGTTGTATTCCTTTATTTCCAAATATGAAACTCCAATAGAATATTGAGCAGAGACGATAAGTTGATGGTATGCAACTTTACCTTTATTTATAATTTCTATAGCTTCTTTTGCAACCAAAATGCTTTCCTCTCGACAACCCAATTGGGCCAAATTGTTGGAAAGATTTACTCGTCCAGCAGCAGAATAATAAGTATAGTTGGTGGAGTCTGCCAAAAGAATAGTTCTCTCTAAAAAAATAGAAGATTGATCATAATCTTTGATTAATTGGTAGACAATTCCCAAATTCATGGTTAAGTCCAGAGTCGGGCGATTAAATTGTATAGAACTTTTTAAAGCTTTTTCAAAGTAGATTATTGATTGATCATATTGTTCAATGGAAGCATAAATCACTCCAAGATTATTGCAAATGGTTAAATAACTTGGGTTGTTTTCATCAATATACTCCAAAGATTCTAGATTTTCACCTAGAGCTTTATCATATTTTTGAAGTATGGTATAATTACCCCCTTTCATCAGCAAAATATCACCGATGTGCTTAGCATATAGTTCCTTATTTTTTTTAAAATAGCTAATCGAAGAATCCAGATATTTGTTGGAAATTTCAAATTCACCACGTTTTTGATATATTCTTCCAATAGTATCATGAAGTATCGCTTGACGTAGTAAATCATTATTAATACGAACTAAAAGAAGAATTTTTTTGGAATATTTTAATGACGAATCAGAGTTTTTTTGATAGTATTTTTTGAATAAACGATAAGAATCACTATACGCGCTCCCTTTTTCATACTCACGTAATTTCTTTGATTGAATATCCGAAATTTGATAAGAATATGAGAAAGAGAAGTTAACTACTACAAGAGCTATAAGTAATATGTGTTGTATCCCATTCATAGATTTTATTTGTTGCCATTAAGTGTTATAGCGGTAATTGATATTTGCTCAACATGTTTTTAAAAAATGATTAAGACTCCACGTTTGTTAGAAATCAGTTAACAATACCCCAGTAGGTTTTTTAATGTTTCTTCTTTTTTGGTTCTGGATATAGATAATGACTTACCATTTTTCATAACCACATATCCTCCATCAGATTTAGATATCTTAGTGACGTGCAAAATGTTTACAAGACTTGAATTATGAATTCTTACAAAATCAAAATCCTTTAGGAGGTTCATATAATATTTTAGATTTTGAGATCCAATGATTATATTGCCATCTTCCATAGCAATTTTGGTATAGCTTCCATCTGCTAGACAATACAAAATTGAGTTTACTGGAGTTAATTGATATCCGTCTAAAACAGGGATCGGGATATTTCGGGTTAGACCATTCAAGGATTTTATAGCCATATTTATTTTGTCAAAATTCTGAAGCTCTTTCTTTTTTTTGCTTACAACCTTGTTTACTGCATTCTGTAGCTTTTCAACATCTACAGGTTTCAATAGATAATCAGTGGGCTGGAATTCAAAAGAGTTAATAGCAAAATCGTGAGATGAAACAAAAACAATTTCGAAAGGGTAGTCATCTATCTTCTTTAATGATTCAAATATAAAATTATTTCGTATTTGGACATCAAAAAAAACTAAATCCAGATCGGTATTAGTCAATATGTCTTCGGCTTCTTTAAGACTAGATCCTGTAAAAACTAATTCTACGTTTGGACAAAATTCTTCTAACAGAAAAGCAAGAGTTTCTATTGCTTTTTTCTCATCATCTATTATTGCTGTTTTTAATTTTAGTTTCATGGGGTTAAGAGTTTAAAATTGGTAATACAATTTGAACATTTGTTCCTTTAATAGTTGAATGTTCATCAATTATATCTTCTATTTGGTAACTGGCTTCAAATCCTTTTTCTTTCAAAATGGATATTCGCTCGGAGGTATTAATTGAAGATACAGATAAGTGATTTCTATTTTTCGATAATTGAGATGCCTTGCGACCAATACCGTTATCTTTTATTGAGATAAGTACAGTATTTGTTTTTTGCGTAATTTTTAGTTCTACCGTTCCACCATTCTCTTTTTGTGACAATCCATGAATGATAGAATTTTCTATAATGGGTTGAATGATCATAGAAGGAATTTCAATAGTTTCAGCCTTCGTTTCATCCAAGTTAAATTTTTCCACAAAACGAATATCTTCATCAAATCTCATGCATTCCAATTCGACATAGCTCCTTAGCAGATCTATTTCATCTTTTAGTGTAATATTTGAATGCACCGAACTTTTAAGAACCAATCGAATCAAATCAGAAAATCGGGTCAAGTAATGGTATGCAGATAAACTATCTTTCTTAAGTACATAACTTTGAATACTGTTTAGGGCATTAAAAATAAAATGCGGATTCATTTGTGATCTTAATATTTTAAGATCATTTTCTGCTAGTCTTTGTTTTTGTTTTACTATTGTAATTTTTTTTCTTTGAAATAGCGAGTATGCAAAAATTAAGATAATGATTATAACAAGGATAATATACTTGATATTTCTAAGATGATCTTTCTGAATTTTTTCAATTTGTTTTTTTCCTTTTCGGGATAATCTTAATAATTCCTCATTCTTTTTGCTAATAATCTTATCAGTTTGTACCTGATTAATCTTGTTTAGTGTACTAATATTAAGAAGACTATCCTCATAAGCTTTGGCCTGTTCATAATGATATAACGCTTTTTCCACATTTTTATTTTTTTTATACAAGCTGTATAATCCCATATTTCCTTGTTGTAACCCCAATTTATAATCAATTTTTTTGGATAGAAACAGACTTTTGGTAAAGCAGTCACTAGCCTTTGTGTATTGATTTAAACTAGTATAAGAATTACCTAGTATGATCCAATTGTTTACTGTAGCTGGAGGGTTTATTTTGTTGTTTTGAAGTTTTTTTAGAGCTTTTTTGCCAAATACAATGCTTTTGTCATAAAAGCCTTGAAGATAAAAATTGTAAGCTAAGTTCGATTTTGATACACCGATATAGTAATCATCATTAATAGAATCAGCAAGTTTCAAAGCACTGTTAAGATAAACAGAAGCAGTACTGTAATCTTTGATTTCCTGCGATAACATGCCCAGATTAGTCATCACCGTAAAACTAAGATCCCGTCGTTTTACTCTTTTTGCATAGTCTAATGCTTTTTTGAGATATTCTGCAGCAGCATCATATTGATGAATCATCGAGTAAATCCGGCTTAGATTATTACAGAGATAAAAGTATAGTTCAGAATCACTTTCTGTAAACTCTAAAGCATTAAGGCTTTCTTCAAGAGCTAGTTCGTAGTTTTCTAGATAAATGTAATTAGCAGCTTTTGCAATATAAGTTCGAGCTATGTTTTTTTGCCAGTTAAGAAGTTTATAATATGTAAGAGAAGAATCTAGATATAAATTTGATAACTGATGTTCGTAATTGTTATGATAGGCGATGCCCAAGGTGTCATAGTAGGCAGAAATTAAATCTTTGTTTCTCTTTTCTTTCGCAATATCTAGAAGTTTTCCCGAATATTTGATTACCGAATCATGATCTTTTTTCCAGTATAAATTGAGTAGGAGGGCTAATTTTTTATGTTCTAAGGAGTCTTTTGGCTTTGTGGTTGAATGGATTTGTAATGTTTTTCCAAAACATTGAAATGCAAAACTACTATTTAAAACAAATAGCAATATAAATAGAGGATGTATTTTTTTTATTTGGGTTGTCATATTTTAAAAGTAGGATAAAGTCCAAATACATTACAGAGGAATTCGCTCTAAATTTTTATGGTTTAAACGTATTTTTTTAGCCAGTATTCATTTTTTGGCTTAAGATCAGTGCTTTAGATCGGGCGTATTAATAAATCAAATTCTAAATAATTACTAAAAAAAAGTAGGTTTTACTGATGTTTTTCTTAATGAATTAACATCTTTCAATAATTCTTTCCAATTGAATTCTACAAATTCAAAATGACCATTTACAAATTGAGAGAGTGTTTTTTTAATATCCTGTAAGAAATTAGCCTAAAAAAACTGAACTAAAAATTTATTAGTAATCAAATTAAAAAAGATGAAAAAATTATGTTTATTATTAGGACTTTCAACAATTCTCTTATCTTGTGAACGGGATATAAATGAAGAATCAAGTATAGAAAGTTTGGATCAGGCAAAAGGGATTATTCTGTCTGATGATACTTTTATTCCTGCGGGATATGGGTATGATGTGCTAGAGGATAGAGCAACCAGAAATCCTATTGATCCTGATGATATTTTCAGAAACACAAATGTCCCACCTAGAACTATCGATGTCGAAATTGTAGAACGTTTTGAAGATATTGATGATGTTTTCAAAAGGACCGATGTGATTAATTTTAGTATTGGTACAGGAGAATTGTTTAATCCAGGTTTACAACCTGATGGTACTATTAACAGTCCTGAAGAGGAAGCAGCAGAAGAAGAAGCAGATGCTGCTGCAGGTAGCACTGGAACTACTGGAACTACTGGAACTACTGGAGCCATGGGTAATCCCGATACAGAAAAGACAACTACAGAAACTGCAAACCCTGCTAGATTATTAAATACGGTATTCAACATCAGTTTTGCCAGAAAGAGAGATGTAGAAGAAACTTTAAGGTTTGATTCAAGAAGTATCAACTTTGTGGTGCGCGTAAGAATACCGAAAAGACGTTATGTAGTACCAGGAGATCCTTTTATTTCTGGTAGAGCCGAAGAATTATTAGAAGAAGGAGATATTGATAGATTCTTGAGAAGATTTGGGCCAGCTTATGTGGCAGAAGCAGTATATGGAGGAGAGTTACTCTATATGTTTAATTATAACTTTGATAACACGAATAATTTTAACAAAGATAATTTACAAAGAGCATTGAGTATTAGTATATCTAATTTCTTTGGGTTAAGCGTATCTGGATCAGTAACAGATGAAGAAACTGAAATCATTCGAAATGCAAAGGTTACAGCAAGAATTGTTTCTACAGTACCTAACTATGCTCCTGGATTTATAACAATCGATTCTACTACAACGGCAGCCTCAATACTAAATGATATTGAAACTGAAATTAATAGTTTTACTACGCACATGGATGCTTTGGATGTAAAAGATATGGCAGTTATATCACAGACTCTTACTCCACATGAGGATCAAATTTTCGATATTATTCAGATAAGAGAAGCTTATTTAAATTCTTTAAGGACCTACTATAGTGGTGGTGTACAACCACTTCCTGTAGATGGGTCAGGAGGTAATACTGGTGGAGATAATACTGATACAACTCCTGCTGATGAAGTCGTTCTTAATAAAGGAGGACTCCTTAATGCACCAAGTGGTTATACTAGGTTAGAAAATAACGGTACACTAGTTACCTATAACAACGATAATGAATTTACCTGGTTCAATACTGGGAATAACACTGGAGAGCAACTTATATTTCAGGGTAGTACAGGTAACTTGGTGCTAAATGATGCTAACGGAAATGCTGTATGGTCGTCAAACACAAATGTGCCAGGAAGTAGCTGGGCCGTAGACGATAGAGGAGGTTTAGAAGTAAGAGGTCCTAATAATGAATTACTATGGGCAGCTCTTGGTGCTACAGGTACCAAAAATGGTAATCAGGTGTTTATGAGAAAAGGAGATGTGTTTACAGCTGGTAATGGGTATCAGCTTACCATAAGACAGGATGGAGTGTTTGTATTATTAGATAATTCGGGTCAAATAATTTGGTTTGCTTCTGGACCCAATACAGCAGAAGCTTTGATGCAGAGAGCTGATGGTAGTTCAGTATTATTAAACGGAAATAATCAGGTAATCTGGTCAACTAACAGAACTGCATCCGGAGGAGCTTATTGGTTGTTTAACTCAAGTAATGGTGATCTAGAAATTAGAAGACACTCTAATAATTCCTTATTATGGTCAATTTATAATCGAAACAGTCTCTAGTCTAGCTATAAGAGAAAATTAATAATAATTAGAAGTCTCTAGTACACTCGTCAAATGCAAAACGGGCATAGTCATAATAAACTTCATTAAAAACATTGTTTCCCCCCATAATTCCTTAATGTTTTTCGGATTTACTGTTTAGAGAAGACTATGCCCTGTTTTTTTAACTGAGTTTGCGATTGTTTAAATAATTGTAAAATAAATTGTATGAAGAACGTATTGAAATTAAAAATAGCTTTTTTCGCTACAGCTATGCTGATTATTGCTTCCTGCGAAAAACGATCGGATGCTATTCCTGAAGATATTTTACAAACTCAGGAACAAGAAAAATCAATTGTTATAGGAGGGCGATCCTTTAAAACAGGTTTTGGGTATAGTTTAACCGAGCAGCGAGTTCCTGGTCTGATTATTGACAGAAACAGTTTTTCGGATAAAAAAGATGATAGTTTTCTAGAAGAAATTATAACCAATATTGGTATTGTTCAAAACTCCAGTGATTTGACTACATTTCTGGATAGAATTGATACACTTAATATTGGTAAGCCTACTCTTTTTGGGGGATTTACCTCAGAGGTTAGAAGTAGATTACAAGAATTAATCAGTTTTGATCAACAATCACTTTCTGTTATTGCTCGTATTGCAATAAAGAAAGAAGCCTATGATATTACTCCCAATGGTTCTTTAAGTTTTGACCCGAGGATTCAAAGATTCATCGATAGAGGTCGAATAGATCGTGTATTATTCAGAGGAGGACCTGCATACGTGTCCAGAACGGTGCTAGGTGGAGATTTGTATTATGTGTTTTCCTACAATACAAGTACAATTACTAATGACAGATTAGAAACTTTTAAAAATAATTTAGTAACTGCCACCAATGAAATTTTTGGCTCCGCCAGTAACACTTTAACTTTAGCTGACCGAGAGGAAATTACCTCCTCCAGATCCTCTATCCAACTATTGACACGAGTAAATGGATACGTTCCTTCACTTACAATTACTCCTCAAGGTGTTCAGGAAGAATTAAACAGATTTAAAGAACATTTGGTTAATAATTCATCTGATAGAAGTATTATTGAAATTGAATTAAGACCCTACACGGATATCTTGGATATCCCAGAATTTGAAAGAGCTTTTAACATAGGAACTGGTTTTGATCTTGTTCTTAAAGGCGTAAATTAAGTTTGATATAAATCTCTATCGATCATCTTTCTTGGTCGTCTAAATATTTTTTTACAACAATGAGAAATTTACATGTTATTTGTTATAGGCTAAGCTTTGCTTTGCTAATTTTAATCTTGTTTTCTTGCGACACGGATGAGAGAATTGAAGATTTATTATCGGAAGATGAGTTGGTCGGAAATGATAACTCATTTCAAAAAAACAGCACATCTAGCAACAGCCAGTTTATTACAAAAAATGGGCAACAATACTTTGCGGGATTTGGTTTTGATCCTAATACAGAAACACCCAGAGATTTGGCTATAGAAACCAGTGATATTTTGCAAAGTACTAATATTTCAGAACCTTTAATTAAATCTATAACTATCATAAAGACCCAAAAAGAATTAAGCAGTTGGGTAAAACGAAATAGGTACAGACGAGAAGCATACGAATTTACTTTAGAAAACGGAGGAGATATCGATCTGTATAATAACAGAATCGTATTTGCAGAAAACACGGTTACGATTGCTGCAAGGATAAGTATACAAAGATTTCGACATATTACTAGCGGATTACCCAAGTTAGTTCCAGAAGCTTTTGAAATGTTGAATCAGGGAAAGGTACAGGAATTTACCAACAGATATGGATCTATGTATGTAGACTCTCAATTGTTGGGAGGAGAGTTATATTATTTCTATACTTTTCAGGACAATAGCTTTTCTTCACTAGGACAGACAGAATATGAGCAACAAATCAGAGCAAGTATTGAAGGGTTATTCGGAGTTAATAATGGTGCTACAGTAACACCAGCAGATCAACAGCAGATTACGGAGTCCTTATTAAGTACAGGATATTTTTCTACGGTAAGTGGATTTGAACCGGGTGAAATAAGATCTATTGAGGATTTTGACGCAGAGTCTCAAAGGTTTTTAAATTATATTACGAATAATCCAGATAGAGCAGCTACTGTAGCTTTGGAGTTAACCCGATATTTTAACGTAAATAGTGTTGGTCAACCACAATTAAACAGAGCTTTTTTTAACAATGCAGAGTGTTATATTGATGCTTCTAGGTGGTTATTAGAAATAGATGATTTAACCTATGTTTCAGAAAACTCAAAGGATCCATTTTTAGTAACACGTGCAGAAAATGCTATCGATCAGGTAAGAATCATTGCAACAGAGGCATCACAATGTCAAAATGGGACATCAGTTTCTCCAGGTCCAAACGAATATGCTGATATTAAAAATGCATATAGAGAAGAATTAATTAATGGTCCTAAATACGAAAAAATACTAGAAGCTGGAGAAGAGTTAGTGTCAGTAAGTGGACACACGCTTAGATTACAGAATAATGGGGTGTTAGTATTGTATGATCCTCAGGATCGATACATATGGTTTAATAATGGCCCAAATACTGCAGCTTTTTTGGCCTTTGACAGAGATGGTAACTTTGCACTTTTTGATTCTCAAGATGAAATAATATGGACAACCAATACTGCTACTGTCGCAAATAGTAGTTGGGAGTTTACCGCCAATGGAAATCTTCAGATAGTTTCTCCATCAGATGATATCTTGTGGTCTACCTTCGGAAAAGGAGCTGCAAATGGAACCTCTATAGTATTAAGAAAAGGGGACGAACTAGTTGCAGATAACAATGTACGGGTTGCCTTAAGAAATGATGGAGTGTTAGTTATGTATGATGCCGCAGGCAATATTTTATGGTATAACTCTGGACCGAATACGGGAGAGATGTTGACCATGAGTACTAATGGGCAATTGGTATTAAAAGATAATAATGGAATTATCATATGGAGCCCTGTAAATAGCCCTCCTGGCAGCTATTGGCAATTTGATCAATCCAATGGAGATCTTATAGTACGAGGGCCAGATGATGCATTGCTATGGTCTGTTTACAATAAAAATAATTAAAACATTTATGTGATTGCATTTCCCCAAAAAATAGATTGTAAAACAAAAACACAAACAAAATAGTTATAGTTATGACAGCAAGAATCAAAATTATGTTTATTTTTATGATGCTTCTCATTGGAGTTACAGGTTGTCAGAAGGAAGATGATTTGGATATTTTGACTCCAGAGACTATTACCCAAACTGAAAAAGATCAGATCGAAGCCGAATTTCAAGAGATGCGCAAGCAAGTTCATGAACAATTGAATGGTTTAAAATTGGTAGATCCAGAACCAACCTTTGCAAAATGTTTTGATTGCCAGCCCAAAATACAGGTAGGAGGGCCTCCATTAGGTAATTTTACAAATCCATACTACTATACTCCAGATGGAGGTAATAATCCAGATTTATGGAAAATTCCTACGGTATCCAAAAATTTTGGGGGGCATAGTGCATTTACATCAGGATCATCTCCAGCTCCCTACTATAGATTAGAATCCTCTGTAAATAATTTTGGAAATAAAGCTACGATACAATTTTGTAATACACCTTTGAGTGCATTGTTGGCAAATCCACAGGTTGATGGAATTCAATATCGATTTGAAGTATTACGAAATGATAATGGTCAATGGATACCGATAAAAAATATTGCTGCTCACAGGGCTAATAATGGTGATCAAAGTACGCAATGTGATTCATTTGATATTATAGGTAATATTCATAGGGGTAAATGGTATTTTATTACACTATATGGTTATGTTTTTGGTCCTGGAGAAGATCTAGGATGGAGGACTTCGCATAGTGTTATGTATATAGAAGAGTTTGATCCTTTTGGAGATAATAACTTTAGCATTGATGAAGTGATTTTGAGAAATGAAACCAGTATTACTTCTCCCAACGGTCAATATCGATTGGCATTAGAAGACGGAATGATGTTTTTGTATGATGCACAAGGAAGATACCGATGGTTCAGCACGGGGCCTAACGATGCTCAGGAATTAATACTTAGAGAAGATGGTAATCTGCTTATCAGAGATGTAGATGAAAACATATTTTGGCAAACCAACACAGGAGTAAATGATCCTGGTAGTCGTTGGAAGTTTGCCGATGATGGAAATTTAGTAGTTCGAGGTCCAAATAATGAATTACTATGGTCTATATATAGTCACGGACAAGCATTTGGAAGTCAGGTGGTATTGCATAAAGGAGAAGTGTTTACTGCAACCAATGGCAATCAGTTAATGCTACGAGATGATGGAGTCTTAGCTTTAACTGATGCATCAAACCAGATTATATGGCATAATTCTGGACCAAATACAGGAGAAGTATTAATTCTTAGCGTAGATGGTAATCTTATTTTGGTAGATAACAAGGGTAAGACTATTTGGTCTACAAATACCAATAAACGGGGTAGTCACTGGCAATTTGACACCTTAAATGGCAACTTGTTGATCTGGGGACCAGATAACTCTTTACAATGGTCCATATATACAAGAAATGATTAATGATAGTAAAAATAAAAAACCGAAAATTATGAATAAGTATATAATCCTATGTTTATTTACCTTGTTTTTATCTATTGCGTGTAATACCGATGATATAGAGTTAGAAACTAGTGCAACAACTCTGACTAAACCAATGGATGATGCAAAGTCAGCATTGATTGTAGATGGAGAACCAATTTTTGCAGGAATGGGTTATAGCGCTCTGGAAGATCGCTTCTTTTTACCGGCGATAGACTCTTATGATGTTCTACGGGATACCAATCTACCCAACCCTCTAGAAATAGAGATTGAAACCATAACTAATGAAGAAGACTTGGATAAGTACTTTAGAGAAGAAAGGACATTTGAACTCAGTGTGTTGTTTGGTCTTTTTCGACGTAGTGAACGAAGAAAACTTTCTGAAAGTATTACCATGGATGAGAATCATGTTTCTGTAATAGTTAGTATTAAGGTACAAACAGCCAGGTATGTGGTTGCTGGTGCACCTTTTTTGGATAACGATGCACAAGATTTATTGAACTTGGGGCTAACCGACTCTTTTTTTAAAAGACATGGTCCTACATATGTAAGTGAAAATATTATCGGTGGTGAAGTGTACTATGTGTATACTTATGACGTATCTGGATTAACAAGGGAAAAGAAATCCAGTTTTAGACGTAATATTAGATCTAATTTTGAGGAACTTTTTGGTTTGACTCCCAGAAGGATTCTATCTAATAAAGAACGACAAGAAATTAGCCGAAGTGAAGAAAGTGTCCAAATAGAAACTAGTATTGTTGGGTTTAGTCCTTCAGCAATAAGAAATGAGGCAGATGTAGCTGCTCAGGTAACCGCTATTCAAAATTATTTAGACGTTAACCCACAAAATGCAGCTTCTGTATCTATGAAACTTAACTCATATGATCAAGTGCTTGATGATAATAGGTTTACAAACGCGTACAGGCGAGCTGCTTACTTTTTTGGTAATTGGTCTGATTGGAGTGAAAGGTATAGTGAAGCGGAAGTAATTAATAATTACTTGTTAGCAAATAGTTTGGATGCTTCTGTTTCTTCTTCATTATTAGATCAAATACAGTTACAGGTAGATTATGCACTTAACGAAAGTAGTAACTCCTTCCCAATAGGTTTAGGGTTCCCGGTGGACAATATTGTTGCCAATTTAAACAATCTACGAAATAGTATTTGTACCAATGGTTGTCCCTGGGATTTTCAGGAGAGTTCTCCTGATTATATTAGTGATGAAGAGATTGTGATGAGAAAAGGACAAACATTTACTACCCCAGATGGTAGTCATAGATTGCGATTTCAAGAAAATGGAACTTTGGTTCTTTATAATAATAGCGATGAATACATTTGGTTCAATTCAGGAGAAAATACAGGAGAGGTATTGTTGTTAAAAGATGACGGTAATATGGTCTTAAATAATATTAGGGGAAACGCCATTTGGCAAACCAATACAAATATATCAAATAGCACTTGGTCTTTTGAAGATGATGGTAATTTGGTTCTTCGGGCACCAAATGGAAACATTACTTGGTCTACCTCCGGAAAAGGAGCTCAAAATGGAACGTCTGTTATCCTAAGAAAAGGGGATGAATTAATTGCTGATAATGGGGTACGTCTTACCCTTGCCAATAATGGAGTGTTAGTATTGTACGATGCTTCAGATCAGATTATATGGTTTAATTCCGGATCTAATACCGGAGAAACGTTACAAATGGGAACTAATACTAATGGTAAACTAGAGTTAAAAGATAATAATGGCAATACCATATGGTCTCCTGTAAATAGTCCCACTGGTAGTTATTGGGAATTTGATAAAACATCTGGTGATCTAATTGTAAGAGGTCCGGATAACTCTTTGTTGTGGTCTATTTATAATCGTTAATTACAAATAAGTACCATCACTCAATTTAACAAAGTACCTTACTCTTTGTAGATTTTTTGGGGAGGGGTAAATGTAGATTATAGGTCTAATATTAAATTCAGTCTAGGTGTAGTGTATATAACATTTCGATGTTATACCATTCATAGGGTAGCCTGATTAGTCCTGTACCTCGTTTACCCCTTGTTTTTTTGAAGTTAATTTTTGTGGTTTAATAAAGTGATGATAATTAACGAGCTATTTGTTTCTTTTTATATGTTAAGACCTTAAATAATTTTTTGATATGCTATGTGCGTGTAAATTACTTGCTGATAGAAGTGGTTAATTTAGGTGTTTTAATCGATGAGTTTTCTGTTTGCAAAGTCAAATAGGTAAGATATTATGGTTTTGTTACATATATCAATTACCAAGCACCTCTAGAGGAAATTGCGATTAGCTTTGATCTATAAATAATAAACAGTGAACTTTTTATACTAATAAAAAGATAAGACTTGGTCTTGTAATAAGACCTTTACATTTAACTAGTAATTTATTAAAACTAAATTTATGAGCTTAAAACGCCATGCCATGTTTATGATGGCATTATTAATGATGGCCAGTTGTGCCAAAGAGGAACTTTCTGATGCTATAGTTGAAGAAAGTATTGAACAGGATGAAATAACTGTTGCTAATAAGAGTAATACTGCTTCTACTCTTTCTCATGAACAACGTTTGCTTAGAACGTATAGAGGATTGAGTGGACCAAAAGAACAGGTTGATTTCGTAGGAATATCAGGTGTTCCGTTTAATTATACATTTACTCGAAATCAGACGATCACCAATTCGGTAATGGTAACCAATAATTTTACAATAGGAGCCGTTGGAGGATTAGCTGGAGAACTAGGGGCTAACGTAGCAGTTTTTAATGGTGATGTGAATGCTAATGGAACAGTGAATCTTTCTTTCACTCGAATGACAGGAACCACTACTACTTCTGCCGCAGCATTTACCGCTGAAATATCATTAAGTTTAAATGCTGGTCAGGGAATCCGTGTATTTCGTCAGTTATCGGGTACATATTATGAAATGATAAGAAGGGCTAGGCCTTTGGGAGAATGGAAAGAGTTTACCATTTTTGTCCCTGATGGATATCAAATAAGTACAACTATCTTAGGTTCTGAACCAAAAGAGTATGTTACTTATGGAAATTCGGGGAATACATTTTATGACTTAACACCTTGTTGGGTAGATGATGTTACCTCTACAACCGTATGCGAGCAAGAGTTATTTGTAGATGGAAGATATTCACTAGCTCTTGATAGAGGCAACAACAAATGGCGTTTTTCTAGGGGAAATAGAACAGTAACAGGAACAATGACTCCTATCTCAGAAAACAGGAGACCATCTGATGGAAAAATAACAAGCTTTAGTGCTAGATTAAACCCTGATTTTGGGCAAGAGTGGGGGTTAAATGGTACCGTAACTGCTAACATAACTTACTTTTCTAATGGAAACATTAATGAAATAAGAGTAAGTAGCTCAGGTAATCTTAGATATACCAGGCATCGAAACGGAGATAACTATCTAAATAGAAATGGTCAGATTAGAATTACAAATAATTCTTCTTTGAACTAATTATATTGTGGATAAGTAACAATGTTTTGTTTTTTTAATGTTTATTTTATTCTCCAAGCGCCACTATATATAGTGGCGTTTTTTTGCTATAATTCTCCAGAATTGAAAAATGTTTTATAAATATCGAACTAGCAGGTTAAAAAAGATTAATCTTTAATGGGTATAAGAAGATAATGGCTTAGTCATTTATTTCTTTTGATGTTTAAAGATGTATTTGAGTTTCTATTTTGCTCAAATGTTTATAGAATATTAAATTAATATGGTAAGATCGAGTAATTATTGTTCTGTAGCGTCAGTCATGAACTCATAATTGCAAGTTATAAGAACTGTACTTACAGCTATGAATTCTTGGTTGAAGGTTATAGGGTATGTGCCTATTTTTGAGTACAATATTTTTTAACTAAAACCGATTTATATTATGTTACAAGAGATTCTAAAACGTGAAGGAGTAAGTCAAATTTCTAGGAAAAATTTAAGTGATATTAAAGGAGGATATCGTTATGAAGTGGCAGCTGTTGTGGATGGGGGATCTCCAGCTGCTGTTTGTTCAAACTTATCTACACTTTATTGCGGGGGAGAAGGACAAGTGCAAGAGTTTCGTACTTGGCGACAATGGGTAGTCACCGGACAATTATATGTGGGTTGCACTTTGTATGGGGGAGCTTGTGGTGATGCTAGATAAGGTTAATTTACCAATATTAGTTTTTAAACAAAGAAAGTGCTACAATAGAATTGTAGCACTTTCTTTGTCTGGATCAATATGTAATGGGTGAAATGAAGGCTTACCTTAATTTTAGAAGTAAAGTTTATTTGTTTAGGAGTTAAATATCATAAATAATTCTCCTTAGAGAGATGATATGTAAATTGTTGCTAAAGTGTTTGTTGCGCTACTGTATGATTTATGAAATGAAGATTTTTTTTATCTCTTCTAAAGGCTTTTAGATTTTTAGGTTAAGAAAGTAGCCATAGAAATTTAGGTGTCTTAAAATACTCTATTGATTATTTTTTGACACTTTTTTACCTGGTAGGAAGTTTTTCCTGCATTAGTTTCACTTTTTACAAGTTTTTATTGAATTTCAGATACTGATTCAAATTGTATGTCATAGTAGATAAGTGCATTACTCTATTAGCTTTTTTAATTCCAATGGTATTGATTTTACGTAATCCAAGATATGGTGTTAATGTTCCAAATACGAGTTCCACAGTACTTTGACGTTTTAATCACATACGACTCCTTTAGGGGTTTTTAAAAGATCTCTTACCTGCTCGTATTCCTTAAGACAAAAGGTGACATTAACTATAACAATGACATGAAGTATTTTTTATAGGAATGACATGTAACTTTTTCTTATAACAGCGACTTGAAGTTTTTACTATACCAAGGAGTCAGAACTATTCCCTATATATAGGGAATAGTTCTATTTTATCACCAATTACAAACTTAGAAAAGATCTACAGCAAACGAAAGTAACTTTGATGATCAAAAAATATATTTTAATATATGATACTCCCAATCCTTAGGACAGTTTAAAGGTATTTTTAAATTATTTACGAAGCCATTTTTTTGATAAAATATTTGATCAGGAGGTACTTTTCCTATTTCTGTATGCCTTCTTTTGGTATTATAAAACTCAATATATTCTTTGACATTTTGATATAATTCCAAACCTCCATTTGGAGGATTTAGGTATGTTTTTTCATACTTGATAGATTTCCAAAATCTTTCTATGTAGATGTTATCCAGAGCTCTGCCTTTCCCGTCCATAGAGATTTGTATGTTGTGCTTTTTTAAAGTAGCAATATACAGTTCACTAGTGTATTGAGAGCCTTGATCGGAGTTATGTATTTGTGGAGCTCCATATTGTTGTATAGTATCTTTTAATAATTCTGTACACCACCCAGCACTCATAGAATTAGAGATACTCCAGTTTAGGATTTTTCTCCTATGTACATCAATGATTGCAGCCATATATATAAACCCACGATACATTGGAATATAAGTGATATCAGTTTGCCAAACTTGATTGGAATGCGTGATCTTAAGATCTTTTAATAGATAAGGATAAACATAACTGGTTTTATCTTTTATAGTTGTCTTTGGTTTGTCATAAATGGTCTGAAGTCCCATTATTTTATAGAGCCTTCTGATTCTTTTGATATTGACACGATATCCTAAATCTAATTTAAGATAATCCGTCATTCTCTCTAGCTAGGTCCTGAACCAGGCACTCCAGGAGGAGTATCTTTTGAATACATTGTCCCCTTAGAGTTTACTGGTAAAGGGGTAGAACTTGGATTACTTACCAGTAGGTGAACATATAAACCTTTTTTATCCCAAGCTCTGTTATAATGAAAAATGTATACTCTTGTCTTTTCATTAGAAAAAGTATGTTTCTTGCTTCCTCTTCCTTTATCTGATGTTTGCATTAACCACCCGTCAGAATGTACAGCTTCTGGATTATTACTCACTACCAATGGTGTTCCATGATCCATATCAAATCGAAGAAACTTTAAGTCTTCTGGGCTGACAATTCTTTTATTATAATCTCCGGTATTTGGAAGGGTTCCTGAAGTCCACTCATTACTCCCAAATACGTTTTGAGGAAATTTATTTAAGGTAGTACTCTTTTGAGTAGCTATATTTTCTGGCGAAACATCTGATATGTTTTCTGTTTTACATCCAACAAAATGATTATGAATAATACGTTAATAACCCATAATAATCTATATTAATTTACATTTATTTGAATTTTAATAGGAAAAATATCTTTTAACCTAAATTAGAATGCTGGAAATTCCAATATATTTATTTTTTCAATACTTATGAATTACTTTGTTTCGATAGCAATTTGATTTTGGTTGTGTTTGTTGTTAAATCTCTGGCAACTCAGAAACAGCATCTTTATCATCTAAGAGACCGAGTGATTTCAAATAACGTTCGGTCATCAACATACTGGAGTGCCTGCACATTTTCTGAATTTTACGAATATCTTTTTCCTTTTTATACCAATTCACTACAGCTGTATGTTTAAAACCATAGAGTGTATAATCATCATCTAATTCAAAATATTCTTTTACTTTTCTAAAATGCTTGCCCATATAGTTTTCTCCCATTTTGGTTACTGAAGGGGTCTGATTGGCACCGAACAGGTAATCATCTGGATGATACTGTTCCAGGCTCATTTCTAAGATAATTCTCTTTAGAGCAGGTACAATAGGGATAACATCTCTTTTTTTTGTTTTACTGGTCCGCCCAGATACCCAAATAAGGTCTTTTTCTAAATCAATATCTCCTACCTTTAACCGTCTGATTTCCGAAAGGCGCATAAAAGAATAGTATACAAAAGAGATAATCTTCCAGAGATATGGATCGTGTTCTAAAACATATTCTTTAATATCAGCAACCTGTTCATTGGCAAAAGGTTTATTTTTAGTGCCGTATTCTTCAGGAAGTTTGTCAACCTTATCAAATGGATTTTTACCTTCTACCCATTCCTGCTTTAAACAAACATTATAAAACGTTTTAAGAACACCTAATGTATTGTTATAGGTTTTTGCACTATTCTTTCTTTCAGTAAGCAAATACAGGAAATATTCCTGAATTAAGCGATAGTCCAAATCTCCAATCCAAACACTATCCAATCCTTTATTTTCGAGCCACTTAAGAAAACGCTCTAAAGTATTGTCATAAAATTCTATTCCACGCTTATAAAGTTTTTTGGCTTTTTTTATTTCAATAAATCCAGTTGCTGCTTCTCTAACAGAAAATATTTTTTCTGAATCAACACGATTTTGATCAATGGTGTTTTTAGAGGCTTTTTTTCGATCAATGTGGAAACCATCTGCTAGCAGTCTGTTGATTTGTTTGATAACATCTTTTGCAAAGGCTTTCTGTTCTGCTTCTGTTTTATATTTCTTTGGAATATATCGCCTTTGTCTAACCAGTTCATTCTTTTGTACATCCCACACATAGAACATGATATAGTTGCCTTTTGCAGCTTTTGACTTAACAAGACGCGCTTTTTTAAATTTATGCATATCTTCGTATGTATACTTTGGTACCAAACCAAATATACTATAAACTGACGACTTTACTGCCGACCCATGACGTGAAGAAATAAAAAACCGTTCATTATCTACTGAAAATGAACGGTTTAATTTTGTCGGGGTGGCAGGATTCGAACCTGCGACCTCCTGCTCCCAAAGCAGGCGCGATAACCGGGCTACGCTACACCCCGATAAAAGGATTATCCCTTTAGCGGGCGCAAATATACATAATACTATTTGTATTCTCCCAAAAAAATGTCACTAAAAATAATTGGTGTGGGCAAAACCTAAGATTTTCACAAAAAACGTTAACAGAATCATGTTTTTTAAACCCGTTTATATGCGGTTTACGATATTTGGCAAAAACTAAGATTTGAAAAAAATACTATTCCTTTTCGCTTTACTTTCTTCCATTTCTATATCTGCTCAATTTACTGCGACAGGTATCGTTATCGACAAATCTCTAAACCAACCTCTCGACAATGTCACTGTTATGGATACGATTTCCAAACAAGAAGTTGTCACTCGCATGAATGGAACGTTTCGTATTGAAACCAGCGGAATTTTAAAATTCAGTAAAAAAGGATATCAAACCCTATTCCTATCAGTTACAAAAGATCAACAGCTTACAGTTTACTTAATCCCAGACACTGCTTTGGCGTTGGATGAAGTGCTTATCAATGCTCCCTCCATCCCTATTCCCTACAAAGAAGCTACGGATGCTGTTTCTTTAGTCACCACTTCAGATATCAACCGGGGTAATACCTTAGAATTGCATCCCATTTTGAATAGAGTTCCTGGGGTGTTTATGCAAAGTGCAACACTCAATACCAATAGAATTGCTATACGCGGGATCGGAGCACGAAACCTATTTGGAACGGCAAACATTCGAACCTATTTTGGGGATATCCCGCTTACCGATGGGAATGGAGAATCTTCTATCGAAGACCTGGAACTTGGCGCATTATCAGGTATCGAAATTCACAAAGGCCCCTCTGCCAGTAGTTATGGTGTGGGTCTGGGTGGAGTGATTCTGTTGCACCCCCAATACAGCACTACTGATACGCCCGAAGGTCAAATCGAATTTACTACCGGAAGTTTTGGATTGAGACGTATCGTGGCCAAAACATCTGTAAATACCAATACTGCGAATCTAAATGTGCTATTCAGCAACAATCATAGTGATGGATACCGGGATAACAATGAATACAACCGAAATACGCTAACCGTTACCTCTCAAATTGACCTTGGGGATAAAGACCAGCTATCAATATTAGGGAGTTATATAAATCTCGAAGCCGGAATCCCAAGTTCTCTGGATCAGGAAGATTTTGATAACAACCCAAGGCAAGCTGCTTTTACCTGGGGGCGATCCCAAGCGTTTGAAGATGTAAACTATGGCATTTTGGGAGTTACCTGGAAACATGACTACACTGCTAGTTTATCTCATAACACTAGTGTGTTTACCTCTTTTAGGGACAACTACGAACCTCGTCCTTTTAATATTTTGGAAGAACAATCCACAACCATTGGAATACGCACACGAGTTTTGAGTGCAGATCCTTCGGAAAAGAATACCATATCCTGGACTGCAGGAGCCGAACTTTTTTATGATACTTATAACGGTAAGACGTTTCAAAACCTATTTGAAGATTTTCCAGTAGGTACAGGTAGTGTACAGGGAGATTTACTCTCTGATCTGGATGAAAAACGATATTTCTATAATCTTTTTGCTGAACTCAATTATCAACCTATAGAAAAATTAAGGATTAATGTAGGAGCGCATCTTAATCAAACCTTTTTTGATATCGATGATAAATTTCTACAAGACGGTGAAGATAATTCGGGAGATTTTGATTTTGATCCTATTTTTTCTCCAAAATTGGGGGTCAATTATGAAATACAACCAGAACTCATCCTTTTTGGTAATATCGCACATGGGTTCTCTACCCCTACCACTGCCGAAACCTTATTACCGGATGGTATTTTCAATCCTGATATCAAACCCGAAATTGGCTGGAACTACGAAGTGGGAATGCGTTACAAACTAATGAATAGATTGCAGGGATCTGTTTCTTTCTATACTTTGAGAGTACAAGATTTATTAGTCTCCCGAAGAACTGTAGAGGACAACTTTTTTGCCATCAATGCAGGAAAAACAACACACAACGGTATTGATGCCGAGCTTAGGTATCAACTCTTACAAAAACAAAGCCATCAGCTACATTTCTTTGCCAATATTTCTATCTATGATCACACCTTTGATGATTTTGTAGATTTGGACAACGATTTTTCTGGAAATGATGTGACTGGTATCCCTTCTGAAGTGATCAATGCAGGTCTTGACCTTACTTCCCCAAAAGGGTTCTACGGAAATATTTCCTATCAAATTGTGGGTGAGATTCCTGCCAATGATGCCAATACTGTTTATGGAGAACGATACGAACTACTACATGGTAAAATTGGATATAAAAACAATCTAGGTAATCGCCTATCCTATAACCTTTCTTTTGGCGTGAATAACATTTTGGATACCAAATACGCCTCGCAATTACAGATCAATGCTCGTGGATTTGGAGGAAATCAACCCAGATTCTTTTACCCTGGATTACCGATTAATGTCTTTGGAGGGATTAACATAAATTATAGATTATAAATGATATTTTATTGTAATTTTCGTGCTGTATAAACTATCACACATGAAATCACTCTCTTTTCTCATCGTATTACTCTTTATATTTTCGGCATGTGCGCAAGAAACTAAAGAAAATGATATCGTTCTCGAAGAGGATCCCAAAAATTATACAACAGAAATTATTGTTCCTGGTCTTCAAATCCCTTGGGGAATGGCATGGTTACCCGATGGCAGTATGCTAATCACAGAAAAAAGCGGTACATTGATTCATTTCAAAGATGGTAAAAAGGTAAACATCGCCAATGTTCCTGAAGTATACAATAGAAACCAGGGAGGTTTACTAGACATCGAGCTGCATCCAAAATACAAGGAAAATGGTTGGATTTATATCACCTATTCTTCCAAAGAAGGAACAGAAAAAGGTGGAAATACAGCCTTGATACGAGCAAAATTAAAAGATAATCAACTCACCAATATCGAAACTTTATACAAAGCGACACCAAATACCACTCGTGGCCATCATTTTGGATCTCGTATAGAGTTTGACAATGATGGATATCTATATTTTTGTATTGGAGATCGTGGTAATAGAGATGTAAACCCTCAAGATATTACCAAAGATGGTGGTAAGATCTATCGCCTTAATGATGACGGTAGCATCCCAAAAGACAATCCTTTTGTAGACCAAGCGGGAGCCAAAACTGCAATTTACTCATACGGGCATCGTAATCCGCAAGGAATGGCGCTCCACCCTGATGGTACCATTTGGGTTCATGAGCATGGACCAAGAGGTGGTGACGAGATTAACCCTATCAAAAAAGGAGTCAATTACGGTTGGCCGGTAATTACTTACGGTATTAATTATAGTGGCACAACAATTACCGATATCACTGCAAAAAAAGGAATGGAACAACCCTTATACTATTGGGTACCTTCTATTGCACCAAGCGGAATGGACTTTGTGACCAGTGATAAGTATCCAAATTGGAAAAATACAGTACTAGTGGGTTCTTTGAAATTTCAATATTTGGAACTATTACAATTGGATGGGTACCAGGTTACCAAACGACAAAAATTATTAGATGGTATGGGACGTGTACGAAATGTACGCCAAGGACCTGACGGGTTTCTGTATGCCGCTATCGAAAATCAGGGCATTGTAAAAATAATACCGTAAAACACTCATTTTATATCTCAGTAAAAATCAGAAAATGAAAAAACATATCAAGCGTCTTTTTATTTTAGAAATCGCAGTTTTTATCCTTAGCATTTCTCTTGTTGCACAGCAAAGCAAAGAGGATACAAGCTATACACAAATTGCTGTACCTGCTTTGGATCAGGATCAGGAACTCACCAAGAGTATTGCTCAGGGAAAAGAGATTTATGCTGATTTTTGCATGCAATGTCACCTTCCAGATGGAAAAGGGACTCCCAATGTATTCCCTCCTCTTGCCGGTTCGGATTGGTTGGTAGATAAACGCAAAGAAAGTATCCACTCTGTGAAATATGGACTTAATGGCCCTATCAAAGTAAACGGAAAGCCTTATAACAGCGCTATGACATCCCTGGGATTGGAAGATGAGGAGATCGTAGATGTAATGAATTACATCATGAACAGTTGGGGGAATACACAAAAGAAAATGGTGACTCTAGAAGAAGTAACGGGAATCAAACAATAGCAAATTTCTTTTTTAGATTTCATAATATAACAAATATGGCGTATCTTACGTTATGATTAGTGTATTGCATAATCCCAATCATGCAATAGAGAACTTGACCTAACAACTAGTACGACCAATTTTACTATTATGAGGTTCTCAACACTTCTTATTACTTTTTTAATCACCTTGTCCGTAAGCGCTCAAAGTTCTTATGACGAATCTCCTAATCGATATCGATTCAAATACAAATCTGAACTCTACAAAGGAACCAGACTACAGATTACCTCTCAATTGCGTAAGCTGAAAAATGATTCAAAATTCACCAATATTCCCGAAGAAATTGAACAGGAACTTCATTCTCTTTTTATAGCCACCAAAAAACAGCCTATCCCTAAGTATTATAAAAAACATGCTTATATTTTTTTGGATGCATTGTATGCTTATGAAGATTTTGCCAATATCTATGAAAACGCATTGTATCAGGTAGTAAGAAAGGTAAAAAAAGATATGTATGTGGTGGATTTTAAGTTTGAAAGGCAATTTACCAAGGCCAAAGTAACTTTGGATCGTTATATGAAAGAAGATTATTCTGATATAGAAAGGTTTGACCAGCTCAAAAAAGAATTAATCGATAGCCAAACCAAATTAGCCAGCCATCGATGGATGAAAGGAAAGTTCGAGAACTATGATACCATCGAAATTGTAAAACACCCTGACGAACTTATGGGGGCGTTCAAAAAATCCGCAGCTGTTCATGTCTATAGACTATACAATGATAACAACATTGCAGCCATAAAACCTTATCTCGAAAACCAAATCATTGATTTTTATTACAAAAAATCATTGCCCGAGATCAATCCGGAATCCTTCGATCTGCAATACATTACCAAAATATAGCAGGCAAAGAAGATCAAATCCTTAAAATTATTTTGTTAGTTTGTACGTATGGATAACTCCCCTCGCACATACAAAGTATTAGGATTAATGTCTGGAACTTCTCTAGACGGATTAGATATTGCGTATTGTCACTTTACCAAAAATGATCATGGTTGGACTTTTTCTATCGAAAAAACAAGTGATATCGCTTATTCGCAAACCTTAAAGCAAAAACTAAAAAATGCAATCCATTTAAGTGCGGTACAACTGTTGGCATTTCATAACGAATACGGCAATTGGTTAGGAAATCAATCCAAAGCCTTTATCGCCCAACATCATCTTGATGTGGATTTTATCTGTAGCCATGGGCACACCGTTTTTCACCAGCCTGATATTGGTCTGACTTATCAAATTGGATCTGGTCAACATTTGGCAAATGCTTCAGGACAAAAAGTTATTTGTGATTTCAGGACTAACGATGTGATTCATGGTGGACAAGGGGCTCCTCTGGTTCCAATCGGAGATCAATTGTTATTTAGTGAGTATGACTTTTGTCTCAATTTGGGTGGGATCAGTAATGTTTCGTTTCAGCATCAAAACAAAAGAATCGCTTACGACATCTCTCCGGCCAATATGCTACTCAATCATATTTGCAAATCCATCAATCTGGAATATGATAAAGGAGGAAAAATAGCAGCTACAGGTATGGTAAACGCCGAGTTTTTCGAGAACCTAAATGTATTGGATTATTACAAACAACCTTTTCCTAAATCTTTGGGTTATGAGTGGTTTGAAGAACAAGTGATTCCTATCATCAACAACATCAAAGATACGCCTACCAACCTTTTGCATACTGCTGTTCATCATATAGCGTTTCAAATTGCCAACGAGATCAAGAAAGTAAAAAAGGCTAATCCGAAAATGCTAATCACAGGAGGCGGTGCAAAAAATGAATATCTGATTAAAGTGCTTAGCCAAAAGTTAGAGGGTATTGTTAGTATTGACATTCCCCCCACTGTAATCATAGATTTTAAAGAGGCTATGATTTTTGGTTTTTTGGGGGTTTTGAAAGATCGTAACGAAGTAAACTGCCTAAAATCAGTGACCGGGGCTACTCGGGATTCTTCTTCCGGAGTTATTTACAATCCGGCATGAAAATTTTATGACGAAGATTAAATCGCATTCTTTAAATTTGCCGAAAAATAAAGTATAATGTTAATTATTGGTATTGCCGGAGGAACTGGCTGCGGAAAGACTACGGTTGTGAATCAAATCGTGAATGAACTTCCAGAAAACGAAGTATGCGTCATTTCGCAAGATTCCTATTATAAAGACACCAGTCATCTTTCTTATGACGAACGAGTTCAGATTAATTTTGACCATCCTCAATCAATTGATTTTGAGTTATTGGGACAGCATCTGATGGCTCTAAGAAAAGGAGAAACTATAGAACAGCCGGTGTATTCTTTTGTAGAACACAATAGAACCGGAGAAACCATTTCTACAAAACCTAGTAAAGTAATCATTGTAGAAGGTATTCTGATTCTTACCAATCCTGAAATCAGAAACATGTTCGATATAAAAATTTATGTGCATACGGATAGTGATGAAAGATTGATACGACGATTAAAAAGAGATATTGCAGAACGGGGTCGGGATATGGACGAAGTTTTGGATAGATACCAAAACACACTCAAACCCATGCACCAACAATTTATTGACCCTACCAAAGAATTTGCTGACTTGATTATCCCAAATAATCATTACAACAATGTAGCTGTTGATATTGTTCGTACGATTATTAAAGAACGCTTGAATTAACTTTTGTACCTTTACACCAATATTATTCTTACACCGATTGAAGCTAAAAAGTTATTTTCAGAAATTAAAAAACAAACCGGCACTTATACCGATTTTTGCCATATTTCTCAATAAATATGTGCTAATTATATTGCTTTTTGTGATCTGGATGCTTTTTCTGGATACCAACTCCTGGCTTATACATCGCGAACTGGATGAAGAAATCCAGGAACTCGAGAACAACAAAGAATATTATATCAAAGAAATTGTAAAAGATCAAAAGGATATCAAAACCCTTAAAGATAGCAGTGAGCTAGAAAAATTTGCTCGAGAAGAGTATTTTATGAAACGTGACGATGAAGAAATTTATATCATCGAATATGAAGACAGCTTACCCAAAAACAAAAAAGATGACTAAATCTCTATTTGAAAGTTTCGATGAAGTTTCTGCAAAGCAATGGAAACAAAAAATTCAGTTTGATTTAAAAGGAGCAGATTATAACGAAGCCTTAATTTATAAGTCTTTAGAAAGTATAGATATCAAACCTTTTTACAATGAAGAGGATATCATAGATATAGATCATACGATTGCTCATCCTACCCACTGGAAAAATTCGATTCGGATAGAAGTTGAAGATGCCAATACTGGAAATCAAAAAGTTGAGGATGCTTTGAAAAAAGGGGCAGAAAGTATCTTTTTTGTGATTACCAAGGAACAAGTAGATCCTGCTACCCTATTTCAAAACATTACCAAGGGAACTCCTGTTTTTGTACAAACCCGCTTTCTTTCTGAAGCATATATACAAAGCATCGAGAGCATTTCAAAAGAACAGCAACTGGATATTTATATCCTTACGGATATCATCAATCAACTGGCAGAAACTGGAAATTGGTTTAATAACCTTAACCAGGACCATGAAGCCTTAGAACAAATAGCAAAAAGTGATACTTCAAAAAGTTGTATTAGCATAGATACCGGATTGTACCAGAATGCTGGTGCGACCATGATACAACAACTCGCTTATGGTCTGGCTCATGCCAACGAGTACCTGAATTATTTTGACAATAAGGAGCAAAATCCGTTCAAACGGTCCAAAGTTGTATTCAAAGTAGCCATTGGTGGTAATTACTTCTTTGAAATTGCTAAATTACGTGCATTGCGATTACTTTGGAAATCTCTGGCTCCAGCATACGGGGCAATAAAAGATTGTACCATTATAGCTTATCCTTCTCATCGTAACAAAACTATCCTAGACTATAATGTGAACATGTTACGTACCACTACTGAGTGTATGAGTGGGATCTTGGGAGGGGCAGATTTCATTTACAACCTCCGTTATGATGACATTTACAATCTGGATAACGATTTTGGAACCCGAATTTCTTTGAATCAATTATTAATTTTAAAGAACGAAAGTTATTTTGATCTTGTAGAGAATCCTGCTTCAGGATCTTATTATATCGAAAGCTTAACCAATCAGTTGGCAGAAAAAGCACTTTCTTTGTTTAAAGATATCGAAGAAAACGGTGGATTTTTGCATCAGCTTAAATCGGGTACCATCCAGAAAAAAATAAAAGAATCTGCAAAAAAAGAGCAGGAACTTTTTGATCAGGAAAAAATTGTTCTTACTGGAACTAACAAGTATAAAAATCAGGAAGAAACGGCACCTACATTTCAAAAATCTGTCTTTTCAGAAAGAAATGTAAGAAAAACCCTTCTTGAACCAGTGATAAAACGGCGATTAAGCGAGATTATGGAGAAAAATATGCATTAAAACGTTAATATTTACTAACAAATTGTTAACTTGCATACATAATTATAAATTTTAGCCTATACACTAACATTACTAAATCTAAATCAATGCCCCTAAAGATTGGATCTAGGATCTTCGTCATCTGCTTGATCGTATCCGCCCAAATTTCATCTGCACAATCAAGATATTATTGTCATGATGTAGATGACTCTGGAATTATCAAAAGAGCATACGAATCTTTTGAAAAGGATATTTTTACTCACTACAAGTTTGGCACAGATTCTATAAAGACCTATAGAACATTTCTAGCAGAAGTGGCCAGTTTGTCTATTGACCTCAGAAAGTTGCCTTCAGAAAGGTCTATTCAGTTAGCACGTCAATTCAAGAAAGTAGCCAACAACAAAAACTCCATTTGGATCAAACTAAGCGAATACGAAAATCATGAAGCGTATAGAAAATCATATCCCACTACTAGTGCTAACAAAAAAAATGAAGAAGAAATTCTAATATTTAACTATCGTGGTGGTTTTATACAATGCTTAAAAAATTCTAGTGATAGTGATGATTTTCAGGAGATCGTAAATGCATTAGAACTGGATGGAAATGTAAGCACTTCTTTGATTGCTCAAAAGATTTATTATATCCCGGATAAAGAATTCCGCGGAGTAGAAATAAAGAACTTCATCGCTTTTGATATTTACTATTCTATTCTTATGGTGATCGAAAAAGCTTTTGGTTGATTTTTCAGTATTTTCAATTCTGAAAGTAAATCAGACACCTTTTTTGAATAAAAATCACTTTTAAAAGCTTAATTTTATGGCCTGTTTAATTTTTTTATGGCAAACGGGTTAAATTGGCAATGAGTAGAAAAGACATACAACATATACAACTATCCAAAGAAACATCAACAACCAATACTCCAACAGTTAACACTTTTACTACGTCTGAAGGTATTGAAATTAAATCTTCATACGTCAATAGTGATATCGAAAACCTTGAACACCTCAATTTTAGTGCAGGTATAGCGCCTTATCTAAGAGGTCCTTATTCTACCATGTACGTTCGACGTCCATGGACAATTAGGCAATATGCGGGTTTCTCGACTGCTGAAGAAAGTAATGCATTTTACAGAAGAAATCTGGCAGCTGGACAAAAAGGACTGTCTGTAGCATTTGATTTGGCTACACACCGAGGTTATGATAGTGATCATGAACGTGTAGTTGGTGATGTAGGAATGGCTGGAGTAGCTATAGATACTGTAGAAGACATGAAAGTGCTCTTCGATCAGATTCCGCTGGATAAAATGTCGGTATCGATGACTATGAATGGAGCTGTACTGCCCATCATGGCCTTTTATATTGTTGCTGCAGAAGAACAAGGCGTGGATAAAAACCTACTTTCTGGTACCATTCAAAATGATATCCTGAAAGAGTTTATGGTGAGAAATACATATATCTATCCTCCTACTCCATCGATGCGGATTATTAGTGATATTTTTAAGTATTGCTCTGCCAATATGCCAAAATTCAACCCGATTAGTATTTCGGGCTATCATATGCAAGAAGCTGGTGCTACCTGTGATATTGAACTAGCATATACCCTAGCAGATGGATTAGAATATATTCGTAAAGGTATAGAAGCAGGTTTGGATGTAGATTCTTTTGCACCGAGACTGTCTTTCTTTTGGGCTATAGGAATGAATCATTTTATGGAAATTGCGAAAATGAGAGCTGCTCGTATGCTATGGGCCAAACTCATACAGCAATTTAATCCTAAAAACCCTAAATCATTGATGCTCCGCACCCATTGTCAAACCAGTGGTTGGAGTCTCACTGCACAAGATCCTTTCAATAACGTGGCAAGAACTTGTATCGAAGCTAGTGCTGCGGCTTTTGGAGGAACACAGAGTTTGCATACCAATGCTTTGGATGAAGCGATTGCATTACCGACGGACTTCTCTGCTAGAATTGCAAGAAATACGCAGATCTTTTTGCAAGAGGAAACACTGATCACCCGCACAGTAGATCCATGGGCTGGAAGTTACTATGTAGAATCACTTACCAATGATATTGCTGAAAAAGCTTGGAAACTGATAGAAGAAGTAGAAGAACTTGGTGGAATGACCAAAGCGATTGAGGCAGGTATCCCAAAAATGAGAATCGAAGAAGCAGCTACGCGCAAGCAAGCGCGTATTGATAGTGAACAAGACCTTATTATTGGTGTAAACAAATACCGACTAGAGGAAGAAGAAGCCATCAGCACCCTTAAAGTAGATAATCAAGCGGTTCGTAATCAACAGTTAGAGAGTCTTAAAAAAGTAAAAAACTCAAGGGACGAACAAAAAGTACAACAAGCACTTGAGAATTTAACTACTGGTGCTGCAGATGATGATCAAAATTTGTTAGCTTTAGCAGTGGAAGCTGCCAGATTGAGAGCTACACTAGGAGAAATCAGTGATGCCTTGGAGAAGAAATTTGGTAGACATAAAGCAGAAATAAAATCGTTTACAGGAGTGTACGCCAAAGAAATAAAAAATGATGAGTCTTTTGACAAAGCAAGAAATTTAGCCAACAAATTTGCGGAGCTAGAAGGACGTAGACCACGTATTATGATTGCCAAAATGGGTCAGGATGGTCATGACCGAGGCGCCAAGGTAGTCGCTACTGGGTATGCCGATGTAGGCTTTGATGTAGATATTGGTCCACTTTTTCAAACTCCAAAAGAAGCAGCAAAGCAAGCCGTAGAAAACGATGTACACATCGTTGGAGTATCTTCATTAGCAGGTGGTCATAAAACGCTAGTACCTCAAATTGTAGAAGAACTCAAAAAATACGGAAGAGAAGATATCATGATTATTGTAGGTGGTGTAATTCCTCCTGATGATTATGACTTTCTTTTTGATGCAGGAGCAGTGGCGGTATTTGGCCCAGGTACAAAGATTAGTAACGCAGCGATCACTATTTTAGAAATTCTAATTTCTACTTTTGAATAAACACAAAATACTATGCATGCATAGTTTTTCAGGAATAATATCGTAACTTCCCCAAAATATAGAAATTACATATACCAATGAGTTATACAGACAAAATGCTTCGTGATGGAGCTTTAGAAGGAAAAAATATCGTTGTTACTGGTGGAGGTAGCGGACTAGGAAAATCCATGACTAAGTACTTTTTAGAACTTGGTGCAAAGGTAGCTATCACTTCTCGTAATCTTGAAAAATTACAGACCACTGCCAAAGAGCTTGAGGACGAGACTGGCGGCACTTGCCTTCCCCTTCAGTGTGATGTGAGACATATCGATCAAGTGGAAGCTATGAGAGATGCCGTGATTAAAGAGTTTGGTTCTGTGGACATATTGTTAAACAATGCTGCAGGAAACTTCATTTCTCCTACCGAGCGTTTATCAGCAAATGCATTTGATACCATTATTGATATTGTACTTAAAGGAACCAAAAACTGCACTTTGGCTTTTGGTAAACACTGGATCGATACAAAATATAGAAATACTGTTGTATTAAATATCGTAACTACCTACGCCTGGACAGGATCTGCATATGTAGTACCAAGTGCTACGGCAAAAGCTGGTGTTCTGGCTATGACAAGATCATTAGCTGTAGAGTGGGCAAAGTATGGTATGCGTTTCAACGCTATCGCACCTGGACCATTCCCTACCAAAGGGGCCTGGGATCGTTTGATGCCGGATGAGCTTAAAGAAAAGTTAGATATTACCAAACAAGTACCGTTAGGAAGAGTGGGTAATCATCAAGAATTAGCTAATCTTGCGGCATATCTAGTGTCTGACTTTTCTGCTTATGTTAATGGTGAGGTAATGACTATTGATGGTGGAGAATGGCTTAAAGGGGCTGGAGAGTTTAACATGCTAGAGCTAGTACCCGAACAGATGTGGGATATGCTAGAGGCTTCCATCCGATCAAAAAACAAGAAATAAGTAGTTATTAACAATTCATAAATTACTCAGGACCATTTGCAAAGGCAAATGGTCCTTTTTTGTCCATACTGTTAACATTTTTCATTTTTATAATATATAATAAATCGTATTTTTATCGCTTAAAAACCAAATCTCCCCAAATGGGTAAAATAATAGCGATTGCCAATCAAAAAGGAGGTGTAGGAAAGACTACCACCTCAGTTAATTTAGCAGCTTCTCTAGGTGTTCTGGAGAAGAAAGTGTTACTAATCGATGCAGATCCTCAGGCTAATGCTACCTCAGGACTAGGTCTTGATGTAGAAAGTGTCGAAAATGGAACGTATCAGATTCTTGAGCATACCATAAAACCCCAGGAAGCAATTTTGGAGACTACCTCTCCGAATGTACATATTATTCCTGCACATATTGATCTGGTAGCAATCGAAATTGAACTTGTAGATAAGGATGATCGAGAGTATATGATGAAAAAGGCTATCGAAGAGTTGCGATCAGAATATGATTATATTTTAATTGATTGTGCTCCATCGTTAGGACTTTTGACGCTAAATGCACTGACTGCTGCAGATTCGGTGATGATCCCTATACAGTGTGAATATTTTGCACTAGAAGGACTTGGTAAATTGTTGAATACAATAAAAAGTGTACAAAAAGTACACAACACCAATCTGGATATCGAAGGATTGTTATTAACCATGTATGATTCTAGATTGCGTTTATCTAATCAAGTGGTAGAAGAAGTACAGAAGCACTTTAATGAGATGGTTTTTAAAACAATCATCCAGCGAAATATTCGTTTAAGTGAAGCCCCAAGTTATGGAGAGAGTATTATCAATTACGACGCAGCTAGTAAAGGAGCTAGTAATTATTTAAGTTTGGCGCACGAAATTATAAAGAAAAATAGTTAAGGATACATGGCGAAGGCAACAAAAAAACAGGCATTAGGAAGAGGTCTATCTGCACTCTTGAAAGATCCGGAAAATGATATCAAATCCGTTGATGATAAAAATGCGGATAAGGTTGTAGGAAATATCATAGAGCTTGATCTGGAAAGTATTGATGTAAACCCTTTTCAGCCGCGTACAAGTTTTAATGATGAAACATTACGCGAGTTAGCAACTTCTATTAAAGAAGTTGGGGTAATCCAGCCTATTACGGTACGAAAATTAGATTTTAACAGCTATCAGCTGGTTAGTGGAGAACGCCGTTTCCGCGCTTCAAAATTGGCAGGTTTAAAAACAATACCTGCGTATATACGAATTGCCAACGATCATGAGTCTTTGACCATGGCTTTGGTAGAAAATATTCAGAGACAGGATCTTGACCCTATCGAAATCGCTTTGTCTTACCAACGTTTGATTGATGAAATCAGTTTAACTCAAGAACAGTTAAGTGATCGCGTAGGTAAAAAAAGATCGACTATTGCCAACTATTTGAGATTACTAAAACTGGATCCTATAGTTCAAACGGGTATGCGTGATGGTTTTATCTCTATGGGTCATGGACGTGCTTTGATCAATCTGGAGAATCAACAACAACAGTTGGACATCTATGAGAAAGTAATTGGAAAAGGGCTTTCGGTTCGTGAAACAGAAAAATTGGTAAAATCCTTAAAGGACCCTTCTGAAAATTCAACTACTGAATCCAATACAACTCCTTCACAGTTACCAAAAGATATTGCAAAAGGAGTAAAAGAGTTTTCTGAATATTTTGGCGCAAAAATTGATGTAAAAGTTTCCAGTAAAGGAAGTGGTAAATTGATTATACCTTTTTCTTCTCAAGAGGATTTTAACCGGTTAAAGAAACTCATCAATAGTGAAAATTAAACATTGTTATATCATTTTTTTTGTACTCTTCTCTTTTCATACCGCAGTTGCGCAAGAAGAGAATGAAGAACTAAAAGTTACTACTGAAGAAGTAGCTGTCAAAAAGAAAAAAAGAGATAGAAAAAAGGAAAGAAGGGAAAAGAGAATTCAACCTTACGAACCTTTAGCTCCTGCCAGAGCCGCTTTTTACTCTGCTGTACTTCCTGGTTTGGGCCAAGCATACACCAAAAAATATTGGAAAATCCCTATTGTATATGCTGCCATAGGTACCGGAATTTATTTTTACCTCGATAACAATAGAAATTATAACGATTTTAGAGATATTTTTAAAAGACGATTAGCAGGTTTTACCGATGACCGTTTTATTAACCAGCAAACCGGTGAAATACTAGTTTCCAACGAGCAGCTTATATCGTTACAAGAACGTTTTAGAAGAGATCAAGAGCTATCATTATTACTGACTGTTGCGGCATATTTATTAAACATAGTTGACGCTAACGTTACCGCTCATTTACAACAATATAATATTACAGACGATCTTTCACTAAAACCAGGAATAAATTTTAACGAATTTGATCTTACTCCCAATTATGGGGTTACTTTGAACTTTAATTTTTAAGATCAATTCATTTTTATAATAACCAACACACATGAAAATTGCATTACTAGGATATGGCAAGATGGGTAAAACCATTGAAAAAATAGCAACAGAAAGGGGCCATACCATAGTACTTAAAGTAGATAAAGACGATTCTAATTATGATCTATCTCAAGCTGATGTGGCTATCGACTTTAGTATCCCAACAGCGGCGGTGACCAATATTTCTAATTGTTTTGAGGCTGGGGTACCCGTGGTTTCGGGAACCACAGGATGGCTTGATCATTATGAAGAAATGATCTCCTTATGTAAGGAAAAAAAGGGCGCTTTTATTTATGCTTCTAACTATAGTTTGGGTGTCAATCTTTTCTTCGAACTCAATAAAAAGCTAGCAAAAATGATGAATCCTGTAGAAGGATATTCAATAGCTATGGAAGAAATTCATCACACTCAAAAATTAGATGCACCAAGTGGAACAGCTATCACACTTGCAGAAGGAATCATAGACAATACTAATAAAACAGGATGGCAATTGGATCAAGGAGACCAAAACACTATACCTATTGTTGCCAAAAGAATAGAACAAGTTCCTGGCACACATACCGTTACTTATTCTTCTGAAGTAGATGATATAGAGATTACTCATACCGCTCATAACCGACATGGTTTCGCTTTAGGTGCGGTGGTTGCAGCAGAATGGCTGAAGGATAAAACCGGTATTTTCGGAATGAAAGACGTTTTAGGTCTATAAAAACGTAACACTTTTCCAATATAGGGTACATATACTAAAAAAATAAATACTTATGGCGCTCACAGAATGGCTTATATTTTTCCTAGTACTTCAGGTGATTCACTTTCTAGGAACCTGGAAATTATACACAAAAGCGGGTAGAAAAGCTTGGGAAGCTATTGTTCCTATTTACAACGCAGTAGTTTTGACAAAGATCATCAATAGACCGTGGTGGTGGGTTATTCTACTATTTATACCTGTTATCAATGTCATTATGCTTCCTGTGATTTGGGTAGAAACTATCAGAAGTTTTGGTAGAAACTCCACAACAGATACCATTCTGGTTGTTGTAACTCTTGGGTTTTATATATTTTATATAAACTACGCTCAAGATGTAACATACATTGAAAACCGAAGCCTAAAGCCTAGAACTTCAACAGGAGAATGGATAAGTTCCATTTTGTTTGCAGTAGTAGCTGCTACTATTGTACATACATATTTTATGCAGCCATATACTATTCCTACAGGTTCATTAGAAAGAACATTGCTGGTTGGTGACTTTTTGTTTGTAAGTAAATTTCATTACGGAGCGCGCACTCCTATGACTGCAGTTTCTTTTCCTATGGTACATGACACCATACCATTAGTAAAGACAAAATCCTATGTAAGTAAGCCACAATATCCATATTTCAGACTTCCTGGTTTTCAGAAAATAAAACGTAATGATATTGTAGTATTTAGCTGGCCAATAGATACGGTTCGTTTTTTTAGAGATCGATCCAAAAAAAGCTACTACAAACCTATTGATAAGAAATCAAACTATGTGAAGCGCTGTGTAGGTGTACCTGGTGATTCTTTGTCGGTAGTTGATGGATATGTACATATCAATGGCGAAAAAAATGTGTTACCAGAAAGAGCACAACTACAGTTTTCTTATTTTGGAAATACTAAGGGCAGTGGTTTTAATCCTCAAAACCTTTACGATCGTTATAAAATCAAACCCAATGAATTTGGGTATAACAATACTCAGTTTAGTGCGGTAGGTCTTACAGAAAGTGCTGCTGCAAGGTTTAAAAACCATCAAAACGTTGCTTCTATAGAACGTGTTGTAACTCCTAAAGGGCAAAAAGATCCTAGTATTTTCCCGAACAATGGAAAAGTAAATTGGAATAACGATAATTTTGGTCCTATCTATATTCCTGAGGCTGGCAAAACAGTGAAGATGGATCTGAAGAGTTTCTCTTTATATCGCAGAATTATTGAAGTATATGAAGGCTCTGAAATGGGTATAGATAATAAACTTTCCGTAAACGGAACTCAAGTGCTACTTAATGGAAAACCACTAGATTCTTACACCTTTAAGCAGGATTATTACTGGATGATGGGAGACAATCGTCATAACAGTGAGGATAGCCGTGTATGGGGTTATGTCCCTGCCAATCATGTAGTAGGAAAACCAGTTTTTGTATGGTTCAGCTGGGATTCTAATGCCAAGGGACTATTGAATAAAATAAGATGGGATCGCATGTTTACTACTGTTGGAGGTAGCGGAGAACCTGTATCTTATTTTAAATACTTCTTGATCCTATTGGCAGGATGGATTATTTATAATCAGTACCGAAAAAGAAAAAAAGGAGCTTAAACCACAGAAACTAAGTTCTTCCAAATTTTAACTGTCAAGGCATTGAAAAAAGTTTTGTTACACCCTATGTATTTTGGCTCTATAGCGCAATATGTTGCTTTGGTACAGGCTGATGATGTTATTTTCGAAAATGAAGATAACTATCAAAAACAAACCTACCGTAATCGCACATACATTTATGGAGCTAATGGAAAGCTACTTTTAACCATACCCATAAAACATACGGGAAAGGCAGGAAGACAATTGTACAAGGACGTACGTATTGAAAACGATTTTAGCTGGCAGACGTTACATTGGAAATCCTTGGAAACAGCATATAGAACCTCTCCTTTTTTTGAATACTACGAAGATGAACTCACTCCCCTTTTCGAAAAAAAGAAAGAGTTTTTATTAGATTTTAATTTCGAGTGTTTTCAAGTACTTCAGGATTGTTTACAATTAGACACTTCTTTTACAAAAACCTCCGAATATCAAGAACAACCAGCAAGTCATCTGGACCTGAGAAATTTGGTGGTTGCCAAAAAAGAAAAACCGTACGATTTGGAATCTTATATCCAAGTGTTTGGCGACAAACATGGTTTTATCCCCAATCTTTCAATATTAGACTTACTTTTTAATGAAGGCACCAATGCCTTAACCTATTTAGAAAATCAGTCCATTATTTATTAAAATCTGCATCATCACAAATTCTTTTTATTTATTTTGTAATTACAATTTACATTTTCAATACTACCGGCTCAGTTTAACCATTCAAAATGGTTCATTATCAAATTATAATTATAAATTCACTCCGTAGTAACATCAGATTTAAACACTAAATAAACCAAAACACATTATAATGGATATAAAATTATGGCTTAGAGAAAAAATTGCAGAAGAGACAGAATTACCAATAGAAGAAATATCATACAATGAAGAGTTCACAAACTTCAGCATGGATTCTTTATCTATGTTAACTCTGGCTTTTGATCTAGAAGGAAAATTAGATATTCAAGAAATTGATCCTACAGTTTTTTCCGAATATAACACCATAAACAAGCTTGTAGAATGGATAGAAAATCAGAAATAATTTGGAATCCCTATACCAAAGGCTATTTTCAAAACCCATATGATCATCTTAAAGATTGTAGAGAGAAGAATCCTATTCACAAAGGAGCTCATAAAGAGTGGATATTTTTTAAATACAGTGATGTAAGTAAAATTGTGCGGTCAAATGAATATGAAGTATCAGAATTAAGCTCTTATTTCAATCAAAAAGAACCCTACATCTTTAAAAATACGGATATGTGTCCATATCTATCCAAAGGCACAAAAAAATGGACAATGTATTTAAATGGTGATGATCATAAAAATTTAAGATCAGTAATGGGAAAATCATTTAAAGAATTTGATTTGGACCCTATTATCATCCAATCTATGGGCATTTTAAATGATCGTTATAAAGCTCATAGTACTATAGATTTGGTTGAATATTGTGCTTATTTTATTTTTTTAGTTACTGAGAAACTTTTCGGGATTAAAAATTATGAGAGTTTCGAACATGTCAAAAAATACTCAAACATGTTGGCCCGAAGCCAGGATATATTTATTCCTAAACAAATATATCAGCAAATTAATTCGTGGTTTTTATGGGGTAAGGATATATTTCACGATTCGAGTTATAAAGAGAATATCAAATTTTATGCTAATCAATTAAATTTGGACTATTCTGATGAGGATATCTATTCTATTATGTCCATATCTGTTATGGCAGCTTTTGAAACTTCAAAAGATAACCTTACCATGGCTTTGTTTGAAATACTAAAAGACAAAGAGCTCATAGCCTATGTAATGGATAGCGACTTAAAACAATTAAATCTATTAATCGAAGAATTATTTAGGTTTTCCTCCCCTCTCCAATACACGATAAGAGTTAATAAAGAAGTAATGGAGTTTAACGATCTTGTTATTCCTGAAGGCTCGAGATTGTATCTTAGTCTCGCTAGCGCTAATCGCGACCCTGAATTCTTTTCTAATCCTAATAAAATAATTCCAGATAGAACACCAAATGATCACCTGGCATTTGGAGGAGGACATCATTTTTGCCTTGGAGCTCAAATATCAAGACAAGAAATGAGAAGTTGTCTTAAACCCATGATCAGTTTTTTGAAAAATTTTGAAATAGATCATTCTTATGAAGTGAAATGGGCCAAGCAAATTTTTATGCGCACCGTACACTCAATGAAGATCAAATCGATCATCAATTAAACAGGTATGATTACTCTTTAACAATGAGGAAAACACCTAAAAAACGACTATAAATTAAATGATAGAGTTCAATTTATTATTGATCTTTTTATATGTAATTAGTTCTGTCGCACTCACCTTCTTTTTCTCAAAAGAAAAAAGATGGAAAGGGCTTTTAATAACTAGCTTACTATTTTACTTTGTCTTAACTGGATACAAAATATTCATTTTAATTTTTATAGCATTACTTGTCTATTTAATGGGATTCGCAATACATCGCAAGCGTTCTAACATTAAGTTTTCTGTTTTTCTTATTCTGATCCCTCTAATCCTATCAAAAACATTTGGTTCAGGTTTTCATTTCGAAGATTATTCCTCAAAGGGAATGGAACTATTAAATTGGTTCAAATGGTCATCCGTTCTGGAAATAATCGGGCTTTCTTACTTTACTTTTAATGCTCTGAGTTATTTAATAGATATCAAAAGAAAATATATCGAACCTGAAAAAAACTTCTTTATCATACTGCTCTATCTGATTTATTTTCCTATCATTTTTTCAGGACCATTACAAAGGGCTAAAAATTTGATTCCACAATTTAAAAACATAGATATAACAAATGAATCTATTTCTAGGGGAACACGTCTTATTCTTTGGGGGCTATTCAAAAACATCATAATCGCTCAAAGATTATTCATCCTTTTAGAACAGTTCTTAAATACCGAAATTAGTGGTGCGTATTATTTTATATTAGGACTACTATTCTTTCTTTATCTCTATTGTAATTTTAGTTCATTCATAAATATATTTCAGGGTATATCTCAAATTTTTAATATTGAATTAAAGGACAATTTTAAGAATAGAGTTTATTTTTCATCATCGAGACAAGAGTTTTGGAAAGGATGGCATATCACTTTAAATGAGTGGTTTAGAGATTATTTCTTTTTTGTGATTGCGAGGTACGATAGAAAAAGAAAATATCTAGATGTAATACTACTTTCAACGTTTATTTTAATTGCACTATGGCACGAGTTTAGCACTACATTACTTTTATGGGGTCTAATGAACGGACTATGGATTATTCTTGAAAAAAAAGTCAATTTAAAAAAACTACCATTTCCAAAATTAAGAAAGGCAACTGGTTTCATGTACCATCTGGCATTCTCATGTATTCTAGCCCTAATTTTTATCTCTCCAGATATTTCATTTTTACTGGAAAAGATCTTTTTAACTCCGTCGTACTTTCCATTAGAAAAAATTAAAGTCAATTGGGCCAGTATCGTAATTGTGCTATTTTCTCTTTTTGTAATGGATTATCATTACTACAAAGCTAAAAGTATGAGATTTGATCTTTACTTAGAAAACAAACCGATAATCAATCGATGGTTTATTTATCTAAAACTCACATTAATCATCTTACTGTTTGGCTTAGTCGCCGGCGTAGATAATTACTACACGTTATTTTAATATTTTATTACAATGAACCTAAAAAAAACAATATTAAAACTAATCGTATTTATCATTTTTATAGCCTGTGTACTAGTACTGGTTAAAACAATATCTCCAAAAAACGAAAACAATCATTTTCAATCCATTATAAACACTTTACAAGATAATATAAATACCCCTTCATACTATTTTATTGGTTCGAGCAGACTTCAGCGAAGCGTAAACCCGAAAACATTAATTACTCATTTTAATACAGACAACATCCATAATTTGAGCATCAGTGGTTCTACTTTTCTCGGGAATTGTATTATAGCAGATTTCATACTAAAACAACAAAATTCAAAAGTAGTCTTTATAGAGCTTTCTCCCATTATTCCCGAACTTCCTGAAAATCTGATACAGTTTTGTGATCAAGCAGAAATTAATGTGTTTGAAACTATTCATTCCCTAACTGAACAAGAAAGCTTCCAAAAAAAAACAATGTTTAAACTAAACATATTAAATCATTATCTTTTTTCTAAAATATCAATCAAAAAAGATTTAAAAAGAATTCTAAATACAGATCCAAAAAAAGACAAAAAAATGATGGGTTTTGTGACTGCCGAAGCAAACAATTACAATTCTTCTCGTCCATTCATTACCTATGAAGAAATTGAGTATTGGAAAGGAGCCAATCAAAAAATCTATACCAATTACATCAACCATATTTTAGATTTAGGAAAGAAAAACAATTCTAAAATCGTTTTTATATTACCAGTCACTTTTAGAAGTGAAAAGGAAAAAGCCATTGTAATACCTCTATACAATTCGCTGCCAGATCATATGAAAGTTAAATACTCCAAAGAATTCATTAAAAGCATCACTGACTCCAAATACTTATTAGACGAGATTCATTTCAATAGCCTTGGATCAGAAAAATACAGCACTCTGTTATTGCCCTTACTAAAAGAACATTTACCGTAAAACCTCCTCCAATTTACATGTATCGTCCTTTTGTTCATTACAGCTTACATCTAATTGTTCCATTAATTGTGATTCTAATCTTCTTTCCAAAGCAATGGAAAAAATTATCACTCATTTTTCTACTCTCTATGCTTGTCGATTTGGATCACCTTTTGGCAACACCCATCTTTGAGGCCGATCGATGCAGTATTAACTTCCATCCTTTGCATAGTTATGTCGCTTTTTGGGGATATGCAATAATGCTGCTGTTTCCAAAAACACGAGTATTAGGCATAGCTTTACTTTGGCATATGATCACAGATCAAATTGATTGCTGGATGATGTAAAAACATTGGATATCAGTTCGTTTGTAAAATATTAATTATATTTAGAACGAAACTTGTACAACAAGCCCCATTAACCTTAATCTATGATCTATGAATAAATTTTTACTTGTATTGGTAATACCATTAGTATTATTCTCTTGCAAACAGCAACCTAAAGAATCAAAAAAAGAAGCCGAACAAGCGGCAACTCCAGAGGAATCTTATACTCCAATAACCCTTAAAAATAGTGATACTTTATCCCTAGACCCTAAATTCGCCAAAAGACTAACTCCTCAAGAAACCAACGGTATCTTTACCCGAAGAATTAAGCGTCAATATGAGGTGACCTATCCGATTCGTCAGGCGTATTCGTATCAGGATGAAGCTGGATCTTATTATGTAGCACTTGCTCAAGATCAATCTGAAATCACCAAAGAAGGAGATACTCTTTACAACAAATTACAAGGGCTTATTTTGACCAAAAAAGGCAATGGTCTCAAAAAGAAATCCAGTATTAATGATGAAACTGATAATGATTGGGAAACGTCTATTTTCTTCTGGAATCACTACTCGGAAATCCAGGATTTTGACAATGATGGATTAGCCGATTTGATATTGGTGTACGGTACCAAAGGACAAGAAGAATATGCCGATGGACGTATGAAAATGATGATTTATCACAAAGGAAAAAGAATTACAGTAAGGCACCAAAATAGTGATTATGATGGCAGATTGACCAAAATTAGCAGTAGATTCTATTCATTACCCGAGCAACTTCAAAAGGTAGTTATGGACAAAATGAGAGCGATGACCAAAAACAAACACGCTACTTTTTCTAAAAATTGGGAAAACAAAATGACGAAAGACAAAGCAACCCAATTGGAAGATTTGTAAAAAACAACTAGAACAATAGACTTAAAAAGAAACCAAAAGAGACCATACTCTATACCTACAATTGTACTCTAGAAAATATCGGATAATGATCGGATAGTTCTTGATGGATATTTTTGAATTCTAACACTTCATATTCTTCTGGAACCAAGATAAAATCTATACGCACAGGAAAAAGATCGAATTCCCAGGTTTTACCAAACCCCTTCCCTGCTTCTTTAAAGGTATCCTGAAGTCCCTCAGACACGATTTTATCATATACATAAGAGTATGCAGAGTTATTAAAATCTCCCATTACAATGTTTCTATAGGGGGATTGACGCATATGATCAATAAGTTTATCCACTTGTTCCTGTTGTCGTTCAAATGAAATTTGGATTCTTTTCAACAACTTTTGCGAATCTTCTTGAGAAATTCGGTTGGTATTCGAACTAATCTTATGGGATTGTAAATGGACATTATATATCCGCAATGTATCTTTTTGAATAGCTACATCACAAAAAATAACATTGTTTGCCGTTTTTTTGAAGTGAAGCGATCCTTTATTAACGATAGGGTATTTCGAAAAGACTACTAATGCCAACTCGCCATTATCATTATTAAAATCCTCGAACTTATACTGATATTGTGAAAAGTCGGTATCTGGATTATTGTAATACTCCTGAGCACAGAAAATGTCTGGACTTTCTGATCTTACAAAGGCAGAAATATCCTGAGGAATAGTTTTGGAATCAATCCATGAGAATCGATTAAAACTTCTTACGTTAAAACTCAATAAGGAAATACCATCCGCTGTATCTTCGGTAGATTTACCGCTTATTTTATACAAGGAAGTAACATGCGATATTCCTAATACCAATACTACTAGAGATAGAATTGCTTTTTTATTTAAGAGCACCACCCAATAGATCAGAAAAATAACATTGACCACAATCAAAATAGGTACTGCTAGACTCAGTACCGATAACAAAGGAAAAGTTTTGGGAGATACATAGGGCAATAAATACGATAGCAACAACGCAAACGCTGCTATAGAATTCATCAAAAAGATAAATTTATTTACTAATTTCCTCATAGATAGCCCCTATTCCTTACCTGCCTTAAATAAAAAATCCTTTTCTTCTTTCGTTAAACTATCGTATCCACTCTTGCTTATTTTGTCAAGAATTGCATCAATCTGCTCTTGATTTGGGGTTTTTACGTATTTCTTTGTAGAAGAACTCTTTCTTTGTTTAGGTTTTGTATATGATTTTGACTTGTGTACAGTTTTGAGTGGGCTTTTCTTTTTGGGTGAGAACATACTGGCAAATCCATCCATTATTTTTTCAAACCAAAGCCCAATATCATTTCCTTTTTTTAATTGAACGGCATACATATAACCAAATAGCGCTCCTCCCAAATGAGCTATAAGTCCACCAGCATTTCCTGAAGTCGGTATTTGAATAAGATCTGAAAGCACTACAAATACCCCGATTTGCCACAATTTCACATTAAAAAAGATAATTCTTACCTCTGCATTGGGTGTATAGGCTGCGATAAAAATCATGATCGCTCGCACTGCGGCAGAAGCTCCTATAAGATAAGCCAAAGTACCGGATAATACAGGAAATACATTATATGCTAATACAAACAACAACCCACCACAAATGGCGCCCAAAAGATATATAGTAAGAAAACGTTTCTCGGTAAATAAATTCAATACATATTGTCCAAACCAATACAACACCAACATATTCCAGAAGATATGCCAAAACCCAAAATGCAAAAAGCTATAGGTCAACAAACTCCATAATTGTACAATCAAAGAACCTGGTTCTACAGGTAATACAAACCATTTCATCAACTCACCAGCACTGGTTTTGAAGATCCATGAACCTAATGTAGCCACAAGAAACAAGGCCACATTAATAACGATAAGCTTAATGATAATATTTGCAGTCTTAAACTGATATGTAAAATTAGTTGATGCCATATCAATACCAACGATGTTGATTAAACGAATTCTTTTTCCAATACCACATAGTGATAAATCCAATTACTGCACCTCCTATATGCGCCCAATGAGCTACATTAGAAGGCCCTAAAATGGCTTGCCCTGTAATCCCTCCCCAAAGATCTAATAAGAAATATCCTCCTATCAAATACTTAGCTTTTATCGGTATCGGAATAAATATGATAAACAAAGGTAAGTTAGGAAACAATACCGCAAAAGCAGCCAAAACTCCAAAAATTGCACCCGATGCTCCTACCATAGGAGTAACATAAGCACGTATCATTTTCTCCGTCACTTCTTGAGGAATATTAGGATAAACCTTGTATTGACCTGAAGCAACTGTTTCCTGGATGAATGTATTTATTTCTGCTGAAGAGAAACCTGCCTCTAAATAAGCCTGGTAACCCGGAGCGAACTGAAAATAGGTAAAAAGAATCTGGAACCCAACCGCACCAAGTCCTGAGAAAAAGTAAACGAATAAAAATTTTCGTTGTCCCAAAGAATTTTCCAAATGGCTCCCAAACATATACAAAGCGAACATATTAAAGAATATATGACCTGCATCTGCATGCATAAACATATGAGTAACAATTTGCCAAATTTGAAAATTATCATTTTTTGGAAACCACAACGCTAACCATTCGAACGCATGATCTCCTAGTGAGATAGACCCTACAAAAAAAATGATATTAATTATCAATAAGACTTTTACTGTTTCTGTAATTCTACCCATTTAAAAAAATTTCTTATCGATCTCATCTACCGAAAACGTGATGAAAGTCGTCTTATTATCTGGTGTTATTGTTGGCTCGGTACAAGCAAAAAGACTATTCGCCAGATACTGTATTTGTTCTGTACCTAATTCAGTACCTGTTCTTACTGCTATACTCTTTGCCATAGATTTTGCTAATGCATCGGTTTGAGAAAATCCACTATCCGGAACATCATTCTCCAAATCGCTTATCAATTGTTCCAAAAGTGTTCCCACTTCTTTCTCTCCTACTACAGATGGAATTGCGGTTATTTCCAGCTCTCCCAAATTGTCGTCACCAAAAACAAATCCAGTATTTTCTAATTGCTCTTTTACCGTATCCAAAAGTGCCATTTCTGTTTTTGACAACGAAATCTTAAGCGGAAATAACAATTGTTGACTTACTGAGCTAGCCATAGTAATATTACGAAGTAATTCTTCGTACAAAATTCGTTGATGTGCTCGATGTTGGTGTATAATCACCATTCCACTTTTGATGGTGGTCACTATATATTTCTTTTGTAATTGATAGGTGTTTTGATGTACCAAATCCTTTTTTTCATCATCTTCAAACAAGGATCCTGTTACTTCGGCGCTCTCAAATTCTATAGTAGAAAAACCTTCTTCTTTTTCTGTTTTGGTATCTGTAGGTGAAGTTATTGGTTCCTCGGATTCTAAACCTACATACAGATTCTCCCAGCTACCGGCTGATTCCTTCTTAAATGATGAAAATGAAGACTTCCCAGAAGATTGGCTACCCGCTGAAGAAGAACTCTCTTTAAACGGGTTAAAATTACGATCCACCTCTACTTTGGGTATCTGAGCCGCTTTATTCTTATACCCATAAGGGGTATCCATAGTAGCATCCCGATCAAAATCTAATACAGGAGCCACATTAAATTGCCCCAAACTATGTTTTATTGTTGACCGCAACATGGCGTATAGTGCATGTTCATCCTCGAACTTGATCTCTGTTTTGGTAGGATGAATATTGATATCTACTGTTTCCGGATTTACTTCTAAATAAATGAAATAACTGGGATGCGTTTTTTCTTTTACCAATCCCTCAAAAGCAGCATTTACCGCATGGTTCAAATATGGACTTTTGATGTATCGATGATTAACAAAGAAAAACTGCTCTCCTCTAGTTTTTTTGGCATACTCTGGCTTCCCAACAAAGCCACTGATGGTTACTAAATCAGTTTCTTCGGATATAGGCACCAACTTTTCGTTCGTTTTACCGCTAAAGATGTTTACTATGCGTTGTCGATAATTCGAAACCGGCAGGTTAAAGATCTCACTACCGTTATGATACATATCAAACCGGATATCTGGATGCGCCATAGTCACTCTATGAAACTCATCGATAATATGACGTAACTCTACAGCATTTGATTTCAAAAAATTACGTCGCGCCGGAATATTATAAAACAGGTTTTTTACGCATATCGAGGTCCCTTTCGGTGTTACACATGCTTCTTGAGAGGTAATCTTACTACCTTCTATTTTGATTTCGGTACCCACCTCGTTACCTTCTTGCATAGTCTTAAGCTCTACATGGGCTATCGCAGCAATAGATGCTAAAGCTTCACCACGAAACCCTTTGGTATCCAAATGGAACAAATCCTCTGCAGATTTGATTTTTGAAGTAGCATGTCGCTCAAAACTCAATCTGGCATCGGTATTGCTCATCCCTACTCCATCATCAATAACTTGGATTAAGGTTTTACCTGCTTCTTTTATAATTAGTTTTATATACGATGCTTTTGCATCAATCGCGTTTTCTAACAATTCTTTGACTACAGAAGCTGGTCGCTGAACCACCTCTCCTGCAGCAATTTGATTAGCAACGTGATCTGGTAATAGTTGTATGATATTAGACATTTATCGTCTTGCAGTAAATATGGATAAATCAAAATCTATTAGAAATAGGAATACAAAAAGTAAGATCATAAAAATAATAAGAACTCTTCTGTTGATTCTTCTATCTGAGTCATGTCTTAGTTCATTCCAGGCATTTTTGAAACGATCCTTAAGGTTTCCGGTCTTACCAATCGTACTTCGGTATTCATCAAACTTATGTGTGATTTGATAAGGGCTACCTTCTCCTTTATCGTCCCAATACCTTGGCGTGTAACTAAACTTTTTATTTTTTCTTGTCTTAAAAATTCCCATAACGTATTCAAATATACTTAAAATGCATTGTAATGTAAAGCTTTTAGCATTACAATAACATCAAGCAACACTTGTGCCAAACAAAGAAGCTAAAGCACAAGTATTACGCTTTGTAGAATTTGGAATCTTTTCTTAGCTGAGCCATTTTAATTGCTGCTATTGCTGCTTCTGTCCCTTTATTCCCGTGCTTACCACCTGATCTATCTATGGATTGCTGCATATTATTGTCGGTAAGCACACAGAAAATTACTGGGATATCATTTTGGATATTTAAATCCTTGATCCCTTGCGTAACTCCCTCACAAACAAAATCGAAGTGTTTGGTTTCTCCTTGAATTACAGATCCTATAGCAATAATTGCATCCAACATATCAAAGGACTCTTGCATCTTTTTGCAACCGTAAATCAACTCAAAACTACCAGGAACATTCCAACGAACAATATTCTCTTTGATGGCTCCGCAATCAATAAGTGCGTCAAAAGCACCCTGAAAAAGACCCTGAGTTATATTTTCGTTCCATTCTGAAACAACAATCCCAAACCGAAAGTTCTTCGCGTTTGGGATTGTTGCTTTATCGTATTGTGATAAATTTTTATTTTCTGTAGCCATTATTATACGTTAAGCGTTTTTTTGGATCATGAGTTAAGAGTTACTCATAAAATCACTATACTCTTAACTACACAATCACGACTATTTTTGCATTGCACGTGCTTTTCCTAAATGTACCTCTGCTTGATTTGCCTCTACACTTTTAGGAAACTCGTTTTTAATTCTTTCTAAATACTGTACCGCTACCTCAGCTTTACCTACAGATATTGCAGTAATCGCAGCTTTCAATAAAAATTTTGGCGTGGTAAAATTATTAGTTTTTGATGAAGCTGCTTTTTCATAATATCCTAGCGCTTCGTCTAGTTGGTTTAATTGAGCAAAAGCATCTCCGATACCTCCCAAAGCTAATGGACCTAACATCTCATCATCACTTTTGAAATTATCCAAATAATCGATTGCCTCCTGATACTTATTCATATTCAAATAAGAAAAACCAACATAATAATTGGCAAGGTTAGCCGCTTTTGTACCTCCGTAATTATCTATGATTTCCAAAAATCCGTATTTACCCTCTCCTCCATTAAGAGCTAAGTTGTATATAGAGTCACGAACTGTAGAATTACCATTTATTGCAAGGTCAAAATATTGTTGGGCTTGAAACATCTCGTTGGCTGCTTCTTGTTCTTTTGGCTCCTGGATAAACTTTTGAAATCCTAAATAACCCAAAATTATCAAAGCAATAAGCCCTACACCACCTAAAATGTATTTTTGGTTCGCTGCAACCCATTCTTCAGTTTTAGAAGCACCTTCATCCAAGGTGTTAAACACTTCGGCTGTTGTTGAGTTTTCTTCAACCTGTTCTACTTCTTCCGCTTTATTTTTTGGTTTGTATCCGCGTTTCTTGTAAGTTGCCATAAATTTTCTTTAATGAAGGGCAAAAATAAAATTTTTATTCATAATTAAAAGCACAAGTATTTATTATTTTTCAATATTTTGCACCGATTAATTGCGAATCTTGTTTCCAGCACTATCTATTGATCATCAGTGTTTTATGTTTTTAAAATCACTTTCTTTACTCAATTATAAGAATTTTGAATCGATTGATTTCGAATTTGACCACAAGATAAATTGTCTCGTAGGAAACAATGGAGTGGGCAAAACCAATATTTTGGATGCCATTTACCACCTTTCCTTTGGGAAAAGTTATTTTAATCCGGTGACGAGTCAAAATATTAGACACGGCACAGATTTTTTTGTTATTGATGGTCTCTATGAAAAGAACGAACGAGAAGAGAAAGTTATTGTAAGCACCAAAAGAGGACAAAAAAAAGTCATTAAACGCAACGGAAAAGTATATGATACTTTTAGTGAACACATTGGTTTTTTACCACTAGTCATTATTTCTCCAGCAGATAGAGATTTGATTACTGAAGGGAGTGATACCCGACGTAAATTTATTGATGGAGTCATATCACAAAGCGATCATGGTTATTTGACTACCTTATTAAAGTACTCCAAGTTGGTCTCACAACGTAATTCACTCCTCAAGTATTTTAATGCCAATAACACCTTTGATGCTACCCAACTTGACATCTACAACCAACAATTGGATGAATTAGGAAATGTAATCTATGAAAAAAGAGTAGCCTTCCTGGATACCTTTATTCCTATTTTTATTAATCGATATCAAGCCATAAGTTCTGGTAAAGAAAATATTTCGCTCACCTACCAAAGTAAATTGTCTCAAAATCGTTTATTGGTTTTATTAGAGCAAAATCTGGAAAAGGATCGTGCATTACAGTATACCAGCGTTGGAGTTCATAAAGATGATTTGTCGTTTGAAATTGAAGGCTATCCTATCAAAAAATTTGGAAGTCAAGGTCAGCAAAAATCATTTTTGATAGCACTTAAATTGGCTCAATTTGATTTTATCAAAAAACAAAGCAATGTGAATCCAATTCTTTTACTAGATGATATTTTTGATAAACTAGATGAAAAGCGTGTGGAACATATTGTTAAGTTGGTAGACGACCAAAATTTTGGACAGCTATTTATCAGTGATACGCATGCCGACAGAACAGAAGAGGTAGTTAAAAAGATTTCACAGAGTTATAAAATTTTTAAGTTGTAGACATTATGAAAAAATTGTTTTTTGTCTTACTACTGGCTTTATGTACCGCTTGTACAAAAGTGGATCCTAATAGCTTTAAAAAGCATATCAATGGGTATTGGGAAATTGAGCGTGTAGTACAATCTACTGGTGAGGAAAAAGAATACAATTTCAATCAAAGTATTGACTTTTTTGAATTAAAAGATACTATAGGAACTCGAAAAAAAGTACAACCCAAAATAGATGGAAATTTCATTGTAACTCGAGACAGTGAAACGTTTGTGGTAAAAATCGAGAATGATAGTTTAAGAATGTACTACACTACTCCCCTTGACTCCTGGAAAGAAACTGTAATTTCTGCCAAAGAAAACCAGATCATCATCAAGAATGAAGCTGGAAATATGTACTTTTATAAACGCTATCAAAAGATTGAATTATAATGGCAAAAAGGAATCGCGAACATCAAAGCTTGAAAGAGGTTTTAGAAAATTTTGTCACCGACAACAACTTGCAAAAAGGGTTAGACAAAGTTAATGCCAAAGAAGTATGGGCAAAAGTTATGGGACCTGCTATTATGAATTATACTCAAAATATAAAGTTAGAGCGCAATACCTTATTCGTGCAATTAAACTCATCTGTATTACGAGAAGAATTGAGCTATGGTACTCAAAAAATAATCACCAATCTTAATGAAGAGTTAGGTAGAGAACTCATTAAAAAATTAGTTTTGCGCTAATCGATCCTTTACGTATTCTATTTTGGTTTTACCGTGGGGTGTTGGTTTTCCGTTTTCATCCAAATTTACCATGGTGATATTCTCTACATGAATTATGGTTTTTCTGGTTAATTTGTTACGAACAGTGCACTTTAGTATCAGAGACGTCCGACCAAACTTTACCACATCCATACCTATTTCTATTATATCTCCTTGTACCGCAGAGCTCACAAAATTGATTTCAGACATGAACTTGGTAACTACTCTTTTATTCTCTAGCTGTATTACGGCATACAAGGCGGCCTCTTCGTCTATCCATTCCAGTAATCGACCTCCAAACAAGGTTTCGTTAGGGTTTAAATCTCCAGGCTTTACAACTTTTCTGGTGTGATATCTCATAATTTCTTTGTTTTTCCTACTACAAAGGTATCGAAAACCATAACAAGAATGTAATGTTTATAGGGTTCTCGATAAGAATTACGAGATTGAGAATTATTACTTCCTTACATTAACATAACAGGAATTATAGCACTAGGTTTTTATGAGAATCTAAGTCTTTTAGGGCACAGTTACTGTTACACAAAACTTTGGAACAGGCTCGCATCCTACGATTTCACTCTCAATACAAACTTCATAAGTACCTGGTGTAAACTGAAATGTAAATGTATTATCACCGGTAACTCCTCCATCGGTCTCCAGAGGTTCGTTATCGATGATCCATTGATAAGTAACTTGCTCTATTCCTAAGAAATCAGCATTGAATACATAGGTATTTGTATTTCCTTCTTGTTCTGCGGTAAAGAACAATTCTGGGCATACGATAATATCTTGGCAAAATTCTGTTCCTTGTGGACACAATGGCGTTTCTGTAGAAATACACACTCGATGTGCTCCAGGAGTAAATTGAAATACAAAATTATTATCACCCTGGGCGCCACCATCATTTTCTTCGATCACCTGATCATCAACCACCCAATTGTATTGGGTATCGCTGATCCCTTCGAAATTTGCCGTGAAGTTATACTGAAAAGTCCCCTGCTCCTGCTCAAAAGTAAATCCAAGATTAGGGCATCTGCTTTGTACCACAAGGGTTTGGCAAGCTTCTTTCCCTTCTGGGCAATCTGGAGACACCACTTTTACACAAACTTCATAAGTTCCTGGTGTGAATTCTTGACTGAATATATTTCCATCCAGAATTGCATTCGATGCCACTTCTCCATTAATCTTTAGAGAAATTTGAAAATTGTTAAGAATTTCGAAATTAGTAACGATTTCGTACAGCGTATCAGAAACTGACCGAATTTCAAAACGAATATTGGGACATCCCACACAACTGTTGATGATGTTATAAAATTCAAAATAAGAAGAAACTGTTTCGGAGACCAAATCAGGCCCCACTAACACATTGATTGGAAACTTGAAATTAGGTTGATAAGTACCTCCTTGATCTACAAGAAATCCTACAAAAGCTTCCTGATTTTCTATGGTAACTTCTGAATTTTGGCTATTAATTACCGTAATTGGATAATCAAATTTGAAGCATTGTCTAAACAACGCATTAAATTCATCCCTAAAGGTTCCGAGCTCGCACTCTCTTAACACTTCGATTAACCCTGCTTCATTTTGGATAGTAACAGGACTTGTATTCGTTCCAAATTGAAGGGTTACCGGGAATGCTAATCCTGTAATATTAAAATTTCCGCTTTGACCTGAGATCGCATCAACTAATCCTTGAAAATCGTTGATCCGAATACTTGAATCGTTATTGAATCCCAGAACAATAGGATACTGAAATGAGAAACATAAATTATCTTCAGAAACTCCTGGGGTACTTACTAATTGGTTAAGCAACGTAACCAATGCAATAGAGGATGTAATCTCTCCTCTTTCTTCAGGAAAAAAGGAATCATCATCTACACATGAGCTTGCTAATACTAAAAAAATTAGCGCCAATGTTTTGAAATATGTCTTGATTATCTTCAAAATAAAAGTGTCTTATATAAATATAACGCTTTGAAAATCATTTACCCTACCCCCTTTGTTCCTATCACTTATATACCTTGAAAGTATAAAATTTTGTTTACAATATAAAAAACGTCCGCTATTCAACAAGGCATTAGTTGAAGATCGTATTGTTTTACCATAAAAAAATCCCCAGAAGAAGTTGCCGTTCTCCTGGGGATCAACCTAATTAATCTAACCTAAACTAAACCTATCTTATCGACGTTTAATTTTAAATTTCTTTATTCTATTACTAGTGTTTTACAATATCTTACTCCTTGCGGACAGTTTGGTGTCTCGGCAATAATACAGATCTCATAGGTACCTGCTCCAAACTGATAGTACAGATAGTCATCTTTTTCTTCGTTACTATCTACGATTTCTCTGTCTACTACTTCTCCATTAATCGTCCACTCATACGAAGTGTCTTGCATTCTATCAAAGCTTGCATAGAAGTTATACCCTGGTGTATCACCTTCTTGCTCCATTTCGAAGAATAGTTCTGGACAGTCATAATCGATTTCGATCACTTTACAGAAAGAAACTCCCTCTGGGCAATCTTCGGTCTCTATTAGCATACAAACTTCATATCTACCTGGTGCAAACTGGAAGTAAAATGGTTCATCGTGTCCTTGCGTGGTTCCTACAAAATCCTGATTTACTGACCAACTTATTGGAGTTTCTTCGATACCATCAAAGTATCTTGGATAGAAGTAATACGCAAGGTTATCACCATCTCTTTCGGCTTCAAAACTCAATTCTGGACAGCTTTGACCTACTCTAATCTCTTTACAGTATACCACTCCATCAGGACAATCTGGTGTTGTTACTTTTAAACATACTTCGTATACTCCTGGTCCGAATTCCTGTACCAATACTCTAGATCCTTCTTGTTGATCTGTAGCGTTCTCTACTTGCTGATCGTTTACATACCATAGGATTTCACTCACCTCATCTGCACCTTCGATCACTGCTTCAAAAACATAGGTTCCATCGGTACCTGGCTCCATTTCTTTTCTAAAGAATACTTCTGGACAAGCCAAATCAGATTCTTCAACTCTAATTTCTTTACAATAAGAAGCTCCTTCAGGACATTCGTCGGTTTCTGTCTTAATACATACTTCGTATACTCCTGGCTCTTCAAAATCCCAGATTAAATAGTTACGCTCATTTGGTGATGAATCTTCTACCAACTCTCCATTGATGTACCATCCGTAATCCAAACGTTCTATTCCTTCAAAATCAGCGATGAATTTATATGTGGATGGCTTTTCGTGGGTTCTGCTCTCAAAGAAAAGATCTGGGCATGGATCAGTTTCATCTCTTACTACATCTATTTCTTTACAAACTTGTATCGGACAATCGTCACTTGCCACCTTCACACAAACCGTATGTTTACCTGGCTCAAATCTATAATCTAAGATTTGACCAATAATATTATCAATATTCCCTGTTGCTATTTCTTCGTCGTCTACCGTCCAAGTAAATCGAATATCTTCTAACTCATCTAGCTGAGCAATAAATCTGTATACAGCGCTACCTGGTTCGTTTTCGATTTCCAGATTAATTTCTGGGCAGGTTTCAAATTCTTCATTTACCTCACAAGAAGTAAATGTTAACATCATAGCAAAAACTGTTATCAACCAAATACTAATTTTTTTCATCGTAAATAATTTTAGGGTTACTTGTTGTGAATGGCTTTACAGCCGCTCTATAAGTGAAACGCCTGTTTTAAAAAACACCCTACCCCCTGTGAGGGTATTTTCCCTAAAAAAATTAAAAACAAAACATCAAAGCCATAAAAAACAAGCGTTTACAACAATAAAAAGAGACAGCAAATTTGCTGTCTCTTTTAAAATTTTGGCTTTCTTAAACCTAAGATTACGGTAATCTAAAGTGCTAAAAAGTCTACTTCAATACATTTCTCCAAAGTTCCACAATCTTGTGATTCTCCTTTGTAACATACTTCATACTTACCAGGTTGAGTAAGATGATCATCCAAAATGATAAAATTACCCGTAGGAGAATTAGACGGTACTTGATTACCATCAATAGTCCAGACCACAGTACTTGGATCTACAAGAGGAACCAGAGGATTACGAGCCACAAATTCTCTATTTCCACTAGAAGCGTATATAATATTGAAAGCGTTACAATCTACTGGTTGCGGCATAGGAATAACCACTTCTAAGCAAAATTCTGTGCCTTGAGCGCACTCATTGGTTTCTGCTTTAATACATACTTCATATGTTCCAGGATTGTAAGATCCTAAATCCAGCATATCATCTCTTTCCTGACTTTGAAGATCTTCGGTCTCTACCAATTGACCATCTACGAACCATTCGTAAACATCTAATTGATCAATTCCTGGAAAGCTCGCGAAAAGAAGGGTTCCTTCTTCTATAAAAGATAAATCCGGACAATTATCTCCTCCTGTATTATCGTCTTCTATCACCACAACTTTACAGAATTCGACACCTTGTGGACATTCCGGGGATTCGAACTTAATACATACATTATATTCACCTGGGTTGTATGTGCTCAAATCCAGTTTATTATCTCTATCTTGATTTTGATTGCTTTCGGTTTCTACTACTTGCCCGTCTACAAACCACTCATAAACATCGATTTCATCAATACCTTCAAAACTAGCAGTAGCTACTCCACCTTCTAAGGTAAAAGCAAGTGAAGGACAGTCCTCATTCCCGTCAGGTTCTTCAATTGTGATTTCTTTACAGAATTCAACGCCCTCTGGACAAGTTTCTGTTTCAGCTTTTATACATACGGTATACGTTCCGGGATTATAGGAACTAAGATCGAGTTTATTATCTCTTTCGTTTTGAAGACTTTCGGTTTCTACCAATTGATCATCAACAAACCATTCGTATACGTCGAGGTCATTGATTCCATCAAAATCGGCAAACAACTCTTTTCCATCTTGTGTAAAAGATAATTGCAGACAGTCATTTTCTTCAATATCTTCACAAGATGATACCAAAGCCAATAGCCCAAATAATAGGTAAATTACATTTTTAAGATTTTTCATTTTAATTTTTAAATTAAGTTCTAGATTTATGCGAATGCTCAATTGAGATTTGAAATGTTATAACAAGAATAGAACGAGTGTAAAAAGGTATACCCTACCCGTCTTTCTTGATATTTTTTTGATAGCTTAGAAAAAAAATCTAGATTTGACCTCATCTATATCCACCCCAGATGTCTGACAATAAAAATTCTACATGTAACGAAAAGGTATTTGATAATTTCTTTAAAAGTCATTCCAAACTTTTAAGGAACTATCTGTATTATAAGTTTGGAGATCTTGATCAAGCAGAAGATATTGTACAGGATGCTTTTATTAAATTATGGAATAACTGTGCTAATGTATCGATAGACAAAGCCAAAAGTTATGTATACACCGTTGCAACCAATTTGGGGATTAGTATTACAAGACATCAAAAGGTAAAATTTAAATACCAGGATTATGTAACTCAGCGAAAATCAGATATCAATCACGAGTCTCCAGAGTTTATTGCTTTGGAAAAGGAGTACATGGAAAAACTAAAAGCAGCTATTGCTTCATTACCCGAAAGACAACGTGAGGTATTTTTGTTGAGTAGGATCGATAAAAAAACCTATAAAGAAATTGCTGAACTATCAGGAGTTTCTGTAAAGGCCATTGAAAAATTAATGCATAAAGCCTTGGGCACATTACGAAAAACATTAGGAAATATATAAAACACACAACAATACTGGTCAAATCAGGTTATGATGGTAGCTGTAATTCATAATAAAACAAGTAGTTAGATTATTTTTTTCAAAATAGTGGTAGGGTAATTTAAAGTTAATGCGTTCATATTATATAGACAGAAGTTATGTTTGATGATAAAAAAGATGATTTTTTCTTAGCCAGATGGGTAAGCGGAGAGCTTTCTGAAGAGGAACTCAAGGCGTTTAAGAAGCATCCGGAATATCAGTACTATGCCAAAATAATGGCTGGTGCAGATGCTCTTGATCTTAAGACGTATGATGTTGAAAAAGAACTCATCGCTTTGAAGTCTAAACGAGAAAACACTACTAATAAAAAGAAAAAAGGTACAGTAATCAAACTGTTACCTTATATGGCTGTGGCTGCGTCTATCGCTATCATATTTGGGATATTTTTATTTGGACCTAAGGATGATTTTGCCACCCAATATGGTGAAACATTAACCGTACAGTTACCTGATGGCTCTGAAATGATATTAAATGCAAAATCCAAGGCCAGTTTTGATAAGGACAATTGGAAAAACACCCGCCTTGTTTCTTTGGAAGGGGAAGCATTTTTTAAAGTTACCAAAGGAAGTAAATTTACGGTATCCACAAAAAACGGAGAAGTTTCTGTATTAGGAACCCAATTCAATGTTCAGTCTCACAATGCTCTCTTTGAGGTAAATTGTTATGAGGGAAAAGTAAGCGTGGTGAATAAAAATTATACAGAAATACTTACCGCTGGGAAGGCATATAGAAACTATGGAAATACTCCGGAAAACTGGACTTTTACTGGAGCAGAGCCTACATGGTTAAGCAATACAAGCTCTTTTAGAAGTATCCCTCTGAAATATGTTTTTAAAGAATTAGAAGAACAATACAACATACAAATCAACTCCTCTAATATTGATCTAACCACCATTTATACGGGTACATTTCCTAATAATAATAAGGAAGTGGCGCTTAGAACAGTTTTTAGTACCTTAGGCATGGACTACACCATATCGGAAGATGGAAATACCGTGGTGCTAGAAAAATAAAAGCATGATTAGATTTTTGTGTGTATGTATTTTTTTGTGGAATATCTCTGTTTTTTCTCAAGAAAGAACAACTACTGCTGCTTTAAAAAGCACTCCCCTATCTGAAGCACTTCCCATAATAGAAGAACATTATCAGGTAAAATTCTCTTTTATCGATAATTTGATCGCCAACAAAGAGGTATCTCTTGATATTACTTCTACCACATCTTTGGATCAAGTATTACAAGAAATCAGCAAACAATCCCAATTAAAATTTGAAAAGACTGGAGCCAATTTTGTCACCATCAGATCCTATGGCAAAAAAGACAATCTTAGCATTTGTGGATATGTTTTTGACGAAGAACAAAAACCCTTAAAAAACATTGGAGTTTTCTTCAAAGCGCTGCGACTCAATACAACTACTGATGAAAATGGTTATTTTGAGCATCCCGAAATTCCATTCAATTCTGTTACCCTTATCAGTGCACCCGGTTTTAGGCAAACAGTGCTAAAAACAGCTTCTTTTATCGATGGAGATTGTATCCATATATATTTGAGTCGGGCGAAAGAGGAAGAGCTAGAAGAAGTACTGATCCAGGAATATCTGGCCAAAGGAATTACTCAAAACAAAAAAGTCATTAATATTGACCTCAACAATGTAGAGGTACTCCCCGGTAGAACAGAACCAGACATACTTCAAACCGTACAGCTTACCCCTGGAGTAAATAATCCCAACGAAACGGCTTCAGGTTTATTTGTAAGAGGAAGCACACCCCACCAAAACCTTATTCTTTGGAACGGTATAAAAACCTACAACCAAGGACATTTTTTTGGTATGTTATCTGCTTTCAATCCTTACGTCGCCAAAGAAGTAAATTTCTCAAAAAGTGGGGTGAGTGCAAAATATGGGGATCGAATTGCCGGTGTTATCGATATCAGTTCTGAAAATAAAGTAGCCGATCGGTTCTCTGGTGGTGCTGGGATCAACATGATCAATGCAGATGCCATCATTACCACTCCAATCGTAAAAGACAAAATATCTCTCCAAATTTCCGGAAGAAGATCATATACCGATGTTTTAGAAACCTTTACCTATAATCAACTTTCGGATCGGGTGTTTCAGAATACTCAAATTGCAGAAACCACACCTTTGGATGAAGAAGACAATGATTTTTTCTATGCCGATTACAATGCTAATCTTATTATTCAGCCTTCAAAAAACCAACATATCGAGATCAACACTATTTACAATAAAAATGACCTCGATTTTAGAAGAAGTGATGGTGTAGAATCTCTAAGTGATGATTTGGTAACCGAAAATGAGGGATATAACATTCGCTGGAAAAGCCAGTATGGAGATCATCTCTTCCTAGATGTGAATGGATACTATACCAGATACCTATTAAATTATCAATTCATTACCAGAGATCTTGGAGCTATCACTGAAATCGAAAGCAAGAAAAATAGTATTCGGGATTTTGGAGGGCAATTCAATTTGGATTATAAGTTTACAGAATATCAGAGTCTATCGGCAGGCTATCAATTTTCTAACAACGATATCCGATTTGCTTTTGTCACCTCTACCCCTAGTTACGAACTGATTTTGGATGAAGATGATCGTTTCTTAAACACTCATTCTTTCTATTCTGAATATAAATACGAGGACCCTAAGAACATTTTCATATCTGCAGGGTTGCGTTTTAATCAATATGCAGAATTAGATGAATCATTTATTGAACCCCGAGTGTTTGTGCAAAAATATTTAAGTAAACACTGGACCATCAACACTAGCGCAGAGTACAGGAGTCAAGCTGCTAGTCAGATCCAAGAATCTGTGGTAAGCAATTTATCTCTGGAAAATCAAGTATGGACCTTATCTGACAATGATGAATTTCCTGTAGTGACTAGTTATCAGTTCACTCTTGGTTCTAGTTTTCGAAAAAACAGATGGTACATAGATGTTGATGGGTACTACAAACAAATTGACAACATTACCTCGCTTACCGCCGGTTTTATTAATCCGGTAGATAATACCTACCATAATGGAGAAAGCAGAGTATTTGGAATGGATATTTTCATCAAAAAAAGGTTTAGAAACTACAAAACCTGGGTGAGTTATTCCTTTATAAATACGCGTAACCGATTTGATGATGTAAATAACAATGAGTTTTTTCCGGGCAATTGGAATATCGAGCACACCGTAAAATGGTCTCAATTTTATAAAATCAAAAACTTTCAGTTTTCTTTAGGTTGGCTCTGGCATACAGGTAAAGCCTTTACCAACATATCTGGGGTTGATGACTCAGGAGATATTGTGGTTTTAGAGTTTGGAGAAATCAACAGTAATACCCTACCGATATATCATAGGTTAGACTTTTCGGCAATCTATGATTTTAAATTAAAAGCTAACTCTTCGGTAAAATACAGATTAGGATTATCTGTACTTAACCTCTACGACAGAGAGAATTTATTGAATAGAGAAATCAGAACTACAAACTCGCTAAATAATCAGTTTATTAGTGCAGATGTAGTTTCTTTGGGTATTACTCCTAATCTTAGCTTTAGAGTCTTCTGGTAATTAACACATTTCAATTTTATAATTACAGAATTTCTTGTACATTACTCACTCACAAATCACAATACAATGAAACGTTTCGCATTTATTGCATGCCTTACACTCTCTCTTGTTGGGTACGCACAAGAAATACATCCAGATTACACCATAACAGATCAAGTCTCGTATGAGTGCAATCCAGTAATAAGTCAAGGAAAAACGGGTACTTGCTGGAGTTTTTCTACTACTTCTTTTATTGAATCTGAAGTGGCTCGATTAGGCAAAGGGATGCACAATCTATCAGAGTTATATCAGGTACGAAATACCTATCTGGATAAAGCCAGAAACTATATCTTACGACAGGGTAAGGCACAATTTAGTCAAGGAGCGCTGGCACACGATGTTATGAATTCTATTCAGAAATATGGGATAGTACCTAATCCAACCTATACAGGATTTACCTCTGCTAAAGCGGATCGTCACGATCACAGCGAATTAATTCAGCTACTTACCAATATGGTTGATAATGCTGTAGAAAATCAAATTTTATCAGATAAATGGTGGAAAAGTTATGAAGCTATGTTGGACATCTACCTGGGAGAAAAGCCAACATCTTTCACTTATAATAACAAAACATATACTCCTCAGGAATTTGCCAAGGAATTAGGCATCGACACCAAGAACTATATCACCCTGACTTCTTTTACACATCATCCAGTGTATAGTAGTTTTATATTGGAAATCCCGGATAACTTTTCAAACGGGGTATATTACAACATTCCACTAGATGAATTACAACAAGTAGTAGATCATGCCCTAAAAGAAGGATACACCGTGGCTTGGGATGGAGATGTAAGCGAAGTAGGGTTTTCTCAAAAAAGTGGATTAGCCATTTTGAGTAAGGAAGAGGAAAAGAAAGATGCTTTTAAAAAATATAGTAAAGAAGAGGTTGTAACTCCTGAATCTCGTCAAAAAGAATTCGAAAACTACAATACTACAGATGATCATCTGATGCACATTGTAGGAAAAGGAGTCGATAAAAAAGGTAAAGTCTATTATAAGATCAAAAACTCTTGGGGCCAACAAGGAGTTCACAATGGATATCTCTACATGTCTGAAGCCTATTTTAGAATGAAAACGGTAGGCATTCTATTACATAAAGACGGTATGCCCAAACAAGTAAAAGAAAAAGTATAACAACAAAAAAAGGCTGTCGTAGGACAGCCTTTTTTATTCTAGTATATCGTTTAGAATTGCTCTCTTCCAGAAAAATGGAAAGCACCTTCTATAGCAGCGTTTTCATCACTATCACTTCCGTGTACAGCGTTTTCGCTTATCGATGTCGCATATTTTTTACGAATAGTTCCTTCTGCAGCTTCTTCAGGATTAGTAGCTCCGATTAAAGTTCTAAAATCCTCTACAGCATTTTCCTTTTCTAAAATAGCTGCTACAATAGGACCACTTGTCATATATTCTACTAACTCTCCATAGAAAGGACGCTCTTTATGCACCGCATAAAATTCTTTTGCATCATTGGTAGTAAGCTGAGTCAATTTCATAGCCACAATTCTAAATCCTGATGCTGTAATTTGTTCAAGGATCGCTCCGATATATCCTTTTCTTACCGCATCCGGTTTTAGCATTGTAAAAGTTCTGTTTGTTGCCATTGTATATTTTTTTATTGTCAACTTCTGAAAGTAGAAGCAGGTTTACATTAATTAACGGAAAAATCCGGTTTTTAAATTTTTGTGCAAAAGTAGCTATAAAAGCTTCAAAAACAAGAATTATTATAAGAAAGTATCGTTCTTAGGTCTCTACGTTCAAAATCTAATCTTTGGGATATTGCTTTTTATATTCCTGTAAAACAATATTATTATCCCCTACCATCTGCATAGTAACCGTATAAGCGTCCAGATCAAATTTTAACACTCCGTAGCTGGTTGAAGAAATGACTCTTCCTACCCGATATTGATTAGGCTCTCCTGTATAATTGGAATACGAATGCGTAAGCCCACTAGAAGTAAAATCAATCAATGGATATTTTAACCCTTCGATATTGGCCATAGAAAACTCTGAGATATGACGGTCTCCACTCAAAATGATCGCATTTCTTACTCCTTTTTTAACTAGTAAATCCTTAAGTTTTTTTACTTCGTGAGGAAAGTTTCCCCATGTTTCAAATCCATGCTCCCATGATAAAAACTGAATACTACTTACAATCACCAAAAAATCAGAAAAGTTATTCTCAAGTTCTTGTTCTAGCCATTGCCATTGTTTTTCTCCCAGAACTGTTCCCTCATCATTATCATAGGGCATATAACGTCTTTCTTCAGAAAAGTCTCTTTGTAAAGGAGATCTGAAATAACGTGTATCCAAAGTAATTACCTTTATACTTCCTTTTTCTATTTCAATCACTTCTGAAGTGTAAACCCCTTCTTGTGATCTTCTTGGATCATTTTTAGGCACACCAAAGAAATCTAAAAACAATTGTTGACTCTCTTTCTTTTTCTCCCATTCTACGCCAGCATCATTTTTACCAAAATCATGATCATCCCAAGTTCCCATAATGGGTACCGATTTTTTTAATTTTTGATACCCTTTGTTTGAGTTCTGTATAGCATAATCGCTTTTGATTTTGCTCATATCATCAGAATCCGCATAGACGTTATCACCTCCCCAAATGAATACATTAGGATTTTGTTTTAGAATTCCTTCCCAAAAAGGCTGTGGATTATTCTGTTTGTTACAGCTACCAAATGCAATCACAAAATCAGCTTGACTATCCAACTCTTTATGCTGCCCAATACCAAATTGGATAGTTATTGCGAACAAAAAGATCGTTAAACCCAGTTTTTTCATTACTTCATTTTAAGAATTCCTACAAAATTAATTGATCTAATATTACCAAAATATTATTTATCGTATATTCGCTGATCTATGAATATTCAAGAAATAAAACAGCTTTTAAGCACCCCAAAAAACATTGTAATCACCGCACATAAAAACCCTGACGGTGATGCAATAGGTTCTTCTTTGGGTTTACATCATTATCTTTCCTCTTTGGGTCATAACAGCACCGTAATCATGCCCAATGAATACCCGGACTTTTTGAAGTGGGTTCCTGGAGAAGAAAACATCTTAAAATACAATTGCGATACCGAAACCGTACAAACAAAGATAAGAGAAGCAGAAATGATTTTCACTCTCGATTACAATCACCTATCTAGAAGTGGCGAAATGCAAGAGAGCTTATCCTCTGCTGAAGCCATATTTGTAATGATCGATCATCACCAACAACCAGATGACTATGCGCAATTTGTATATAGCGATGTTACGATGAGTTCTACATGCCAGATGGTGTATCACTTCATTCAAAAACTGGATGACCTGGATAAAATCACTCCAGAACTGGCCACTTGTATTTATGTAGGTATAATGACCGATACTGGATCTTTCCGATTCCGATCTACGACAAGCGTTACGCACAAAGTTGTTGCCGATTTGATAGATCGGGGCGCTAATAATACCGCTATACATGAAAACATTTACGATACGAATACCTTGTCAAGATTGCAATTAAAAGGCGTAGCTCTTAAAAACCTCAAGGTATTATCCGAATATAATACCGCTTATATTTCACTTTCGCAAGCAGAGTTGGATCAACACAATTTCAAAAAAGGAGATACGGAAGGGTTCGTTAACATAGGCTTGTCTATTGAACGGGTAAAATTTGCGGCTATTTTTATAGAGAATAAAACCGAGGGAATCATTAAGATTTCTTTGCGTTCAAAAGGAGATTTTTCGGTCAACGAATTCTCTAGAGATCATTTTGAAGGTGGAGGGCACCACAACGCCGCAGGAGGAAAAAGTAATCTTTCTTTATCAGAAACTGTTGAGAAATTTATTAGTATCTTACCGTCATATAAAAACCTCCTGAATCCATGAAATTAGTACTATATATCTTTGGCTTTTTGATAGTATTTTCCTCTTGTAAAACTCAGGAAGCTCGTAGACCTGTGAGTGTAAAATCAGGTTCATTTATTTCTGAATCGATTACAAGAAACAAGCAACTTGCTGCAAAAGAAGAAGGTCTTATCAAAAAAATTATGGATAATGACACGCTGAATGAATATATCACTTCTGAAGGTGGCTTTTGGTATTACTACAACAAGAAAGACACAGTATCCAAAAAAACTCCAAAATTTGGGGATATCGTAAATTTCAATTACGACATCAAAGACTTAAACGGAAACCTCATTTATTCGAAGACCGAACTAGACACAGTAACTTATTACATTGATAAAGAAGAACTTTTCCTCGGATTGCGGGAAGGATTGAAATTAATGAAGGAAGGAGAAGTAGTTACTTTTTTATTCCCTTCGTATCAAGCGTATGGATATTATGGAGACAATCATAAGATTGGGACAAATATTCCGTTAATGAGTGAGGTAACTTTACATAAAATCACAAAAGAATCAACAACAGAAAATTAATTAAACCTAAAAATGAAAAAATTAAATCTCTTATTCTTAGCTATTATTGCTATTACTTTAGTGGGCTGCAAAGAAAAATATCCTGAATTACCTGAAGGAGTCTATGCCGAAATCGTTACCAACCAAGGTACCGCCGTTGCTAAACTATACTATGATGCAACTCCGCTAACCGTAGCAAATTTTGTTTCTCTAGCCGAAGGAACTAATACTATGGTAGATAGTTCTTACCTAGGAAAACAATTCTATAATGGTGTAGTTTTTCACCGTGTCATCAAAGATTTTATGATTCAGGGAGGAGATCCTCTTGGTACAGGATCTGGAGATCCAGGTTATAAATTCCCGGATGAAATCGTAGATTCTCTTACTCACAAATCAAAAGGAATTTTATCGATGGCCAACTCTGGACCAAACACTAATGGCAGTCAGTTTTTTATTACCCTAAAGGATACGCCTTGGTTAAACGGAAGACATACTGTTTTTGGTGAAGTAGTTGTGGGGCAAGATGTAATCGATAGCATTGGAGTAGCAGAAACCGGACAAAGAGATAAGCCAAAAAGTGAAATTAAAATGCTAGAGGTGAATATTCTTAGAAAAGGAAAAGAAGCTAAAAATTTCAAAGCAGCAGATATATTCACAGACAAGCTACAACAAATCAAAGAAGAAGAAGAGGAAAAAGAGCGAAAAGCAGAAGCAAAAGCTAAAGAAATTGCCGCCAACTTCGAGACTTTAAAAGAAAAAGCAACAAAGTTAGATAGTGGTTTAGAAATTTTATTTGTTCACAAAGAAGAAAATGGTCAAAAACCAAAACCTACTGATATTGTAAACATCAATTATGCTGGATACTTTACAGACGGTAAGGCGTTTGACACCAATATCCGTGAAAAAGCTGAAGAATTAGGCATATTTGATGAAAGAAGAGCCGCAGATCCTAGAGGATATGCGCCGATTCCTATGCCGTATTCTCCAGATGCACAAATGATTCCTGGATTCAAAGAAGGGGCTCAACAAATGAATATTGGAGATAAAGCCGTTTTATTCATCCCTTCTCATTTAGGATATGGAGAAAGAGGTGCTCGTGCGATTCCACCTAACTCTGATTTAATTTTCGAACTTGAGTTAGTAGGTATTAGAGACAAAGCTCCTGGAGCAGCGCAATAAACATTGAAAAAGTGATATAAAAAAACATCCCGATCGATTGATCGGGATGTTTTTTTATGCTTTAGTTTTTAGGAATATGACTTAGAATCTCCTTTACAAACTTCCAATATTTTTGTACCGAAGATATACTCGCTCTCTCATCCGGAGAATGTGCTCCCAGAATGGTAGGGCCAAAAGAAATCATATCCAAATTAGGATAATTCTGTCCCAATATCCCACATTCTAAACCGGCATGACAAGCGGCAACATGGGCTTTCTCTCCGTTTATATCCTGATACAATTGGTCAAGAACTTTTAAAATTGGTGAATCCATATTTGGTGCCCAACCCGGATAATCTCCACTTGTGGTTACCTCGCACCCTGTTAATTCAAAAGTCGCTCTTAACTTGTTCACCAAATCAATTTTTGAAGACTCAACGCTACTTCTGGTTAAACATTCGATAACCACCTTTCCATTTCCTATAGAAACTTTGGCGATGTTATTTGAAGTCTCTACCAAATCAGTGATCGAAGCACTCATGGTGTACACTCCATTATGCGCCGCATACAATGCTTTCAATATTCCTTCTTGAACTCCCAATTCCATTACACTTTCAGGAAGATCTGTCTTTTTAATTTCGATCTTCAAATTCGGTTCTGTTATGGCCAGTTCCTTTTGAATGGTTTGAACTAATTGTTCGGTTTCAAAAACAAAAGCTTCTTCCTGTATCCCATCGACCACAATCGTAGCAAAACTTTCTCTAGGAATTGCATTTCGTAAGCTCCCTCCTTTTATAGCACTCACTTGCAAACCGAAATTTTCAAAACCTTCAAATAATAGTCTGTTCATAATTTTATTGGCATTACCCAATCCTTTATGAATATCCATCCCAGAATGTCCACCATTAAGTCCTGTAATGGCAATAGTATACCCTATTTTACCTTCAGCAACATCTTCTTCCTGATAGGTTCTTTGGGCAGTAACATCAATTCCTCCTGCACATCCTACTCCTATTTCATCATCTTCTTCGGTATCCAAATTCAACAAAATATCACCTTTCAACCATCCACCTTCTAATCCCATAGCACCAGTCATTCCTGTTTCTTCATCAATGGTGAACAACGCCTCTATAGCTGGGTGTTCAATATCTTTGGACTCAAGAATCGCCATAATCGTAGCTACTCCCAATCCATTGTCTGCACCCAAGGTTGTACCTTTTGCACGCACCCAATCTCCATCTACATACATTTCAATGCCTTGTTGATCAAAATCAAAATCCGTATCCGCATTTTTTTGGTGTACCATATCTAGATGCGACTGCATCACCACAGTTTTTCGATCTTCCAGGCCAGGTGTTGCTGGTTTTTTGATCAGTACATTTCCAACTTTATCGACCTCTGTAACCAAACCAAGAGATTCTCCAAACGCTGTCATAAAGGCAATAACACGTTCTTCTTTTTTTGAGGGCCTGGGAACCGCATTAAGATCTGCAAATTTATCCCAAAGTACTTTAGGTTCTAAGTTTCTTATTTCTGAATTCATGAGTATTTTGTCTTTTCGCAAATGTACTATATTAAGATAATCTTAAACATAATGATATATTAAATGTTGTAGATTTATCGTTCTATTATATATTTATCGAATGCAATCCAAAACCAAACTTTATCTTACTTTATTCTTACCGGTCCAGATACTACTGATTAAAGTAATTTCTTTTTTCCCTGAGCTTATAGAAAGTGTGTACAGTAATGGAGTTTTTGTATATACCTCCAAAGCGTTGAGATATGTTTTTGGTTGGATCCCTTTCTCTTTTGGAGATGTATTATATGCTGTATTGATCGTATTATTAATTCGTTTTTTGATCCGAAAAGTATTCACAAAAAAGATACTTTGGAAAGAAGTGCTCTTAGATATTGGTGCAACTTTGTCGGTAGTATATGCTTGTTTCCACTTATTATGGGGAATGAACTATTACAGGTTACCACTTCATGAAATTATAGACATTGAAGATCAGTACACGGAGCAAGAACTAATTTCGGTGACGGAAAATCTTATAACACATGCAAATCGATTTCATACCAAATTAGAACCCAACGACTCTTTGTCCATTGCAATGCCCTATACGAAGGATGAGATTTTTCAAAAAACGGTGCCGGCGTATCAACAATTGCAAACCTTGTTACCACAGTTGAATGCATATAACCCAAAAAGCATTAAAACTTCTTTGTTGAGCATTCCACTTACCTATATGGGGTTTAGTGGATATCTCAATCCCATTACCAACGAGGCACAGGTTAATGGACTTATTTTAAACTACAAAGCTCCGACTACCAGCTGCCATGAAGAAGCACATCAAATTGGTTTTGCCAAAGAAAACGAAGCTAACTTTCTAGCCGCTTTGACCACAATAAACTATGATGATGATTATTTTAAATACAGTGGAACTACATTTGCACTAAAATTCTGCATCAATGATCTTTATTTACGAAATGAGGAAAAAGCCATTTGCCTCATAGAGGAACTGCGACCAGGAATCAGAAAAAACTATCGAGAGGTTAACGAGTTCTGGGAATCTTATGAAAATCCTTTAGAACCCATTTTTAAAAGCACCTACGATAGTTATCTAAAAGCCAACAATCAACCAGATGGTATAGAAACCTATAGTTATGTAGTGGCTTTATTGGTGAATTACTACAAAAAGCATTCGATATAACCCAATCAGCACTTCTACTATCCGACTTATCCTTTTTTAAACTCTTTCATATCTTCTAACGCACTTACCAACATATTGACATGATTAAGGGTACAACTTTCCCCCATAATTCCTACTCGCCAAATCTTACCTGCAAAAGCACCAAGTCCTCCTCCAACTTCAATATTATACTCATTCAACAATTTTGATCGTATTAACCCCTCGTCATTACCCTCGGGTAAGAAAACAGAGTTCAGGTTTGGTAATCGATACGGTTCTTCTACCAGGTATTTAAATCCAAGTGCTTCTAACTTGCTTTTCAATACCTGATGTACCTCCTGATGTCGTTTCCAACGATTTTCCAATCCTTCTTCCAGAACAATTCTAAGCGATTCTCTAAGCGCATATACCGAAGATACAGGTGCCGTATGGTGATAAGCGCGCTTGGCTCCTCCCCAATAGTTTTTTACCAAACTCAAATCCAAAAACCAACTTTGCACTTTGGTTTTTCTATTTTCTAATGCCTTGACTGCTCTATCCGAAAAACTTACTGGAGATAAACCCGGAGGAGCACTTAGGCATTTTTGTGTACCCGTATAAATCGCATCTACATCCCATTCATCTACTTTAAGCTCTACTCCACAATACGAGGTTACCGCATCTACCATCAACAAACCACCTGCATTATGCACAAGATCACTAATTTCTTTAAGAGGTTGTAATGCTCCCGTAGAAGTTTCGGCATGTACCAAAGCCAACAATTTTGGTTTGGGACATTTTTCCAAAGCCTTCTTTACATCTTCTGGGGTTACCACAGTACCCCATTCTTTTTCTATTTTGTATACATTAGCTCCACAACGTTCTGCTATATCTGCCATTCTACCACCAAAAACTCCATTGATACAAATGATAGCATCATCCCCTGGCTCTAAAAGGTTAACCAGACAAGTTTCCATACCGGCACTACCTGGAGCAGAGACAACAAAAGTGAGATGGTTCTTGGTGATAAAGGTATCTTGTACCATGGTTTTCACCTCATCCATAATCGTTACAAATTGTGGATCCAGATGTCCTATCAAAGGTGTACTCATGGCCTTTAATACTCTAGGGTGTGCATCTGATGGCCCTGGCCCCATTAAAATTCTTGTACTGGTATTTAACTCATTATACATAAAGAAAGCGTTTTTAAGCTACTATATCGTTTTCGTAAATCAAATAAATAAAAAGCATAAAATTAGCTAATTCTTTGCGTTTGCTTTTGAGCACAAAAGAGGACTTTACCTCAAAACCTTTATAAAAATGACAAATACGCAATTCCAACAATAAAAAAGACTTCTTAAATGAAATATTCTCAAAATACAAAGGTTATTTTTATCAAAAAAAGTTTGTGATAGATATGAAAAAAAGAAATGCCTATTGCGATTAGCAATAGACATTTTATCTTTCTCTTCTATTCGTTCTCTCTAGAGAGATTCTTGCTTTTCTTCTTTTGGTTTTTGAAATAGACTAGCTGCGGGCTTATCCTTGCTAGCAGTTGCATTCACAAAGTTTCTTTCGCTTTTTACATCTCCTACTACTCCTTCTTTATAATCTCTCCACTTCAACGTTTTAGGAAGTATTAGACCATTAACATCACTCCAGTCGGCATACTCAATCAGGCTTATTTTTTCGCTGGTTTCTTTGCTAAAGAAAGTAACCGTATATCCTAAAAACTTCATTTGCTTAGAATTGGCATCATAGTACAAGAAATAATTATCCTTTGGAGAATCTCCTACGCCTTCTCCGTAAGAAATTTTATATCCGGGATACGATACTCCGTCTACCTGTAAATCTTCAACTTTTTCATAGAACACTCCTTCGTCACCCAAAACAAAAGGCATTGCATAAAAGTAGAACATCAGGTTATGATAGAATCTTGGATTTCCTTTGAAATATGCTGAATCTTGTTCTAACCAGGCTTCTTTTCCGTCAAAACCTAAGGCGAATTTATTGGATTCGATTCGTGCATGTCGGGATTTAAGGTCAGTAGTATGTTTTTCGTTTCCGCCTTCTTTTTCCATTTCAAATACGAGAGTATTCATAGTATCGAAGGCTTTGATACCACCATGGGCGGCAAAAACAGCGTTAATTTCTTCTGGAAAATTACCCGATCTGTCTGGTGTAACTTCTTCTTTAGGAGTTTCTGATACTACTGTTGTTTGGTCTGATTTAACCTCTTGCTTACAGGAGATCAGCACTAACACTAATAGTAAAAGTGTTGATAGTTTTTTCATGTGTAAGATTGTTCTTTTAGTTTTAAGAGGAAGTAGTCGTAAATAACGATCAACCTTACAAAAGGTACCGGATTTTATCTTTTTCTTGTCTTTTTCCCTCCTTCGTACACATAATTTTTATCGTAAAAAAAGTAATCTCTATCATTATATTTAAAAGTTTCGGGATCTGCTCCTTCAATTATTTTTCCCAGAAAAAAAACATGATTAGCATCCTTAACATAACCGTAAGCTACTTCTTCAAACGATGAGGCATCGGCCTGATTAAAAACTTCTCCTTCAAAATACATTTTATCCCCTACCTTAAGCCATGCTTTTTCTTCAAAAAACACAATCCCTTTTGGGTCTTCAAAAGGAATGCTAATAATTATATCGGTGTCTTCGTATTTTACACTTCCCAAATGAAAAAACACATTTTGGTTGTCTCGTATACAATACGGTGTAAGGGAAACTACTTCTCCATCATTAATGCTATCTACTTTTTGTAAAGGTTCTTGGTACTTGTAATGGTATATGCCATCTTTATCCTTGCAAAACTCTCCGTTTATAATTTCAAATGATCTATGATCGATCTTGGTTAATTTCTTGTTATTTTTGAAGATAACATTTTTATCTCTTGCAAAATCATAGTTTAACTGTTCGTAGGTATCGGGATCTGCATCTTCTAATATTCTGAAACCTTCCTTAGTATCGTCAAGATAGGCATAGGCATCGACCAGCACGTACACATGATTTTTATCCAAAGGCACATAGCCCTCAAGGACTCTAAAAGAAGGCACATCAATACCAAAATCAATAACCCTGGATTTGAAATAAGCATTTTCTTTATCCTTTGCATAATCTATTCCCAACACTTGAAAAGAACTCATATCCACTTCCATTTCAGTTTTACCAAGTTCAAACCAATTTCCCATGGGGCTGTAAACTATCTTCTCCTTGTCTCTGGTATAATAATAGGAATTCGAAACCTCTTTATCTACTAATCCCCCAAAAGGATTAAAGAAACGGTACACCCCATAGACTAATAAAGAAACTAGGATAACGAAAATAATTGCGATTGTCATGAGCACTTTTTTAACCATAAGACATTTCATTTTTAAAATGAACTAGAACAAAGCTATAAAAAAGTATGATAGCAACCTTTCCCTATAAACCGTGAAAATAAATGTGGTATGAATAAAAAACGTTTAGGTCTTTTGCTTTTTCTTTTTTGCCGCGGGAAAAAGAACATTGTTCAGTATCAAGCGATAACCCGGAGAATTGGGATGTAGCTCAAGCTCTGTCTTTGGATCTCCAACCCGGTGTGTATAATCTTCTGGATCATGCCCTCCGTAAAAAGTAAAGAAGCCTTTTCCTTTGATCCCATGAATATATCGGGCTTCTCCATTGGTTTTATTTTCACCTAGAATCAACACATTAGATTTAATTTCATTGGGATTAAAGGCTGTAGTTTGCCCCATAAAACCTTTGACCAAAGCGGTATGATTCTGACATAACATGGTGGGAATAGGGTCCCATTTAGCTGAAAAATCCATCAAAGTAAAATAATCTGTTGTTTTTGAAATACGACGTTTACGAGTCATATCTATCGAAGAGAATTCATATACATTAGGACTACGCTCTAGCGTATAGTTCTTAAAAGCAAATGTCTTGCTATAGTCAATTTTTGATTGATAGCCAGGCTCGCTAGGATCTCCATCAAACATGGGTTCGCAAATATCTACATTTTCTGCAGAAAGCGCAATTTCAAAACTATCGGTAGCACTGCACATCGCAAACATAAAACCGCCACCTACAACATAATCTCTGATTTTGAGAGCAACCGCTAGTTTTTCTTCAGACACTTTATCATAGCCCAGGGACTTCGCCAGTTTTTCTGCTTCAGCCTTTTCTTTTATATACCATGGAAATGCTCTGTAGGTTGCATAAAATTTTCCGTATTGCCCTGTAAAATCTTCATGATGAAGATGTAACCAATCGTATAGAATTAGATTATCCTCAAGTACTTCTCTATCATAAATGGTTTTGTATGGGATTTCAGCAAAGGTAAGCACCATGGTTACTGCATCATCCCAAGGTTGTTTTTCTTTTGGGGTGTATACAGCAATTTTCGGAGCTTTTTCTAAAACAACAGCATCCATATTTTGCGAAGGACTGGCAATCTCGGTTAGAATATCTTCAGTTTCACTGTCACTTAACACTTCATAGGTTACACCCCGAATAGTGCATTCCTTTTTTATGGCTTCGGTATCCGGTAAAAGAAAAGAACCTCCCCGATAATTCAACAACCATTTCACCTTAAGATCTCTACTTAATGTCCAATAAGTAATCCCATAAGCTTTTAAATGATTTTGTTGACCATCTGCATCCATAGGTATTAAAACATAAGATGCATAAGACGGTATTGCACACAGCAAAACTACTATGAGAAGAATACTATTTTTTAACTTTCCAAATACAATTGTTTTTTTAGAACGGTACTTCATCATCATTATCAGAATCATTTATGCTCCCCCCGAAGGCTTCATCAGCACTTGGCAAATGACTAGTGCTAAATGGATCTTCTTCTTTTTCGTCATTCATCTTTGAATGAAATTCAAAAGGAGTGCTAAAATCATCTAAGTTATCAAATTTACCTAAGTGACCAATGAATTTTAACCTAATATTCTCAAGTCCACCATTACGGTGCTTGGCAACGATAAACTCTCCTTGTCCCTGAGTTGGTGATCTTTCTTCGTCATCCCACTCATCAATTTTGTAGTATTCTGGTCGATAAATAAAAGCTACAATATCCGCATCCTGCTCGATCGCTCCCGATTCACGAAGGTCACTAAGTAGAGGTCTTTTACTCCCTCCTCTGGTTTCTACTGCACGAGAAAGCTGGGATAGCGCGATTACTGGAACGTCTAATTCTTTGGCCAAGGCTTTCAGGTTACGAGAAATGGTAGAGATTTCTTGTTCACGGTTACCATTTTTACCAGTTCCCCCTGCTGTCATTAACTGCAAATAATCAATTACGATCATTCGTATTCCATGTTGAGAAGACAAACGACGCGCTTTTGCCCTAAGGTCAAAAATAGATAAGGAAGGGGTGTCATCAATAAATAAAGGAGCTTTTTCTAAGTCCTTTACTTTTACATTCAATTGTTCCCACTCGTGTTTTTCTAATTTTCCTGTACGCAACTTTTCTGAAGACAGTCCTGTTTCCGAAGATATCAATCGAGTAATTAACTGTACCGAGGACATCTCCAGAGAAAAGAATGCTACTGGAATATTTTGTCCTACGGCCATGTTTCTAGCCATCGAAAGTGTAAGTGCCGTTTTCCCCATACCAGGGCGGGCAGCCACAATAATCAAATCACTGGGCTGCCAACCCGAAGTTAGTTTGTCTAGCTTATCAAAACCAGACGGGATTCCACTTAAACCTTCTTTGTTTGATATTTCCTGTATCTTCTTTTTTGCCTGGATCACCAAACTTTGTGCAGTTTCGGTTGATCGCTTTATATTTCCTTGAGTAACCTCATATAATTTGGATTCGGCCATGTCCAAAAGATCAAAAACATCGGTAGTTTCGTCATACGACTCTTCGATAATCTCATTAGATATTTTGATCAGACTACGCTGAATATACTTTTGCAAAATGATCCGAGCATGAAACTCGATATGTGCAGAAGAAGCAACTTTTTGAGTCAATTGTATCAAATAGTAGTCTCCACCTGCTAATTCGAGCCTTCCGTCCTTCTTTAACTGACTCGAAACCGTTAATAAGTCAATAGGTTCCGAATTTTCGAAGAGTTTATAGATAGACTCAAATATGTATTGATGCGCTTCGCGATAAAAGACATCAGGATTTAGTATATCGATTATTTCGTCAACCCCCTTTTTGTCAATCATCATTGCTCCGAGCACAACTTCCTCTAAATCAACGGCTTGAGGCGGGATTTTACCTTTCTCAAGTGCGATTACGTTCCCCTTTCCGTAACCAGCTTGTTGCAACTGCTGTACTTTTTCCATAACCACGAATGTAAAAAAATTGTAAAGAGATATACCCAATTACAAAGATACGAATGTCCACTGTTCTTCAACAAATGAACTGTTAATAAGTAAATTTTATTGTTAATAAGCATAAAAAAATCTGAAGTACAAAACTTCAGATTTAGGTAATAAGTGATTTTTTAGGGTCTAACCTTTAAAGACTCCCATATTTGCATATTTGTCCATACGTTTTTCGACCAAATCTTCTGGTGATAAGTTTTTTAGTTCTTCGTATGATGACAAAATTTTGTCTCTTACTGTTTTGAATATTTTTTCTCGATCACTATGTGCACCTCCCAAAGGTTCCTTCACAATTTCATCGATCAATTTCTGTTTCTTCATGTCGGTAGCAGTAAGCTTTAAGGCTTCTGCAGCTTGCTCCTTAAATTCCCAACTACGCCATAAAATTGAAGAACAAGATTCTGGAGAAATTACCGAATACCAAGTGTTTTCCAACATCAACACCTTATCTCCAACTCCTATACCTAAGGCTCCACCACTAGCTCCTTCTCCAATAATCACAACGATAATGGGTACTTTAAGGCGAGTCATTTCTAAAATATTACGAGCAATGGCTTCTCCTTGTCCTCTTTCTTCTGCTTCCAGTCCTGGATAAGCACCTGGCGTATCTACAAAACACACTACAGGGATATTAAATTTTTCGGCACTCTTCATCAATCGCAGTGCTTTTCGGTAGCCTTCTGGATTCGCCATACCAAAGTTACGATACTGTCTGGTCTTGGTATTATATCCTTTTTGTTGACCAACAAACATAAAACTCTGATCTCCGATTTTTCCTAAACCGCCGATCATCGCTTTATCATCCTTTACTGTTCTATCACCGTGTAGTTCCAAAAAAGACTCTCCACAAATGGCATCTACATAATCTAATGTATATGGCCTAGAAGGGTGTCTTGAAAGTTGCACCCGTTGCCACGGAGTTAAATTTTTGTATATATCTTTTTTTGTCTCTTGTAGTTTCTTTTCTATCTGCTTGCAAGTATCAGTAACATCCACTTCGCTTTCCTCGCCTATGGCGCAAGCTTTTTCAAACTGTTCTTCAAGCTCTTTTATGGGGAGTTCAAATTCTAAATATTCCATAATCAAGAATATAATTTATGTTAACTAGGGTTAGCTGACAAATATAAAAACTTTACTTCGTAATGTTACCTAAAGTTGAAGTACTTTTTCTTTTTTTAGCATTTTTAAGGATTCCGTTGAGGATTACCGTACTCAAAATGATCAATGCACCGTAGTAAAACTGAGGGCTCATTTTTTCGGATTCTCCAAAAATCACCACCGCCAACATGATTCCATACACAGGTTCCAAATTGATGGTAAGCATTACAGTATAAGGACTCAAATATTTCATCACCTGCACAGAACCAATAAAAGCATAGGCAGTACATACAGAAGCAAGAATAAGCATATACGTCCAATCGGATACAGAAAGTTGAAAAAAGGAAATAGTAAATCCTTCAGTTTGGCTCCCAAAAAACGTAAGAAACAGTAAATACAAAGTAATCATCCCAACACCACTTAGTAACTCATAAAACGAAATCATTGAGGGATTATACTGCTGTGCTACTTTTCCATTGATTACTGAAAACACTGAAGATAGAAAAGCCGAACATAAGGCATATAGAATCCCTAAAAAATAATCTCCCTCTACCTGAAATATAATATAGAGCCCTAAAATGACCAGAAGACCAAAAAGGACCTCGTACCAGATCACTTTTCTTTTGTAAAATATAGGCTCTAAAATGGATGTAAAAAAAGCTCCTGTTGATAACATTGCTAATGTTATAGAAACATTAGAAACCTTTATGGCAGCAAAAAAAGTAATCCAATGCAAGGCAATTACAATACCTGCAAAGAACAAGGTGAAAAAAAGTTTTCTTGAAATATGGAGCGCAATTTTCTTGAAACGGATATACAGGTAAATAAATCCTGATGCCAAAAGCATTCTATACCAAACCAAAGGTAAAGCTTCTATAGAAATTAGTTCCCCCAAGATAGCCGTAAAGCCCCAGACAAATACAATAAAATGGAGGTGTAAGTAATTTTGAAGTTTAACGTTTGGCATTATACAGTAGGTAAATTGCTAAAATCCCAAAAGATATATTCGGAAACCAAACCGCAATAACTGGCGGAAAATCTGATTGATTCGCCAATGTACCCAATACCTTATCAAAAAAGATGAATATAAAAGCTAATGAAATTCCAACAGCAAGATTAACCCCCATACCTCCTCGCCTTTTCATAGAGGATACCGCCACCCCTATAATCGTCAGGATAAATGCAGACACGGGAATACTCCATCTTTTGTAAGCTACAACTTTGTATCGGTTGATATCTGACGATCCCCGCTTACTTTCTTTTTCAATAAACTTACTTAACTCGGTGTAGTTTAAAGTTTCTGCCACATAAGTTACCGGAGTAAATTCATCTATATTAAAAGGAAGCACCGTATCCTTCTTGATTGCTTTTTCTAGGATATCTTCGTTTTCCAACACTTTGCGTTTTACAAAATCCCGAAGTTCATAAATGCTGTCCTTGAAAGTAATTTTTTTTGCAGAAATCTTGGTGTCCAATACATTTCCGTTGAAATATTCTAAAGTAAAATTAGTTGCTGATTTATCTAAAGGCTTAAAATTATTGGCATACAAAAAGATACTATCATTAAGTTGTCGGTATACATTCTTGGTCTCCTGAACTTTTCGACCTTTTTTAAGATAGGAATATTTAAACTCATTAAATCCCTGACTGGCTTTAGGCGCCAAAAACAGTCCCATTGCCAGAGCACCCAGGCAGATGATTACTGCACCAATCATATACGGTCTTAAAAATCGCCAAAACGATACTCCCGAACTTAAAAAAGCAATGATTTCAGTCTTGTTAGCCAACTTGGAAGTGAACCAGATAACAGATAAAAAGACAAATAATGGAAATAGTAAATTGGCAAAATACACCATGAAATCAAGATAATACCCAATCACTGCTTCAACAGGAACTTTATGCTCCAGCATATTATCTATTTTTTCTGAAAGATCAACAATGATTCCTATTGGGATAAACAACAAAATCATTGTAAAAAATGTTCCCAAATATCTTTTCAGTATGTACCAGTCTAATATCTTCAATCTATAATCTTTTATCCATTTGTTTTACCATCATATTTTTCCAGGAATAAAAATCTCCCGCTAAGATATGTTTTCTTGCCTCTCTAACCAACCATAAATAAAATCCTAAATTATGTATGGTAGCAATCTGTCTACCTAACATTTCGTTAACCGTAAACAAGTGACGTAAATACGCTTTCGAATATTCTGTATCAACAAATGTTATTCCCATTTCATCAATTGGTGAGAAATCATCTTCCCACTTTTTGTTCTTTATATTTATGGTTCCATGAGCTGTAAACAACATTCCGTTACGCCCATTACGAGTGGGCATCACACAGTCGAACATATCTACTCCCAAGGCTATATTTTCTAAAATATTAATCGGAGTTCCTACTCCCATCAAATATCTGGGCTTATCTTCTGGCAATATATCGGTGACCACCTCGGTCATTGCATACATCTCTTCGGCGGGTTCTCCTACCGACAAACCTCCAATTGCATTTCCTACGGCTCCAGCATTTGCTATATATTCTGCAGACTGTTTTCTCAGATCCTTATAGGTACTTCCCTGTACGATCGGAAAAAAAGCCTGATCATATCCATATTTAACCGGAATTTTTTCTAAATGTTGCATACAGCGATCTAACCATCGATGCGTCATGTGCATACTGCGCTTTGCATACTGGTAATCACAAGGGTATGGCGTACATTCATCAAAAGCCATGATAATATCTGCTCCAATGGTACGTTGGATCTCCATTACATTTTCTGGAGTGAAGACATGATAAGATCCGTCAATATGGGATTTAAACTTTACTCCTTCTTCTTTAATCTTTCGATTAGCGGATAGCGAATACACCTGATACCCCCCACTATCTGTTAAGATATTTCTATCCCAGTTCATAAACTTGTGCAATCCTCCAGCTTTTTCCAAAATAGGAGTTTGTGGACGTAAATACAGGTGATAGGTATTCCCTAATATGATATCTGGATTGATATCATTTTTGAGCTCTCGCTGATGAACTCCTTTTACAGAAGCTACAGTACCGACAGGCATAAAAATTGGAGTTTCTATAACTCCATGATCAGTAGTTATTTTTCCCGCTCTCGCTTTGCTTTGAAGGTCTTTGGATAAAAGGTCAAATTGCATATTTTCATTTTCGTAGAGCGCAAAGATAACTAACTAAAATCATATCCGTAACTCTTGGTTTTCGAAAACTTTTCGTTATTAACATCGAATTCTTAATTAAAAGCTAGGTATACATTTTGTAGCCGTATTCAAAACCTTTATTTTTGGGGCTTTATTATCAAGAAATCAGCATTATAATGCCTAAAACAAAACAACTAGAAGATTTTGCAACACAGGTCCGTAGAGATATTCTACGTCAGGTGCATAAGGTAAATTCAGGTCACCCAGGAGGTTCTTTAGGATGTACCGAATTTTTTGTAGCTCTGTATCAAGAAATCATGGAAAGAAAAGATGATTTTGATATGGACGGAATAGGAGAAGATCTGTTCTTCCTATCTAACGGACACATTTCACCGGTGTACTACAGTGTATTAGCAAGAAGTGGATACTTCCCTGTTGAAGAATTGAACACTTTTAGACTTATCGACAGTAGACTACAAGGTCATCCAACAACACACGAAGGCCTACCTGGTATACGTATCGCCTCGGGATCACTAGGTCAAGGAATGTCTGTTGCCATAGGTGCAGCCGAAGCCAAAAGATTAAACAATGATCAACATTTGGTGTTTAGTTTACACGGAGACGGTGAACTACAAGAAGGCCAAAACTGGGAAGCGATCATGTACGCTTCTGCCAAAAAAGTTGACAACCTTATCGCTACTGTAGACCTTAATGGACAACAAATCGACGGATCTACAGATGATGTATTACCTATGGGAAGTCTAAAAGCTAAGTTCGAAGCATTTGGATGGGATGTTTTGGAAATCAAAGAAGGTAATAATATGACTGCCGTAATTGATGGTCTAAATGAAGCTAAAGAAAGAACAGGTAAAGGAAAACCGGTTTGCGTACTTCTTTACACAGTAATGGGTAATGGTGTTGATTTTATGATGCATACTCATGCTTGGCATGGAAAAGCTCCAAATGATGAACAATTAGAAATCGGATTGGCTCAAAATCCTGAAACTCTAGGCGATTACTAATACATCCAAATTAAATAAACAGATGAAAAAATATATAGATACAGGAAAAAAGGATACACGTTCAGGTTTTGGAGCAGGTTTGGAAGAATTGGGCAAGACCAACGAAAATGTTGTTGCGCTATGTGCTGACTTGATAGGATCTCTTAAAATGGATGCTTTTATAGCTAATAACCCAGAACGTTTTTTTCAAGTTGGAATTGCAGAAGCCAATATGATGGGGATCGCAGCTGGATTAACTGTTGGTGGCAAGATTCCATTTACAGGAACTTTTGCAAATTTTTCTACAGGTAGAGTTTATGACCAAATTCGTCAATCTATTGCCTACAGTGGTAAGAATGTAAAAATATGTGCTTCTCATGCTGGTTTAACACTAGGAGAAGACGGTGCTACACACCAGATTCTTGAAGATATCGGTTTGATGAAAATGTTGCCAGGTATGACGGTAATCAATACTTGTGATTACAACCAAACAAAAGCGGCTACTATAGCTATAGCTGATCATCAAGGACCTGTTTACTTACGTTTTGGAAGACCAAAAGTAGCAAACTTTACCGCAGAAGATCAGAAGTTTGAAATTGGTAAAGCAGTAACCTTGCAAGAAGGTACAGATGTGACCATTGTGGCTACCGGACATTTGGTTTGGGAAGCACTACAAGCAGCAGAAAGCCTGCATGAAGAAGGTATTAGTGCTGAAGTAATTAATATCCATACCATCAAACCTCTTGATGATGAAGCTATATTAAATTCTGTAAAGAAAACAGGATGCATGGTTACCGCAGAAGAGCATAATCACCTTGGTGGATTGGGAGAAAGCGTCGCTAGAGTATTGTCGCAACAACACCCTACACCACAAGAATTTATCGCCACCAATGATACTTTTGGAGAAAGCGGTACTCCTGATCAACTTATGGAAAAATACGGCCTTAACGCCGATGCAATCAGCAAAGCTGTACACAAGGTTATCAAAAGAAAATAATATTTTTATATACCTAAAAACTAACCGCCTTTTGACAATGTTCAAAAGGCGGTTTTCTTATAAAGACATTTCATTTAAAACAGCTTTTGAAAAAACATTCATCAGATTACTGTTTTATGGCAAACTTTTTGATCATAGAATAAACCAATTATTAAAATCGTTTAACCAATACCAGCCAATTCACATCATCATTCAATTATTAATTAAAACTTATTCACAATGAAAAATGCACTTGTTTTTTTAATGTTATTCACTATCTGTACGGTTTCCGCACAACAAAAAGGAATTACTTTTGGTGTAAAAGCTGGACTTAACTACGGAGACAATGGAAAAATTGAGATTTCAGATCTCGCCGATGCTGGTAGCAACGTATTATCAGAAAGAGCGGATGATAGGGTTGGATACCACTTTGGTGTTTTTTTAAGAGGAAATCTAACCGAAAACCTTTATTTGCGACCAGAATTACAATATACGGTAAACAATAGTACCTATGAACTGGATGGAAGAAGCCTGGACTACGACATCAAAAAAATAGATTTACCCATTTTACTTGGAACACGTATCTTAGGTCCAATTCATGTATTTGGAGGACCAGCATTGCAATTTATAGTAGATAACGAACTGGAAGATGTACGACTAGGAGATGTAAAAAATGAATTTACCGTTGGGGTTCAATTTGGAGCTGGCGTTCAATTAGGAAGGCTAAACGCAGATGTACGATATGAAAGAGGATTAAGCCGAAATAGAGCACAATCTATCGACGAAAGCATTCGTGTTGACTCTAGACCTGATCAATTCATATTAGCGCTTTCTCTGGACTTATAAGAGCCTTAAATTATAAAAAAAACTCCGGTATGTTTCATACCGGAGTTTTTTTATTTAGTCATTTTTCGAATCTCTATCATCTGGATCAAGATGGTTTTCGATTCCATCACCATCATCATCATAAAAAGTAATTTCATCCAAACTAATAAATCCATCTCCGTTGGCATCATTTACCGTAATTTCGTCTCTAGTTTGAGTCCCATCACCATCATCGTCGGTATCCAAATAGTTTGCAGCATTATCTCCATCGGTATTATCATCTGCATCCAATACCAATCTGTCATTATCTAAATCTTCCAAATATGAAGGAATCCCATCTCTATCGTGATCAGATTCATTAATAGCATACAATTGTATATTAAAAATTAACGCTTTGTAAGCTCCTATTCCTGTTCCAAGAGGTGGATTCTCAAAGTAAGCTAATCCGGAAGGGATAAACACTGTAAAATTACCGAAATCATCAGTAAAATCTACTGTACCATCTCCATTGACCATACTTCCAGAAGCTCCACTAAAACCTGTAGTAGCTTCTCTAAACCCGTCAATCACTCCAACTAAATCGAACCATACAGGAGTTACTGCATTATCAAAAACTCTTCGGTTAGGATCATTGTTATCCACAGGATCATTTTCATCGATGATACCATCTCCATCAGAATCTACTTTGCCTGGATCAGTACCCGGAGTACCATCATCATCAGCATCACTATCATCTGCAATACCATCATTATCTCGATCTGTTCTTGTTTCTCCATCTAGTTCATCAGCAACATTATCTCCATCAGCATCCACATCTGCCGCATCCGGAATACCATCACCGTCCATATCAAGATTTTCATAAAACTGTTCTCCCCTAAAGGTCACCAATGCCGAATCTGCAAATTGAGGTTGTCTTTCTGTAGGTGCTCCATTTCGTAAATTCAAAATATACAAAGTGTAATCAATATTTTCTTCAGTAACAGGGTCTTCTCTGGTTATTGTTCTTGTTTCCAAAAACTCTGAATCAATAATTGCTTGTTCTCCACTATTGGCACCGGCTATGGTATCTAACTCTACAATTTGGTAATCTGGGTTAAACGGATTATCAATTAATCTAAAGAAATGTGTTTCCAAATACCTTCTTATGATGGGATCTTCATTTGCTTGCTGTTCTGCTCTATCCCGAATAGGAATGGTCTCTAATCCTGGATCATCATCATCATTATTACAAGCGAATAAAGCTACCAAAGCAAAAATGGTAGCAAAAACATATTTGTTAATATTCATCGAATTACTTTTTTGAAGGCGCAAGATACGATTTTCTTGTACTTTTGTTTTACAATTTTTTAATATAAAACGCATTTTAAACACTTTTTATGCGAGTTGATAAATATTTATGGTGTATTCGATACTTCAAAACGAGAAGTATCGCCACAAAAGCCTGTAAAGAAGGAAAGATAAGAGTTAATGGAGATCTTATCAAACCCTCTAGAGAAATCTACCCAATGGATAAAATTTCTGTCAGAAAAAACCAAATAAACTACGAACTCGTTGTTTTAGACACCCCTGATAGCCGTATCGGCGCAAAATTGGTTGATATCTACCGTAAAGACATCACTCCAACCGAAGCGTTGCAAAAATTAGACCTTTTAAAATATTCCAAAGATTATTACCGAAAAAAAGGAACCGGGCGTCCAACCAAAAAAGACCGAAGAGATATCGATGATTGGTTTATTGATACGGATGACCATCAGTCTTCAGATTCAGAAGAAGAATAAGGTAATATCTGTTCTTCATAGACCAAAGACTCCTTTAACATTGGGAGCAATTGTCTATCTTTACCCCATCAATCATATTCAACAAGATTATTTATGAATACTGAAAATAACATCATTCTTACCCACGAGCAAATACAGCATAAAATAAAAAGGATTGCGTATCAGATCTACGAAACAAATGTCAATGAAAAAGAAATTGTTATTGCTGGAATCGCTCAAAACGGATATGTTTTTGCCGAAAGAATTAAAGAGATACTGGAAGATATCTCGGAATTAACCGTTATTCTTTGCAAAGTGACTATGGATAAGAAAAATCCAACAAATACAGTTAACACCTCTCTTTCTACAAAAGAATATCAAGGTAAATCTCTTGTGCTTATTGATGATGTATTGAATTCTGGAACGGCCTTAATGTATGGGGTAAAACACTTTTTGGATGTACCACTTACCCGATTCAAGACAGCTGTGCTAGTAAATCGAAATCATAAAAAATATCCAATAAAAGCTGATTTCAAAGGAATTTCTCTTTCGACTTCTCTACATGAGCATGTAGAAATCATTTTTGGCGAAGAAGACTCTGCTATTTTAAAGTAAAACTGCCTGAATCTCTTTGCTAATTTCTTCTGGATGTTTTTGATCTGTGTTTACCTTATGGGTGGACTGATTATAATAAAAAGATCGTTCAAAAAGATGTTTTCGAATAAAATCTTTTAACGCCTCATGACTTTCTAGATGTGCGATTAGAGGTCTTTTTTCTTTTTCTGCATACAATCTTTGTGTTAGCTCATCTAGAGATGTCTGCAGATACACTGTAGTTGCGTTACTTTTTTGCTGAATGAATTCTAGGTTTCCGGCAAAACAAGGAGTCCCTCCTCCTAAAGCAAGCACAGTATTTTCAAAATTGGCAAGTATCTCTTTGAGATAAATTGTTTCCTTTTTTCTAAAATATATCTCTCCATGGTCCTGAAAAATATCTTTTATTGTTTTTTTTTCTTGTTCTTCGATATACGCATCCAAATCTAAATAATCATACCCTATTTTCTCGGCTAGCGTATTGCCTATCAGGGATTTTCCACTCCCCATGTATCCTATTAAAACTAAAATCATAGCCCTATTAATTGGTGAAAAAAAAAATCATTTTAAACAAAAAGCAAATTTATATTAATTTCTTCTTGAAAAATAAATTAATGATAGTATATTTGCACCCGCATTCAGGAAATAGTCTAATGCTATGACTTGGTAGCTCAGTTGGTAGAGCATCTCCCTTTTAAGGAGAGGGTCCTGGGTTCGAGCCCCAGCCAAGTCACAAAGAATAGTTCTGTAAAATACTAGAAAAAACAACAAATGACCAGGTAGCTCAGTTGGTAGAGCATCTCCCTTTTAAGGAGAGGGTCCTGGGTTCGAGCCCCAGCCTGGTCACTAAAAAGTATCGTATATAGTACGATACTTTTTTAGTTTTATAGTATATTGTTCTGCTAAAAATTACTGCCCAGATGCTGGAATTGGTAGACAGGCATGGTTGAGGGCCATGTGTCCATTAGGGCGTGCGGGTTCGACTCCCGCTCTGGGCACTTAACTACCAAAGTTGAAATCTTAAAAAACGAATCGAAAACGTAACGGATTTCTATTAATTATTGCAGTTCTTGATTTCTTCGTAAAAAACATGATATTCTGCTGTAGGAATAACATCTCCTTTTTTACTTAATTTGATCGACTGATTTTCCTTAAAATTCCGTAAAGACAACATATTTATCGAATATCCTTTGTAGACAATTTCAAAATGACTTTGATCCTTTAATCGTAATTCGTCTACAGAGAATTCAAAACGACCTTCGGCATCAGTATAGGCACTCATACAATCATCATCATCCAGATAAAGCTTTACAGCAGCATATTCCACGCTTTTTCTTTTATCATCTACCACTTTACCTTTAAACACCTTTAATTCTTGTCCTGAAGCATTAGAATCTACATCGCTATTAGAATTTTCCTTTGATTTACAGGAAGCTAAAAAAACTAAGCTCGCACAAAACACAACTATTTTTCTCATATACATTAATTTATTTTGCAAATGGTTATAGTTTTTAAGAGTCTTAAAACTCAGTTAATATTTATTGTTACTGTTAAATATACAAAATTATGTAGTGAGTTACACTATGCTTCAATTTTCTAGAAAAAACGTAAAAAAAGCACCTTTTCACTGATAAAAATCAAAAAATAAAAAGTTTTATTAAAAAAACATCAAACCTCCAGTTATGGTTTTTCTTGTTTTGATTTGTTAAAATAACACAAAAGTTGTTCTCCAGAAATCGTAGAATATTCTGGTATTTTAACAAAAATATCTACATTTTTAACAAATAATGAAAAAGAATATGAAATCTTTTAAGTAAGTTTGTTTAACTATTTTTTAGAAAAGGTGAACAATATTAAACAAACATTCAGTATCAAGGATCTTGAAAACCTTTGTGGGGTAAAGGCTCACACGATACGTATTTGGGAAAAAAGATACAATTTACTCTCTCCCGATCGTACTGAGACTAACATAAGAACCTACAATTTAAAGAGCTTACAGAAACTACTTAATGTAACTTATCTAGTAAATAGTGGCTACAAAATCTCCCGTATATCCAAATTGAATGAACAGGAAATTAATGAATATGTAAGGAGTATAGTCTCTGATAACAGCACAAAAAATCAAGCTATCAATTCGTTCAAGATCGCCATGCTCAATTTTGATCTTGAACTATTTCTAGGCACATATGAGCAATTGGAAAGCCGACGAAATTTCAGACAAATATTTACTGATGTATTTATTCCTTTGCTAAAAGAGATTGGTCTGCTTTGGCAAACGGACACTATCAGTCCGGCTCATGAGCATTTTGTAACTAATCTAATTAAACAAAAGCTCTTACTGAATATTGAAAAGCTTCAATATTCTAAACCGACAAAAAAGGAGAAAGCCTTTATTCTGTTTTTACCGGAAAATGAAATACATGAATTAGGCTTATTATATATTAATTACGAAATCCTGCTACATGGTTACAAAGCCATCTATCTAGGTCCAAGTATTCCTCTAGATAGCCTTCCAAATATGCTTACATTTCATGAGAACACTGTATTTGTATCCTATTTCACTATCAAACCCGAAAAGGATCAAATATCAAAATATGTTCAAAGTTTTAATGAAATGATTTGCAAGGAAAGGGAAAGCGAGTTTTGGATGTTAGGTAAGCAAATTATGCACATTTCTAAGAGCAGTGCTCCTAATCATCGCTATTTTGACTCCATTAGCGCTTTATTAACCGAACTTTAATATCACTACTATTACATGTCTAAAAAAGTCGTAATTATTGGCTCAGGGTTTTCTTCCCTATCCGCATCATGCTACCTTGCACAAATGGGATATGATGTAGCTATTTATGAAAAAAATGCTACAGTTGGAGGTAGAGCCAGACAATTAAAAAAAGAGGGATTTACTTTTGATATAGGGCCTTCCTGGTATTGGATGCCTGATGTATTCGAAAGTTTCTTCAACGACTTTGGGCGCCAAGTATCTGAGTATTATACTTTAGAAAAACTAAATCCTGCTTACAAAGTTTTTTTTGAAAATCATGAAAGCATAATCATAGAAGATACATTGGAAAAGATCTATGCTGCTTTTGAAAATGAGGAAAAAGGAAGTTCGGTCAAGCTGAAAAAGTTTATAGATACCGCCAGAAGAAATTATGATATCGCCATCAAAAATCTGGTATATCGCCCAGGTGTATCCCCTTTAGAATTAGTAACCAAGGAGACTATTCTAAGAGTAAGTCAATTTTTTAGCACAATTTCCAAAGAAGTAAAGAAAGAATTTACTAATAAAAAATTAATACAAATCCTTGAATTTCCTGTTCTCTTCTTAGGAGCTAAGCCAAGCGATACTCCAGCTTTTTACAGTTTTATGAACTATGCAGATTTTGGACTAGGCACTTGGCACCCCAAAGGAGGAATGTATCAGGTTATCTTGGGAATGAAACGATTAGCCGAGTCTCTTGGAGTAGATTTTTATACAGATGCCGAAGTTGAAAAAATCACTGTTGAAGGAAGCAAAACTAAGGGAATCGTAGTAAATTCAGAATTGATAACCGCTGATATTGTATTATGTGGTGCCGACTATCATCATGGAGAATCTTTGTTAGATCCTGAATACAGACAATATTCAGAAAAATATTGGGACAAAAAGACTTTTGCTCCTTCTTCTCTACTCTTTTACGTAGGGTTCAACAAAAAACTTAACAATATTCATCATCATAATCTATTTTTTGATACTGATTTCAATGCGCACGCCAAAGATATTTATGATGACCCTAAGTGGCCTGAAGAACCTCTTTTTTATGCCAATTTTACCTCTGTTACGGATCCTGGTACTGCCCCAGAAGGAAAAGAAAATGGTTTTTTCTTAATTCCCTTAGCGCCGGGAATAGAAGACACAGAGGAGCTTAGAGCGGAGTATTTTGAAAAAATTATGACTCGTTTTGAGGCACTTACCAATCAAAATGTTAAAAATAGTATTATCTTTAAAGAAAGCTTTTGTGTAAAAGATTTCATTAAAGAGTATAATTCTTACAAAGGAAATGCATACGGAATGGCCAATACGTTGCTACAAACAGCATTCTTAAGGCCCAAGTTAAAAAGTAAGAAAGTTGACAACCTATTTTTTACCGGGCAGCTTACCGTGCCTGGACCTGGAGTACCGCCATCATTGATTTCAGGAAAATTGGTAGCTGGATTGATTCAAAAGCAATACAAGCAGACAAAAGAACTACAACCAACATAACAATACGTAAACTTAGAACCTTCTTAAACTCATTCTTATGAAAGCTATTTTTGATAATGTATCTTATGATTGCAGTAAAATCGTAACCAATTCTTATAGTACTTCATTCTCTTTAGCATCCAAAATGTTATCTGAATCCATACGACAAGATATTTACAATATCTATGGCTTTGTGAGATTTGCTGATGAAATTGTGGATACTTTTCATGAATATGACAAAGAGGTTCTTTTTAATGACTTTGAGAAAGAGATGTATAAGGCTATTGAAAACAAAATAAGCCTGAATCCCATTTTGAACGCTTTTCAAAAAACAGTGCATCAATATAACATACAACCAGAGCTTTATGAAGCATTTATGAAAAGTATGCGATTAGATCTTCATAAAACAGATTATCTCACCGATGCAGAATATAAAGAATACATCTATGGTTCTGCAGATGTGGTTGGTCTTATGTGCCTAAAAGTATTTGTAAATGGTGATGAAAAGAAATACAATGATCTTAAAGATAGTGCTATGCACCTGGGTTCTGCTTTTCAAAAAGTAAATTTCTTACGAGACCTTAAAGCTGATTTTGAAGAGCTAAACAGAACGTACTTCCCGAATACAGATTTAAGACAATTGGATGAAGCTTCAAAATTGAAAATCATTCAAGAAATTGAAGAAGACTTTGAAAAAGGATTAAAAGGCATTTTAAAGCTTCCTGTTGAAGCAAAATTTGGCGTCTATACTGCTTTTATTTATTACAGAAAATTATTGAATAAACTTAAGAAAACTCCGTCGTTAGAAATTAAAAACACCCGTATACGAGTACCCAACTATCAAAAACTTGGTTTGTTGGCCAAATCGTATTTTGATTACCGATTAAATTTAATTTAAACGTATTTTTGTAAAAACATTCGAACTGTGAAATTATTTATTCAAATACTGGTTTTTTTTGGTACATTTTCGATCATGGAGTTTATGGCTTGGTTCACGCATAAATATGTAATGCATGGTTTTTTATGGGTTTTGCATAAAGATCATCATCATAAAGATCATGACAGCTGGTGGGAGCGAAATGATCTTTTCTTTGTTTTTTATGCTGTAGTAAGCATGTCTAACATTTTGTTTCACGATTCAGAAACATATTGGCTAGGTATTCCTATTGGCTTAGGAATTTTGGCTTATGGTATTGCCTATTTTGTAGTGCATGACATTTTTATCCATCAACGTTTCAAGATGTTCAGAAATGCAAATCATTGGTATGCTAAAGGCGTAAGGCGAGCTCATAAAATTCATCACAAAAATCGATTCAAGGAAGAAGGAGAATGTTTTGGGATGTTAGTCGTTCCTTTTAAATACTTTAAAAAATAAGCAACTACGATAGATTATCGCTCAGCCAATAACTTATCGATTGTTTCTCTCACTTTATCACTGTTCCAATTAGCAGCATTGCTTTTATCGATAACAATATTACCTTTTTTATCTATAAGATAGGTTTGTGGTATTGGATTATTTACTAATGGTTTTGGACGTGATGAAAGAGATCTGTATATCGGGAAATAGTACTTTTTATTTTTCATAAATTTATTTAGTTCAGGATCATCATCTGTGGTAACAAATAAGAAAACCACCTCATCCTTATAATCATTGTACAATTTCTGCAAAGAAGGCATCTCTGCAATACAAGGAGGACACCAAGTAGCCCAAAAGTTGATCAACACAACTTTTCCTTCTGCAGTATCAAAGTTTATAGACTCTGTATTGACTCCGTGCAATTTCCAGTTAAATGAAGCCACCTCTGCACGTTCTTCGACCTGTACGATACCAGGACTGAAAGAAAAAATTCTGGTTAAAAATATCTGCATCATCCCTCGAGTATTTGGGATAAAAAACAGAATCAAAAAAATAGCAAAAACTAAATTCGAAACATTTTTTTTATTCAATTTTCCTTTCATATCCATTTTATATAAAACCTCTTTAGATCAACCTATTTTAATCAATAAAGCGCAATCTTAGATTGCGCTTTAAAACTAACAAAAAAACAACGAACTATCTTGGCAAAAATTCTAAAATAGAATTTGAAATCTCTAAGGAGTTCGAAAGTATTATCTTTATGTGTGTTTATTCTCTATTTACTGTAATCGAATTGGACAGGTCGAAACATCCCTCAAGTTCGTTTGCATTCATTCCCATTTCAAGTCCTTTCAGCCCTGCTTCGTAACGTATGTACCAAATCAAACAAACTCCAACACCAGCTTCATCAAAGTCTACCCCTTCTACTTGTGCTAATGTTTCCGGTAAACCAAGAATCATACCTTGATCGTCTGTGATGATCCATGAACTATTTGTTCCCGAAGCTCCGGTAGCATCTAGCATGATACCTGATACCATATCAGGAGTTCCGTCTACAGTAAATGTAAAAGGCCCACCAGAAAGCGTTCCTGCTTCGGTCATTCCGCATTCACGAACTACCTCTATAGAATTTGACAAATCAAAATCACCTTGTAGATCTCCTGCATTCATACCCATTGCCAATCCCTGTAAACCGTCTTCATATCTCAAATACCAGATCAAACAAGTACCAGGTCCAGCATCATCAAAATTAACATTTTCTACATCTGCCAAGGTTGGTGGTAACCCGAGGATATTCAACGCGTCATCAGTAATCACCCATGTGCTATTGGTACCAAAGGCATTGGTATCATCTAATTCTATACCAGATACCATATCCGGAGTCCCATCTACGGTTGTGGTAAAAGGTCCACCGGTAATTTTCCCAGCGTTTACCACTTGATTTCTTACTACTGTGATCGCATTAGACAAATCGAATTCGCCTGTTACATCATTAGCATTCATTCCCATTTCTAAACCAGTAACCATACCATTGTATCGAGCATACCAGATTAAACATGTACCTGCCCCAGCATCATCAAAATTCACACCTTCTACTGCTGCTAACGTTTCCGGCAATCCAAGAATCATCCCTTGATCATCTGTAACAATCCAAGTACTGTTCTCACCAAAGGCGTTGGTATCATCCAAAGTAATTCCAGTTACCATATCAGGTTCCCCGTCCACATCAAACTCAAATGGTCCACCAGCGATACTACCTGCATTTGCAACCTGGTTACGCAATACTGTTATAGAATTCGATAAATCAAATTCACCTTCAACATCATTAGCATTCATCCCCATTTCTAAACCAGTAACCATACCATTATATCTAGCATACCAGATCAAACAGGTACCTGCACCAGCATCATCAAAATTCACACCTTCTACAGCCTCGATTGTAGGAGGTAATCCCAGAATCATCCCTGCGTCGTCGGTAACAATCCAAGTACTATTTTCTCCTATTGCATTCGTGGCGTTTAAGGTAATCCCGGTCACCATATCCGCTTCACCATCTACATCAAACTCAAAAGGTCCCCCAGAAATCTCTCCGGCGTTTACCACCGGAACATTATCATCGTCGTCGTCACAAGAGGCAGCAATAAGCCCGATTGCCAAAACCCCTAACATTAATTTTTTGAACATTGCTTTTGTTTTTTTATGATTATTAGACCATAAAATTATTGACAATGAACATCTTAAAATGTTAGGTGGCTAACATTACGCCACACTTTTCAATCGAATTTCCTTACGACTGAAATCGATGATATTTAATTCTTTCAACTCATTAAGAATGATATTAAGAGTAGGTCTTGAAGTCCCTATTAGATTAGCGATATCTTTCTGTGTATAAGGATGTTCGATCACCATATCACCGGTATCCGGGCAACAATGGCCATAATCTTCTTTGAGTTCGTTTAAAAATTCTAATAATCTGGTTTTGGTATCCTTAAAAAGAAGCAGTTGGAGTCTTCTTTCCAGTTTCCGAAAACGCAATCCGATAAATTTGTAAATACGAAGACTGAAAGACTGATTTTCTCTCATTAATCCATGCATTGTTTCTACTCCGATAGGGCAAATTGAAGTGGTATTATCAACAGATTGGGCAAATTCAGTTCTTTTGTTTACGCCAAGAATTGCTTTTTCGCCAAAAATTTCTCCTCGTGTTAGAATAGCTTTAACTACTTCATTTCCATCTTCGCCATAATATCCAATTTTCACCTTTCCTTTCTCAATGAGGTAAATTTTGTTGGCAGAGTCTTGCTCAAAATAGATATAATCGTTCTTTCGATACGCATCGAAGTCGTGGTCTTTTTTATAATTTTTGAATTTATGAGGGCATAACACTTTGAATAGATTGGCATCCTCAAAAAACCATATGGCACCCATGATGATTGTGTTTAAGAAGTTACTTCTGTAGTAGTGTCGTAACACAAACGATATCCTTACATTTTTTTATAAAAAAACTCTCAAGAAATAAATTCTTGAGAGTTTATAAAAAAGAGTTCTATCTACGTTCTCTACACGTTCTGTTTTTTGATCAGATTCAATGCTGATCCTTCTTTAAACCATTCGATTTGAGAATCATTATACGTATGATTTAATTTGATGGTATCTGTTGATCCATCTGCATGTACAATTTCCAGAGTGAGTTGTTTCCCTGGTGCAAATTGATCCAGATCTAAGAAGTTAAAGGTGTCATCTTCTTGAATCAGATCATAATCATTTTCGTTAGCGAAGGTTAATCCAAGCATTCCTTGTTTTTTAAGGTTGGTTTCATGGATTCTTGCAAAAGACTTTACGATTACTGCTCGCACTCCTAAATGACGTGGCTCCATAGCTGCGTGCTCTCGAGAAGATCCTTCACCATAGTTGTGATCACCTACTACGATCGTTGGCACTCCGGCAGCTTTGTAAGCTCTTTGCACATTAGGCACCCCGTCGTATTCATTATTCAATTGACTCTTAACAAAGTTTGTCTTTTTATTATATGCGTTTACTGCACCTATCAAACAGTTATTAGAAATGTTATCCAAATGCCCTCTGTAACGTAACCAAGGCCCTGCCATAGAAATATGATCGGTAGTACATTTCCCAAATGCTTTGATTAGCAACTTGGCTCCTGTTATGTTTTTACCATCCCATGGTTCAAAAGGAGTCAATAATTCTAAACGCTCTGAATTAGGATCTACGACTACTTCTACATTAGAACCATCTTCTACAGGTTCCATATACCCATTTTCCTTTACTTCAAAACCTTTTGGAGGTAACTCCCATCCTGTAGGCTCATCCAGCATAACCTCCTGTCCTTCTTCATTGATCAGCTTATCCGTCATCGGATTAAAATCCAAACGCCCGGCTATAGCTATTGCAGCCACCAACTCTGGCGATGCAACGAAAGCGTGTGTATTTGGGTTCCCATCTGCACGTTTAGCAAAGTTTCGGTTAAAGGAATGTACAATACTATTTTTTGGTGCATTCTTAGGATCTTCATAACGCCCCCACTGCCCGATACACGGACCACAGGCGTTCGTAAATATCTTAGCGTCTAACTTTTCAAAAACACTTAGAATACCATCTCTATCTGCAGTATAACGAACCTGTTCAGATCCAGGGTTAATTCCAAATTCTGCTTTTGTTTTCAATCCTTTATCCAAAGCTTGTTGTGCTATAGAGGATGCTCTGGACAAATCCTCGTAGGAAGAGTTGGTACAAGAACCAATAAGTCCCCACTCTACCTGTATAGGCCAATCGTTTGCCTTAGCTTTTTCTGTCATCTCACTACCTGCCGGAGTAGATAAATCAGGAGTAAACGGACCATTCAATAATGGCATTAACTCAGATAAATTAATCTCAATAACCTGATCAAAATACTGTTCTGGATTAGCGTACACTTCAGCATCACCAGTAAGATGTTCTTTTACTGCATTGGCAGCATCCGCAACATCAGCACGGTCTGTTGCACGCAGGTATCGTTCCATAGAGTCATCATAACCAAAAGTTGAAGTGGTAGCACCTATTTCTGCTCCCATATTACAAATGGTTCCTTTACCCGTACAAGACATAGCTGTTGCTCCCGGGCCAAAATACTCTACAATAGCCCCTGTTCCTCCTTTTACAGTAAGAATTTCGGCTACTTTCAGAATCACATCTTTTGGTGCAGTCCACCCAGAAAGTTTTCCAGTTAATTTCACACCAATTAATTTAGGAAATTTCAATTCCCATGGCATTCCTGCCATCACATCTACGGCATCTGCTCCACCTACTCCAATAGCTACCATTCCTAGTCCGCCGGCGTTTACCGTATGAGAATCTGTACCGATCATCATTCCTCCTGGGAATGCATAATTTTCTAAAACTACCTGATGAATAATTCCTGCTCCTGGTTTCCAGAAACCGATTCCATATTTATTTGAAACTGACTCCAGGAAATTAAACACTTCACTACTGCTGTTTAAAGCAGATTGCAAATCCTTATCCGCCCCAAGTTTTGCTTGTATCAAGTGATCACAATGTACCGTAGTAGGTACAGCCACTTTATTTTTTCCAGCCTGCATAAATTGCAAAAGTGCCATCTGTGCAGTTGCATCCTGACAAGCAATACGATCAGGGGCAAAATCTACATAATCTTTTCCTCTAACAAATGCGGTTTCAGCTTTACCATCCCAAAGATGAGCATATAAAATTTTCTCTGCTAGTGTTAAAGGTTTACCGGTAACTTCTCGCGCCGCATTAACACGATCAGCCACTTGACTGTAGACCTTTTTTATCATTTCGATATCGAATGCCATATGACTTTTGTATATTTCTGTTATTTATTTTTTTGTATTCCAAGATACGAAATATACAAGGACTACGAAAAGGGATAAAGAATATAGAATCATTTTAAAAAAAGAAGCTGCTGCACTAGCGATAAACCAAAATAAAGGCCACAAAAAAAGCCTTAGTAGAGGAACTACCAAGGCTTTTATCGATGATTATAAAATCGAAATTATATAACTAATTGTTTTTGTGATGGTTTGAACTTAGTCAAAACAATACCGTCTACTGCCGCCTCATACTCTTCCATTGTAGGCGTTCTTCCTAAAATGGTTGATAAAACCACTACAGGTGTTGATGATAACAAAGACTCTCCTTTTTTCTCATTAGAGTCTTTTACTACTCTTCCCTGGAATAAACGTGTAGAAGTAGCCATTACCGTATCTCCTGGCTCTGCCTTTTCCTGGTTCCCCATACAAAGATTACATCCTGGTCGCTCCAAATACAGCATGTTTTCATATTTGGTTCTCGCCAAGCCTTTTGGTGCATTATCGTCGAATACAAATCCAGAGTATTTTTCCAGCACTTCCCAATCTCCTTCTTCTTTTAACTCATCAACAATGTTATATGTTGGAGGAGCAACTACCAAAGGAGCATTAAATTCAACCTTTCCTTGTTGTCCTTCGATGTTTTTCAACATCTGAGCCAATATTTTCATATCTCCTTTGTGCACCATACAAGACCCTACAAATCCCAAATCTACTTTTTTGGTTCCTCCGTAAAAGGATAGTGGTCGAATTGTATCGTGTGTGTATCGTTTAGAAACATCTTCATTATTTACATCCGGATCAGCAATCATTGGTTCTGCTATCTCGTCAAGATCGATAACTACCTCAGCATAATATTTTGCATCCGCATCAGGTTTTAATGCAGGTTTAACACCTGTTTTTACCTCCTGAATTCTTTCATTTGCTTTGTCTACCAGACCTTGAAGCATTTGCTTTTCGTTATCCATTCCTTTTTCGATCATGATTTGGATACGATCTCTAGCAATTTCTAAGGATTCTATCAAAGTCTCATCTTCTGAAATACAGATAGATGCTTTAGCTTTCATTTCTGCTGTCCAGTCTGTAAAGGTAAAGGCCTGATCAGAAGTCAAAGTACCAATATGCACCTCGATGATTCTCCCTTGGAATACATTTTCTCCTCCAAACTGTTTCAGCATTTGTTGTTGCGTAGCATGCACAACATCACGGAAATCCATGAAGCTTCTCATTTCTCCTTTGAAAGTCACTTTTACAGACTGTGGGATTGGCATGGTAGCCTCTCCTGTCGCCAAAGCCAAGGCAACGGTTCCTGAATCTGCTCCAAACGCAACTCCTTTGGACATACGCGTATGAGAATCCCCACCAATAATGATTGCCCAATCGTCGATGGTAATATCGTTTAATACTTTGTGGATTACATCCGTCATAGAGTGGTACACTCCTTTTGGATCACGCGCAGTAATCAACCCAAAGTCATTCATAAACTTCATCAATCTAGGAATATTCGCTTTGGACTTATCATCCCATACCGAAGCGGTATGACATCCTGATTGATATCCTGCATCTACAATTGGAGAAACCACAGTAGCAGCCATCATTTCTAATTCCTGCGAAGTCATTAACCCTGTAGTATCCTGAGAACCTACGATGTTTACCTCTACACGAACATTAGAACCAGCATGTAGTGTTTTTCCTGGAGTTGTACCTACCGCATTTTTATTGAAGATTTTTTCTACAGCAGTCAAACCTTGACCTTCAACAGAAATTTCTTTTGACGCGGCGTATACCTGAGGCACTTCAATACCTAAAACTTTACAAGCAAAGGTTTGTAGCTTCTTACCAAAGACAACAGCATAAGACCCTCCGGCTTTGATAAATTCTAATTTTTGAGGAGTTAATGCTTCGGAAATGTCTTTCAGTTCCTGATCTCCATTATATAGTTTTTTCTTCTTAGTATTAATAGTAAATACCGTTCCTGTCTCCACAGAATATACTTGTTCCAAAACTGGTTCTCCATCATCATCTACTACGGTGTTTCCATCAGCATCCTTTTTGGTAATCCAGTTTTTTAAATCAACTCCAATACCACCTGTTACTCCAACAGTAGTCAGGAAAATCGGAGCAATACCGTTGGTTCCTGCAATTACTGGAGCAATGTTAATAAATGGAACATATGGACTTGATTTCACTCCGGTCCACAATGCCACATTATTTACACCAGACATTCTTGAAGACCCTACTCCCATTGTTCCTTTCTCTGCCACCAACATCACACGTTTGTCAGGATGCTGCTCTTTGAGTGCAAGAAGTTCTTTTTGCATTTCTTTGTTATGCTCAAAGATAGACTGACCGTGTAATTCGCGGTCTGATCTAGAATGCGCATCCGCTCCTGGAGATAACAAATCCGTAGAAATATCTCCTACACCAGCAACATAGGTAACCACTTCAATTTCTTCATCAACTTCTGGCAATTGCGTAAAGAACTCTGCCTGAGCATAACTTTCGATAATATCTTTAGCAATTCCGCTTCCTTCTTTGTAAGCATCTTCCAAACGTTCTGTATCCGCTTCATAAAGGAATACTTGTGTTTTTAAAACCTTAGCGGCTTCTTGAGCAATAGCATCATCATTTCCTAAAGCCAGATCTAACAACACTTCAACCGAAGGTCCACCTTTCATATGAGACAACTGCTCAAAGGCAAAAGAAGAAGAGATCTCTTCAACAACCGCTTCACCAAGAATAATTTCTTTTAAAAATTTAGCTTTTACACCTGCAGCACTGGTTGTTCCAGGTAGTGTATTGTAAATAAAAAAGTGAAGTGAATCCTCACGATGTGCATTGTCTTTATCTTTGATTTGTGAAATAATTTCACTTAATAAGGTTGCTCCATCGATCGGCTTAGGGTGTAATCCTTGAGATTTCCTTTCTTCGATCTCCTTGAGGTAATCGGTATACGTGTTCATATAGTAAATAATAGAATTCTTTCCTTTTTCAAAATGTGTAATCACGCATAAACTTTTGTTCCACACTTTATAAAAACTTCAATACGTCGTAGACGATTATTGTTTCTTTAAAAGTTATAGGATCTGTAGCAAAATTTACATTGTCCTTACACCTTAACATGTTCATGCCTTATGAATTTTATCTCATCAAAAACAAGAACCTTAAACTTTTATCATGATTACTAGGGAGTATTCTATGTATTTGAAAGCTTTTTTTGTTATCGCAATCCATAATACGCCTTTTTATCATATCCATATTCTGTATCAAATACTGAATATTTTAGGCATTTAAAAGTCTTGCGAAAATACGAATTTTAGAAGATTTTATTAAATGAATACCCTTATTCAGATGTTTTTGCATTTTTCAAAAAATTAGGGTGTTGATTTCTTGAAATTCATAAATTCAGTTTGTTAAAACTATGAATTTTACAAAAAAATAGTGAAGAAAATAACACCCTCTCTTTGCGATTTACGAAAACGTTATAGTGAAAATCAAAAAAATCCTCAAAAAAACACCCATTTTTATCAAAAAGAAGAAAAGTGAAGACCATAGCTTCACTTTTCCATATTCTAAAATTTTAAAATCTTAACGCTTTCCAGAACGTCTTTTACCACTTCTTTTCTTCCTTTTATGTTTTAAACTCTCGTACTGAGCTAATTGCTCTTCAGTTAAAGTAGCTTTAAACGCTTCATTTTTGGCTTTCATTTCTTCTTTATGCGCTTTTGCCATAGCTTTTTGTTCGGCAGTCATTGTTGGCAATAGCGCTTTTCTTCTATCTCTTCTGGATAAATCTTTATTTGCTACAATAGCCAATTGCTCTTCGGTAAATGTAGCTTCCATTTTGGATTTGTGTGTTTCTCTTAATTCTTTATGGCTGTCGAGCTGGCTTTTTTGCTCTTCAGAAAGGTTTTGATAAAACTCTTTTTTCAATCCTCTACCTTTTTCTTCATGATTCTCAGACTGCGCAAATGAAGATAACACTACACCACAACTCAGAAAGATACCTACTATTAAATGTCTCATATACTATAACTTTTTAAATGTTTAGTTATAAGACTAAAAAACACATCATAGGTTTAATCTACCCGATAAAAAAATATAAGATTTTTAAGAATTGAGATTCGCTAAGCTCGCCTACAAATTAAAACAGGCTTTGAATAATATCTTCAACGCTTACTCCTTCGGCTTCGGCCTTGTAGTTTTTGATGATTCTATGTCTTAGGATTCCCATAGCAACAGCTTGCACATCTTCTATATCCGGAGAGAATTTTCCTTTTACAGCAGCATTCGCTTTTGCTGCTAAAATTAAATTTTGAGAAGCTCTTGGCCCTGCCCCCCAATCTACATAATTCTTTACCAACTCTGTAGTTGAATCTGCATTAGGTCTCGTTTTACCTACCATACCCACCGCATACTCAATCACATTATCAGCTACCGGGATTCTACGGATTAAATGTTGAAAATCTACAATTTCCTGAGCAGTAAACAACGGATTGATAGTTTTGGTAGCATCCCCGGTAGTATTTTTCACAACCTCTACTTCTTCCTCAAAACTAGGATACTTCAATTCTATAGCAAACATAAATCTATCCAGCTGGGCTTCTGGAAGTGGATAGGTTCCCTCTTGTTCTATAGGGTTTTGTGTTGCTAATACAAAATATGGTAAATCCAATTTGTAGTGATGCCCCGCAACTGTAACCGCACGCTCTTGCATGGCTTCGAGTAAAGCTGCTTGTGTTTTTGGCGGTGTTCTATTGATTTCATCCGCCAGAATAATGTTTGCAAAAACTGGCCCTTTGATAAATTTAAAATGTCTGGACTCATCCAATATTTCACTCCCCAGAATATCACTTGGCATTAGATCAGGAGTAAACTGAATTCGTTTAAAATCCAATCCCAAAGCTTTGGAAATGGTGTTAACAATAAGTGTTTTTGCCAATCCAGGAACACCGATCAACAAAGCGTGTCCTCCGGAAAAAATTGAAACCAGAATTTGGTCGATTACCTTTTCCTGGCCAATAATAGCTTTAGAAATTTCTTGTTTGAGTTGGGAATGTTTTTTAACCAGCTGTTCGATAGCCGCTACGTCGTCTGACATCTTATTTTTCTTTTTTTAACCAGTTACCGCTATACTCGCAGTCTCTGTAGTCGCCATTAACTTTTACATAAGTATCCATTATCTTTTCGTTTTGCCACTTTCGGATTGCATCGATTTGCTTTTTCCTAAGGGCCAATTCCTGAATTTTAAGATAGTCTTTGGAATAATCGGCAATATGCTCATCATATCTATTAAGTACTGTAATAAGCTTGAACTTTTTTCTTCCTTGACGATCTTGATCAGGAATTACCAATGAAACATCATTAGTTTTTAATTTTGATACTTGATCGTACAATATAGGGTCAATTTTGGTAAGTTCAAAACGGGTATCCCCAGTTGTTGGATTAATTAACTGCCCTCCATCTTCTTTAGTTTCTTTCTCATCACTAAATTTTCTAGCAGCTTCCTTAAAATCAATAGTTCCAGCTACCAATACATTTCTAAGTGAATCCACCTGTTTTTTTGCATTTTCGACACTGGTCCTGGTTACTTCTGGCACCAAAAGAATGTGTCTTACATCAATCTCTTCTCCTCGAATTCTATCTACCTTTACAATATGCCAGCCAAATTCTGTTTTAAAAGGTTCACTAACTTCTTCTTCCTGTAGACTGAAAGCTACATCTTTAAACTCTTTGGCAAAACCACTTTTTCTATCTAAAGTATATTTACCTCCTGTAGATTTGGAACCCGGATCTTGAGAATATAGTACTGCCTTTGTAGCAAAACTACTTCCGTTTTCTACAATATCTTCTCTAAATTGGTTCAACCGATCCACCACCTTTTGTTCTTCTTCTTCGGGTATTTCGGGTTCGATTACAATTTGAGCTAGCTCTACCTCGGTACCAAATAAAGGTCGTTCTGCTTCGGGAATAGCATCAAAAAACTCACGCACCTCTTCAGGAGTAATCTCAATATCTTCTATTATATTGGTACGCATCAACTCAGACAACCTGTTGGATTTGTTGATTTCAAAAAGTTCTTTTTTGAAATCCTCCACATTGTCTTTTTTATAATATCTAATTACCTTTTCAATTGTTCCCAATTCGTTAGTCATATATGCCAACTGTTGGTCCACCATAGAATTGATCTCAGCATCTCTAACCACAATACTATCCTGTACTGCATGATGCGCATATAGTTTGTTTTCGAAAAGACTTCCTGCTAATTCACAACGGCTTACATCTCCTTGCGAAACTCCTTCGCTTAACAATTGCTGATAAGCAATATCTATATCACTATCCAGGATTACGCTTTCCCCTATCACGGCAGCAACGCCATCTATTTTCGTTCTTTTGAAAGGTTCTTTAACAGGTTCTTTTACTATTTTTAAAGAATCTGTTGCAATCCCAAGAGTATCTATTGTTGCAGTAGAATCTACTACAACGGTATCTTGTATAACTTCTTGAGCAAATATTCCTTCTACACCTATGATAAGGACTGTAAAATATGCTGTAATCTTAATTATAGACTTCAAATTGTTTGTTCTCAACTGCATCTCTTGTAATATCTTTTTCTATTTTCTTAACCAGCTCTAGCTTTCTCTTGTTAAGTATTATTTGTCTGATTGTAGGTTTGATATATTCGATCGGGGCTTTTTCATTTCGTTTCAATACATCTTCAATCTTAATCATAAAAACTCCTGTAGAGTCCCTAAGTTGCATGTATTTTCCACTTTTTAGTATTTTATTTTTATCTTGTTTTTTAAGAATCGGTATCTTATTCAACAACTGATCCAAACGCACCCAAGTCGAATCATTTAGAGAAAACCCTAAATATTCAACCTGCTTGGTCACTAGTTCTTCTTTATCCTCTTCATTAAAACGATTTAATTGTCGCTTCGTTGCAACAATATTTCCATAATCAGGTGGCAAATGTAAGTAACGTAATTGTACTAACTCCTCATTAAGATTAAAATTTTCTAAATTTTGGTTATAATAAGCGATCAAATCCTCTTCGGTAATCTCCATATTTATGGATTTGTTGATCACGGCATTTTTATAGGCGTTGATATACAATGTACTTTGATAACTTTCTACCAGCTCATCAAATTCCTTAAGTTCTGCTTCGGTAAGATTTCTCTTGGCCTGATCTATAAAAAGTTGTCGTGTAGCCCAAGAATTGATATAGTTCTGCACAATGCTAACACTATCCTGTTTTGGAGTATTTGCCGGAACCAAAGAAGCAATATCCTCTTTGTACAAATAGGTTTCGTTAACCCTGGCAACCGCTTCTTTCTGTAATTGATTCCCGAACTTTTGGCAGGAAATCATCCCCAATATTACTAATGAAAATATGAAATATCTCATGAACTATTTTAACAACTCCTTTTTTACTTTTTTCAGCACTTTAGCATCAACTTTAACAGGGTATTTTGTTCGCAACTCTGCCAGCCAGCTCTTTTCCATGTTTTCTTGAAAATCATTAATCACTTCCCCTTTGATTTCTTCAAACTTTCTAACTCTTGAAGATACTATTTCTTTTACCATTATCAAAGTGATAAAATTCTCTTCGTTGGTTGTCGTAATTCCGTCTTTTTCTGCAACAAAGCCTTTTGGAAATTTATGCTCTCCTTTGATTAAATCTTCTTCTGAAAAAAGTACTATAACCGCATCGCCAGTATTCACTTGCTTCTTAATTTCTTCTAGAGGTTTTTGTTGCTTCAGCAGTTTTTTTACTTTTTCTATAGCATCTTTTCTAGTTGAAGATGCTTTTATAATCTTAAAAGTCTCTGCTTGTACATACTCTTCTTTTCTGGTATCATAGAATCGTCTTAGACCTGCACTATCTGTTTTTGCTACATTCCATATTTTGGTTTCCATCAGATCAAACAATAACAACCCATCTTTGTATTCATTAAAAACAGTAGCAAAATCAGCATTATCGTCTTCTAGATGTTCATCATAATACTCTAATAATGTTGTAGACTCAAATTGAGTAAACATTTCTTCTACAAAAGTATCTCCATCAACACTTATTCCAGCTCTTAATCTTTTATTCATAAGAAACTCGGCAAAATCTTGATAGATTACTTTTTGATCTTTTAACGAAAAAATCTCTTTGTTCAAATTTGCATTTTCCTCTATCGTCCACTCCTGATTAGAAATGGTATCTGGAATAATTTGTTTGAAGTATTCAAGTGCATCTTCATTACGGGATATCCCATACTTTTCCTTTAGGGAATTCATAAAAGACCTAGTCACCAGTTTGGATCTACTATCTCTTTTAACTTTACTGGTTAATTCTGCTTTTTGTTCTTCGAAAGATTTTGGAGGATGCTTTTCTATCAACTTGATAATATGCCAACCATATTTGGTTTGTATGGGTTGAGACAGTTCATCTTTTTCCTGAAGACCAAAAGCGGTTTTCTCAAATGTCTCTGAGTTTAATACTCCTTGACCAAAACGTCTTATTTTTCCTCCATCAATGGCTGTACTTGGATCATCACTATATTCTTTTGCCAAAGAAGCAAAAGACACTCCCTGACTAAGCTGTTGATTAATTTCTTCGATTCTGGTTTTGGCTTGATCGTCTGTTCTCTTCTCATTAATCGCCACCATAATATGGGCCACTGTGACCTCTCCCAAGCTTTTTTCGCGGTTATTCACTTTTACGATATGATATCCAAATCTAGTTCTAAAAGGTTCGGAGACCTCTCCTATCTTGGTTGTGAATGCTTCATTCTCGAATGGATATACCATTCTAAATACAGAAAACCATCCTAAATCACCCCCATTTTTGGCCGCAGAAGGATCCTCGCTATAGCTCTTTGCTATTTCTCCAAAATTTGCACCATCAACGACCTTATTTCTGGCTTCGATGATTTTATTGTAAGCTTTGAGCGTATCTTGTGGAGAAGCCGTGGGTTTCACCATAGTCAAAATATGACTTGCATTTATACGTTCTAAAGATCTATCATATGCCTCCTTAATTAAAGCATCAGAAGTTCTTGTGTCGGTAAGGTAACCCGAAGCTAGCTGTTTTCTGTACCCTGATAATTCTTTCTGATATTCTTTTTTTTGATCCAAACCTAAAGTTTTTGCTTCTTTAAGTTTCAACTTATAGTTTACGAACAAATCAAGATACTCATCTATATTTTTTTGCGAATCATCCTTTACCAGATCAATATTTTTGAGGTATACCTTTTTAAATTCTGAAATATAAACTGGTGTACCATCAACGGTAAGTAGTACTTCTTCTTTCTTCTGAGCATTAGCAAACCCAAAAAAAAGTAATCCTAAAAAAAAGACAAATGACTTTGTGTGCATGATTGATTTGTGATAAAGTCCTTAAACTGGACAAAAATAACAATATTAAGATGTTTTACAAGCTACAACATTTAACGAAGAGATTCCTTCAAATCGTATTTTCTTTTAATTTTTTTTGTCTTCTCCGTATATTGTATCCGCTTAACGACCTAACAAACAAAAAAACACAATATGGAGTATACCCTCGATATCGAAATCGCTCTGCCTAGAGATGAAGTTATTCAAAAATTCGACAGTGAAGAAAACCTAAAACATTGGCAAAAAGGTTTGATAAGTATGGAACACTTAAGCGGAGAAAAAGGCAAAACCGGTGCTACTTCTAAACTTACCTATAAAATGGGAAAGCGCGAATTAGAAATGATTGAAACGATTACGCTTGTTGATCTTCCTGAGGCGCTTCACCTTACTTTTGACGCCAAAAATGTGTACAATATCCAGGAAAATTATTTTGAGGAGCTCACCAATGGACATACTAAATGGATTTCTAAGAATGAATTTAAGTTCAGTGGTTTCATGAAATTTATGGGATTCTTAATGCCCGGAGCCTTCAAAAAACAGTCCTATCTATATATGCAAGCGTTTAAGTCCTTTGCCGAAGAGGGAAAAAGTGTTTTGGATCAAATATAAGCTTCACTTCATATCAATGTTTAATTTATTTTCTCTATCACTTGGAAAGAAAACTGAAACTTATTTGGGATTTTAGAGGTCCCGTTGCCAGTAAAACAGCTCAACATCATGAAATTCATCTCAAAGAATTCATCGTAGCTGAAAAGTTAACACTCAATATTACTGGTTTTGAGGAGCTCACCGACATGCATAGTATTGCCTTTATGGTGGTCCCGGAATCTGAAATGAAGAAGGTTCGTGATCTATTGAAACCGCATCGCGGACAAGTTTATTCTGAATAATTTGTAAAAATATCGGGATTGGTACGGATATTGTCAAAGACCTTATATATTTGCAAAAATTTAAAAATCAGAAAACAACATGAAAAAGATATTCCTAACCATTTTTGTTTTAGTAGTAAGTCTTCAACTTAGTGCTCAGTCGAAAACAGGAACCATTGACACTGAATTCGTTCTTTCTAAAATGCCTGAGCTTACAAAGGTTCAAGAAGACCTAAAAGCGTATAACAAAAAATTAGAAGATGAATTAAAAGTAAAAGTTGAAGGTTATCAAGCCAAAGTAAAAGACTATCAAGACAACGTAGCTTCATTTACTGAACCGATGAAAAAAACCAAACAAGAAGAAATTCTTGCTATGGAAACCGATATCGCTAAGTTTAGACAAAACGGTTCGCAATTGGTACAGCTGGAACAAAACAAATTATTACAACCACTTTACACAAAAATCGGAAAAGCGCTAGAGGAAATCGCAAAAGCAGAATCTTATACTCAAGTATTTACGATAACATCAAGTGGTTTGGCATATATCGATCCAAATTTTGACTTGACTAGAAAGGTGATGACGAAGTTAGGTATCAAAATCGAAGAAGGTAAATAAACCATTGCTATTTACGACACAAAAAAACCTGCTGATTAGCAGGTTTTTTTATACGATTATTTCAACTAGTTATCTTCTACTATAATTTGGCGCTTCTTTGGTGATAGTCACATCATGCGGGTGACTTTCATGAATACCACTTGCCGTAATTTTTATAAAGCGACCGCTATTCTGTAACGTTGCAATATCTTTGGATCCGCAATATCCCATACCTGCTCGTAAACCTCCAACAAATTGGTGAATACTTTCCGAAAGGTCTCCTTTGTAAGCTACACGACCAACAATACCTTCTGGTACTAATTTTTTGATATCGTCCTCCACATCCTGAAAATATCGATCTTTAGATCCTTTTTTCATAGCTTCTACAGACCCCATACCACGATATGTTTTATACTTTCTACCTTCGTAAATCACGGTTTCTCCTGGAGATTCTTTGGTACCAGCCAACAATGATCCCAACATTACCGTATCTGCTCCAGCTGCGATAGCTTTAGGAATATCTCCCGTGTAGCGTATACCCCCATCGGCAATTACCGGTACTCCTGATCCTTTGATTGCATGTGCAACTTCTAGCACAGCCGAAAATTGTGGAAAACCAACTCCAGCTACAACACGGGTTGTACAAATAGATCCAGGACCAATTCCTACTTTTACAGCATCAGCTCCTGCTTCTACCAAATACTTTGCTGCTTCAGCTGTGGCAATATTCCCCACTATGACATCAAGATCGGGGAATTTTGCTTTCACATCTTTTAAAACGGCAACTACTCCTTTGGTATGTCCATGTGCCGTATCGATAACAACCGCATCCACTCCTGATTGTACTAGCGCCTCGGCTCTATCTACTGCATCTCCAGTAACTCCTATGGCCGCTGCCACTCTTAATCTTCCCAAAGCATCTTTGTTAGCCATTGGATTAAGAGTTAACTTGGTGATATCTCTAAATGTGATTAAACCTACCAATTTATAGTTTCCATCAACAACTGGTAACTTTTCGATTTTATTATTTTGAAGAATTACTTCGGCTTCTTGCAAAGAGGTCCCTTCTCCTACCGTAACCAAGTTCTCACTTGTCATCACTTCAGAAATTGGTCTTTCATCGTTTTTCTCGAAACGAAGATCTCTGTTGGTAACTATGCCGATAAGTGTATTCTCGTCATCTACGATAGGTATACCTCCAATACTATGCTCACGCATGTTGTTTTTGGCATCAATCACTTTTGCATCCCTTGGTAAGGTAACCGGATCGATAATCATACCGCTCTCAGCACGTTTTACCTTTCGCACCTTGATCGCTTGTTCTTCTATCGTCATGTTCTTGTGCAGAACACCGATCCCTCCTTCTTGCGCCATGGCAATCGCCATACTGCTTTCGGTAACCGTATCCATTGCTGCAGAAACGATAGGAACATTTAGCGTAATGTTGCGGGTAAATTTTGTTTGAATACTTACTTCTCTTGGAAGCACCTCAGAAAAGGCAGGGACTAAAAGTACATCGTCGTAGGTAAGGCCTTCTCCAAGTATTTTGGACTCATGTGCTGTCATCGCAATTAAAATTTAATTGCGTGCAAATATACGTTTTTTTAAAGAATACTTCATGTTATCCTTATGTTATTTTTTTACAGGATTTTTAAAACCCTTAACAAGATTTTAGCCTGATATAAAGAATATCTGGATTTCAGTATAAGGCGACAATAAACATCGTTAAAAAACGTTATTTATCGACAAAAAGCGTAGTTTTATCAAGAAAAGTTAATTATTTATTAACAAAACTCGATTTATTAACATTTTTTTAAAGCAAAACTTGTATATTTCTATTGATCATTGATCACACTGCGTAAGTCCCCAAAATGAATCGCTATGAAAAAAATTATATCCCTATGGCTTGTATGCCTTTGTTGTCATACTTCTATTGCCCAATTGACTCCCAAATCAGAACATAAAAATGATTTTACAAAATACTACCAAACCGAACAATCAGTAAAGAAAAAGAAACTTACTGGTAGGTTAGTCCCTATTGCATTAATAACCACTGGAGTTTTATTGTCTACCAACGATTTTGAACAATCCTTACAAAAAGATTTGCGAAGTTCAATCGGTAATGATTTTAATACCAAAATAGATGATTATACCAGGTATATCCCTGTAGTACAAATGTATACTGCAGATATTTTGGGAGTTAAGGCTCAAAATCATTGGTTTGACCAAACAAAGATTTTGGTTTTATCTTCTTTATTGAGTAACGGTACCTCTACCCTTCTAAAAAAGGAAATTTATAAAAAAAGACCTGGGGATTATGCAGAAAACTCCACACATGCCAACTCCTTTCCATCTGGACATACCACCACTGCCTTTACTACTGCCAGCGTACTGTATGAAGAGTTCAAAGATACAAGCCCGGCTTTAGCATATAGTGGATACGCTTTTGCAGTGATGACTGGTGCTTTACGAATGATGAACAATGCGCATTACTTATCAGATGTATTAGTAGGAGCTGGAATTGGTATTTTGGCAACCAAAGTAGTGTACCATTTTGAATACTTATTCGATTGGAATCCATTTAAAAAATTAAAAGGAGTAGCATTTGCTCCTCAATACAACGATAGCTATGGTTTAGGTTTCTACTTTACCAAAGTGTTTTAATCACAGAATCCTTAAAAATGTTTAAATAATTGATAGAAAAGGGAAATACCCCCTGGTGAAAATCCGTGTTTTCCCTCTACCGCGTAAAAGCTATATCCAATAACTTTGGAACAAATATTGATGATACAAATAAAACAAACAATCATTAATTCTAAAAAAAGCAATACCAAAATGGTTTTTACACACAAAATAGAAAGCTATAACATTAAGATTATTAGCAACTATGCAGAAGGTGGAGGTTACCAAATGGGGTATGTGTACTTGTATGGGGAAAATTCAAAGTATTTAGGTTGCCTGGGGATTATCAAAAATGATAAGGCACTTCCTAAAAACAAACTGAAAGCAGACAAAACGTTTTTAGTACATTTTCACGAATCAGGTTTACAAACTATACTGAATACCTTCAAACAACAAAATCCTATTTTTATTCAATTTGATTCCAGGTCGCTACTGGCTTCATTGATGGTAGGAAAATACGAAGAGAGCGGTAATGATATTGCCGCGTAGACTAAAAAGGCCTTTACCATAAAGTAAAGTCTTCACTCTCAATTAACACATGGGCCAACCGTAAAAGAGAGTACTAAAAAATATTAATTGTGAAAAATGTAATTGGTCACAATACGGTAACAGTGGAAGTGTTTTAATTACAGACTTTTCGAATTGATTGAGGTCTTTTTATCTTTTTTCCTCGTTTCTACCAAGGAAAAAACTTAATCCTGAGCATATTTATCATTTTATTACCTGATTAATTTTATCGCCACCTAAATTTTAAGTACCTTATTTGTACATATATAGAGGTATGCTTAGAATTATTTTGCTCTGCATCATATTAGGCACTTATAGCATTGTAAATGCCCAATCGGACTTAAAATTTTATGGTGTAAAATCACACTACGGTTTTATTATTGCTCATACTCCCGACCTAAAACCCATTTCTCAAACCAATCCATTTGGATTACAAATTGAAATAAGTAAGCTCAAAACCAGTGATAAAGCCTGGAAAACTTGTTTCTGCTATGGAAAAACGGGTTTTGCTTTTGCCTATTTCAACTATGCAAACCCTGATGTATTGGGGAATTCATATAACCTCATCTATTTTGTTGAGCCTTATTTTATTTACCAAGGACCATTAAAATTCTCTCTTAGAGGATCTATCGGAGCGACATATCTAGATACTATTTTTGATGAAGAAACCAATCCAGACAATCTACTTTTTAGTACCAATTTGAGTTTTTATCTGGCCCTATCCCTCAATCTCAATTATCATTTCAAAAATGGTTATGCCATTAATCTTAATGCAAATTATAACCACATTTCGAATGGAGGGCAAAAACAACCTAATAAAGGAATGAACTTCCCCACACTATCCCTTGGTGTTGATAAGGTGATAGGTGATTATAAACTAGCTCCTAAACCAGATGAATTAAAAAAATATGCTACCTCTTGGAGCTACTACCTTGGTGGTTTTGCTAGTTTAAGATCTTCTGATCGTGAAGCCGAGGCATCCAATCATCCCCTATTCGGAGTATTGGGAGGAGCTCTCAAGCCTTTATCCCGAATAAACGGCTTTAATCTGGGAGCAGAACTATGGTATGATTGGTCTGATGAAAAGCGAGCAGAAAACGAAGGAATAAATGAATCTGCGTTTTCTTCAGCTATTACGGCAGGACATCATTTTTCGGTAGGTAATTTCTATTTTCTTCAACAGTTTGGAATCTATATTACCCATCCTGAGACATTACAACCCAATGATGTATATCAACGTTATTCTTTTTGGTATCGTATTGCAAATCGATGGACTATAGGAGCTTCTTTGATTGCCTACGGGAGAGTAGCAGATCATATGGATGGTAGATTGATCTACATCCTAGAATAAACACGAATTAAAATATATTCGCTTAAATCCTAGAGAACAGAAATTCAATATAAACAATTAATAATCAAGTATTTAAAAGTTTGGCACAGCTATTGATTCATATAAACCAAATAATACAAATAATTAAAATTAATAGCGTATGAAAACTTTAAACTTTACATTCGGATTGGACTTTAAACCATTTATTAACTTTTTAAAAGAACTTCCAGCATCTTGTAGTTACGCAATTCACAGGTAATGGAAACAAAACGAAATAACTAAGGACGGTTACACTGAATAAGCAGTACGTGTAGCCGTCATTTTTTTTAGCCCTCCAAACATTTTCCGTATTCGCAATCTTCGGCGAGACCTTTTGAATAACTCACCTTTGAGACAATATCCATAATGAGATATACTTTATTTTTTACAAGAACAGAAACATAGTCTGGTTGCCAATGTATCGAAATATGTTTTTTTCTAATGTTTTTTATATATCCAAACGAATTAACTATTGAAGAAGGCAACAAAGTATCTGCAACCGGTTTTTCTTGTATAGAAGCATCATTTTTTTTGGGATTAATTACAGTGCACAGAAAGCCTTTAAAGTCAATTCCTCCTTTGTCCGATCGCAGCAAATACACCCAAACATTATACTCATTTTCTTCGATCATTATAGTTCTCCCAGTAGCATTGTCTGTAGAGGTAATAAAAATAGTATCCTGATGATTTCTGGATCCATTGATCAAAAACCACTCCTCAAAAAAGGATGACAACAATTTCTTCATTAAATATATTACTTAGTGCCATTTAAACATGGTCATTCCCCATTAACCATATTTTTAGTAAAACGTAGCTAAGCAACGAACATACTTAAATATTCAATACAGAAACTACGGGTTCCCGTAACCTGTATTTATTTTTATCAACATCTCTTTTATTTGGATTGAATTGACTTCATCATTTCTTGAATTTTGCCTTCGAGTAGTTGCTTTTCTTGCTTGGATCCGGTCAAAGCAATGGCATTTTCAAAATGGGCGATTGCCTTGTCCAATTGCCGTAGTCTTTTATTAATCTCTCCCAAAGCTGCATGATAAAGGTAATACCCTTGTAATTGTTTTTTGTTTTTGATATGATCAATCGCTTTTAGAGCTTCTAGTGGCCCGTACAGTTCAAGAATAACCAAGGCACGATTTAGAAATACAACGGGATCAAAAGCTAGTTTCAGAAGAATATCGTAATACTCTAAAATCTTTTTCCAATTGGTATTTTCGTATTGCCTAGCACTACAGTGTTCATAGGCTATTGCAGCTTCCAGATGATAGGTAGACAACTGATTTCCAAAAGACGCTTTATTCATGTACAATTTCCCAGAGTCGATCAAAGATGGGTCCCAAAGTTTCCTGTCTTGTTTATCCAAAAGAATCAATTCTCCGTCGCTCCCTAAACGACTATCTAATCTTGTAGCATGAAAACACATTAGAGCCATCAACGCATATACTTGTGGCAGGGCTGTTCTTTCTTCAGAAAATAGAGAGCGACATAATAACATGGCCTGACCAATTAAATCTTTTCGAATGAGGTCATTGGAATGTGTAGAATTATATCCCTCGTTGAACATCAAATAAATGGCACTCAACACCGTATTGGTTCGCAAAACAATCTGATCTGGTTTGGGTATTTGGGGTTTAATCTTGTGTTTTCTGAAGTACTCTTTGGTGCGATACAAACGTTTTGAAACGGTATCTTCGCCAGTCAAAAAAGCTTTTGCAACTTCTTTGGTACTGAATCCACATAAAGACTTAAGAATAAAGGTAATTTGGTTTTCTGGAGAAATATTGGGGTGACAACAGGCAAACATCATCGCCAGGAAATCATCTTTTATACTATCTTCTTGCCAATAGGTATCCATAGTCGCGCCCAGGGTATAATTAGATGTTAACAATTGCCGCTGAGGATCCGAAAAATCAATAACCCGGCTATGTTTATTTCGTCGGATGATATCGATAGCTCTATTCTTTGCCGTACGATACAACCACGCACTGGGGTTATCCGGAAGCCCTCTATATTTCCAGGTCTCTAATGCCTTTAGTAAAGCATCTTGTACCACATCTTCGGCCAGTTCTATATTTTCTGTTCCAAAGATCTTGATCAAAACAGCAACCATCTTTCCAGATTCTTTTCTAAAAAGATGGTTTACCGTAGCTTCTATGTTATTGTAATTATCCAAATGAATTACATCGGACTTATTTCTCGAACCTCGACACTACAATTGTAGGTAATACTCGGACATTTTTTAGCAATTTCAGTAGCACTATCCAAAGACTCGGCTTTGATCAATAGGTATCCGCCTACAAGCTCCTTACCTTCGGCAAGGGGCCGATCAATCACTTTTTTACCAAAATCCAACAAGGTTTTCCCCTCATTCATCAAAGGTTGACCTCCTAGCAATTTTTCCTCCTTTGCCAAGGTATTCATCCAATCTTGCCAATCCTCCATATGTTGTTGCATTTCTTCAGGAGAATTTTGGGCATGCAATTCTTGCCCTCCTCTTATAATTAATAAAAAATCACTCATAACAAAATGATTTAATGTTCAGGCCATACTTCACGTACTTCAACTCCAGAAGCATCCCAATGAAAACCTGGACATCCTTTGGCCATTTCTGTCGCCTCTTCGATTGAATCTGCTTTTATCCTTAGATATCCTCCAACAAGTTCCTTACCCTCGGTTAAAGGACGATCAATGACACTTGTTCCTTTGTTCACCACGGTTTTTCCTTGAGTTAGTAATCTTTCTCCACTTACAAATTTACCCTGTTCTGCAATTTCACCGATCCATTGTTGCCAATGTTGCATGTGTTCTTGTTGTTCTTCTGGAGATTTGGTATCCCATACCTCATCTCCTCCTCTAAAGAGAAACATAAATTCTTTCATGTGTTTGTTTTTTTAATGGTTTATATTTTTTACACCATTATGACGAACATTGATCTTTTATTTGGACAATATTTAGAAAAAAAAGAAAAATTAGCTCCTGTACATTATTTTTCTATGGGTATACATGCTATATGAGGACTGCTTTTATAAAGCGCGTATATCATTCAAAAAGAAATTCTGGATTGTATAATAAACCAAAATGATTTTTAAACCAAGCGGATCATTCTAAAAACACTACTTTGTTCTTCTGAATCAATCAGTAGTTAAGAAACTAATGCCCTCTATATCTCGTGTACGGTAGTTTCATGTTATCCATGGTGAGCACAAGTACATCCTGGTTAAGCATAAATTCTATACACATTTCTGCACCGTTTCGTTTTTCAGAAGCTTTTAAACAAAGTTTATCATTTTTTACAGACCAGAACCTTTTCATTGGTTCTCCTATAGATTTTTCTGTAGCTGTTCCGTCTGAATTTAATTCTATATAGGTCTCATCATCTCCATCCATCATCCACTTTCCTACCAATTCTTCCGGGTTTTCCTGATCAAAGGATAACATCTTGCTATCGGTGGTACTAGCATTAGCGAAATGCAATGTAAAAAACATCAATACCCCTAAAAAAACAACATTAACTTTCATAAGCTCCGAATTTAATCTAGTTTAAATTTAGTGTTTTTTAACGTATCCACATCTATACTTTTGAATATCTTTTCACAATTTTTTAAGAAATATCTATTCTCATAACTTACTTTTTATCTGTAACTATCCAAAATTTTAGCATCCACCCAATAAATATCTCTATTACTGGTGTAAAACAAATATTTACCATCATTACTCACAAAAGGACAGAGCTCATGATTTTTGGTATTTATCAATGCTCCCATATTTTTAGCCTTTGTCCAGCTACCGCCTTCTTGCTTAAAACTTATGTACAAATCTCCTCTACCTAAACCGTCTTTTCTAGTAGCACAAAAAATTACGTATGACTCATCTAAAGCTACAAAAACATCTGCCTCATAAGCTTTGGTATTGATGGCATCACTCAACTTTATTGGTTTTTGAAATTCATTGTTGTGATAAGCTGCACTGTAAATATCAAAATTGTGTCCCTCATCCTGGGTAGTATTTTTATTAGAACTAAAATACATCGTTCCCTCAGCAGTAAACGATATATAATACTCGTTGGCTTTGGTATTAATATTCGGTCCTGCATTTATTGGTGACGACCAACCATCCTTTTCCCGAACAGAATACCAAATATCATAATCTTTGCCCTCTCCTTTTCCGTCTAAAGGTCGATTAGAAATATAATAAAGTCTGTTTTCGTCTGGAGATAAAAAGGGATCATTAAAACCGTAAACCTCGTGTGCAACTATTATTTTTGGAGTAGTCCAAGAGTCTTTTTCCTTTCGGGTATATCTTATTTCTGATCTATTGCCTGTGTCTACACCATAAAAAAATTCTTCTCCATTTTTTGAAAACACAGAACCAAATTCATACTCATTTTCATTAGAAATAATTCCGGGAGCAAAAATTTCTGGAGTTGTTCCTGGCGCCTTCTGTTTTAGATATGTCCCCTTATTTTGTGAATAGGCATAGCTCGTTGTCACTAGTAAAAGTGCAACCCAAAGATATTGTCTAAAAATCATTGATATCGTTTCTTAAAAATTGGAAAAATACTTGATAGTTCTACTTAGAAGCTAAGTCTTGTGTTTTCTTATAAAAAATCTTATTCACGATTTTCCATTCTCCATTGATCTTTAGCAGATTCATATAATCAATGAAGGTGAAATTTGGGTATTCAATTTCTAATTTTGCATTGGCAGCATGCCCAGAAACATTGATATAATCAATTCTTGTTTTTCTATTTTGTTTGGGACCTGGTTTCATTTTTCCAAAAAACTCAAGTGCATTCACTTCTTTGTATTCGTCCCCTATAAATTTCATCGTAGCCGTTTCGTGAAATGCCTTTTTTAAGGTCTCAAAATCATTATTGGTACCTCCATCCAGGTAATAACGTACAGTTTTTTCTACAAGAGCGTAGTCTGATTCTTGTGCTTGGCAAAAAGCAAATGCCATACACATTACTAATAAAGTGATTGTTCGTTTCATTTTGATGATTTGTTATATTAATAAGAATTAGGTGATGCTCTAAAGTAGAAAAACAATTTGGATACTTCTCATAAAAAAAACTTAATCCTTTTTGCAACTGACTAAAAATGAAAAAATTAAAAAAATGACCTTTAAGGGGTAGGGTTATTCTTTTTTGAAACGTTACACTATAAAATGCTCGTGGATTACCTCTAAAGCTACATGGCAAAAAGGGAACGCTGTTTTTATGTGTTCCCTTTTTTATTAATATTCACTTTATGCTCTTTCGATTTTGCAGATGTAACAACCTGCCTCGGCATTTCTGGCATGTAGATAAGATACTTCTTTGTGCTCTTCAAAGATTTGCGAAATTAATATATCCACATCATCATCCTTGACCAATTGCGTAAATACCATTTTTTGATCTTCATTATATCCAATCAATGTTAATGGAAAGTTTTTGGTATCTGCCTTAATCTCTGGAGGAAAAACATGGATATTTTGATACGGTGTTACTTCTTCTTTATGAATAAAAATAGGGCCCGGTTGGTCAAATGCATTTGCAATTTCAAATGGACTATGTCTCAGTAATAGCCTTTTGTCCTTCCCCGGTTCAAAGGGTTTTAATGAAAATCGACAAGGACCATATCCACTTGCAAGTTGTTCAACAACGGGATAGCCATACGCATCTATTTTGGTAGCTTTAATTCTTGAAACATACTCTTTTGATAATGGCACAATTCTAAATGTAGTATTCATCGCTATAATTTTAAAGTTCTCTTACAAAGATGAACCTTAACGCTCTCGTATACCACCCGATTATTGCTCAATGTATGCTACACATTAGCGGCCTCCCAGCCGATAATTGCTATTTTCCTAACACTTCCCCAATGGTATTGTCCAAAATCTCCAGATGCTCTAATCACTCGATGACAAGGGATTAAAAAAGCCACTGGGTTTTGTCCGGTCGCAGTCCCAACAGCTCTTACAGCTCCTGGGTTATCGATATGATTAGCAACATCACTATATGTTGCCAATCCTCCTTTAGGAATTTTAAGCAGTGTACTCCATACTTTAATTTGAAAATCGGTAGCTTTTAAATGAAGTTTTATCTGGTCCTGTTGTTTCCAATCTTTGGTAAAAATATGTAGTGCATTTTCTTGTATAGGATCTGTAGTTTGGTTGAATTGTGCTCTACAAAACCTTTTCTGTAATACAGCAAATCCTTCATCTCGATCTTCAGTAAATGCCATATGGCAAATTCCTTTGCTTGTAGATCCCACCAGAATGGTCCCGAAATTAGTATCGTAAAAATTATAGTTGACTTCTAGATTTTGACCTTCATTTTTATATTCTCCAGGGGTCATCCCTTCAATATTGATAAACATATCGTGTAATCTTCCTGTTCCGGAAAGTCCTGTCTCAAAAGCCGTATCGAACAAAGTTGAGGCATTATTCTTTAGCACCTGCTTTGCGTGCTCGATGCTTATGAACTGCAGGAATTTTTTAGGGCTTACTCCAACCCATTCTGTGAATAATCTTTGAAAATGAAACGGACTGAGATGCACCTTACTCGCAATTTCATGCAAATCGGGTTGTTGTTTGAAGTTTTCTCTGATATACTTAATCGCCTCCGCTATACGGTTGTAATTAATACTATTCTGTGGTGTCATTTTTTTCTATTTGAAACCTTACAAAAGTACATTCGTATACACTTCTAGTAAACCCGAAACTTGCTGGATGTATTCTAATCCATTTCGAAACTAAAACCTCCTGAGAATAAATTAGCATCCAGCCCAGAGTTTCGTTCGTAGTATCTATACCTAAAATCAATACTCTTCAGTCCAAATTTCCAAATATGTGCTTTGGCAAAAATATCAGTATAGCTTATCCCAACACCATACTGATTTGCATTAAAATCTGATAAATCAAAATCAGAAGTATAAAATTCTTGAATAGATAAATGCTCATTAAATGGTGCGAAATAATCTGCTTCGGTTTGATGATAAAAACGATAACTTGGATATACGGTAAACTTATCTGTAATTTTTATAGGTAATTCGATACTAGCCGTATGGGAATTGATCCCCCAATCATCAGTATAATATCTATAAAACGTGCGCACAGCAACATATTCATTGACATAATAATGCAGTCTACCCCCCATAGCAATTTTGAATCGGGTATCCGGTAATCTTTCTACATCATCACCCAAAGTAAATTCCTGAACCACCTGATCCGCGACATCGGCAAACAGTACTCTTTGAAAAGGAGTAGAAAGTAATCCTTCTTGTTGTATGAGATCTAAAGACAAAGAACCCTGAAGTTTTTTGGATAAAATCTGAGAGAAGCCAAACCCAAGCGAATAGGAGTTTCGGGATTCGTCATCAAACTCAATAAATGCTGGATTATCCCTTAATTCTGAAGGATAAATTGCATTCCAGGTATCTAGGAAGACGTTAGCTTTAATACTAACTTCGGTATTCTTTTCATTAAATAAATAGGCATAACTACCACCGAAACCTACCGAGAAATAGTCGTATTCGTTGGCTATGGAAGCATTAACTGACCATACTTTATTTCTATCGTCACTGCTGTGACTATACGTCCCTGTAAAGGTTGTCAACACATCATTTCTAGAAGCACCTGAAGAGGCTACAAATGGATTAGCAAGTCCCTCGGTATCAAAAGGGTCAACATTACTTGATGAAGCCGAGGTGTAGGCTGAAACACTCGAATCTATAATCAAGACATCGTCATCATTGAGAGGAATTGATACTACAATGGTGGGTGTTACATCGGTAAGTTCTTCTGTCCCCAATCCACCGGTTACAGCAGCATTATTACCATCTTGTGTATAATAACTCATCAGGTAATCGACTTCTGTGGATTCCAAAACTCTTTTTTTATATCTTTCTGTTTCTTGTTGTTCTTGTCCTACAACACAAAACGTATTCCATAAGATAATAATCAAAATTAGTCGTTTCAAAAGCTAAAATTTAAGAGTTATATTCTTTCTATACAATTAGTTTAGTTGCAACCACATCCACCACCGGTTTTACCTCCATTAGCACCGGCGGCTGATTCTCTGTAGGCTTGAAAATTGGTTTCAAATCGATCACATTTTTTAAGTGCCAACTCCATATCTGGATCATTCAATTGCACTTTCTCGTATTCTTTTACCACTACACACGACTGCAGCAAGCTGGTAAGAAGAATTCCTAAAACTAACAACCTATAACTCATTGGTCTATTTTTATGTTTTTGGAGGTATGTATATTACCTTCATTATCTATGATAATACATTCAATATTATCTAATTGATTTATTCTATCCATTCCCGTGGTTACTCCCATTACAAAAACCGAAGTAGCTAATGCATCAGCTAATTCTGCTTTTGGGGCAAAGACGGTTACACTTGCGATATTTTCAGTAGGGTAACCGGTGCGGGGATCAATAATATGCGCATATCTTTTTCCATCTAAGATAAGATACTTTTCATAATTTCCTGAAGTAACCACCGCACGATCCACAAGAGGTAGTATGGCAAAAGCATTTTTTTTGTTCAAAGGATTGGTAATTGCTACTTTCCAATACGTCTTATTAGGTTGTACTCCCCAGGCACTCATATCACCAGAGGCATTGATAATGCCTGCTTTTACACCGTTGGCAATAAGCAATTCTTTAGCTTTATCAGCAGCATATCCTTTACCAATTGCGCCAAATCCAATTTTCATTCCTTTCTTAGGTAAAAAAACTGTTCTTTTTTCTTTATTCAACTCAATGTTTTGAAACCCAACATTGGCAACAGAGGCTTTAATTTCTGCTGATGAAGGCAAAGCGTTTACTGTACCATCAAACTTCCATATATTATCCATAGAAGCATAACTAATATCAAAGGCACCATCGGTTAATCTAGATATTGCTATTGATCTTGCAATAAGGTCAAAAAGCTCCTTGTCTACCTCAACAGGGCGTATCCCAGCATGCTTGTTAACTGAAGAAGTCAACGAGTTTTGATCCCAGGATGATATCTTTTGTTCTATCCTTTGAATTTCTTGGATAGCTACATCTATATATCGATCAGCATATTCTTTGTTCTCCGCAACTACCGTGATCTCAAAATCACTCCCCATTAATAAAACAGCACGCTTATAAATTTGCTGTGCCATCGCAGGATAACTAGCTAAATATATAACAAGAGTAATTAGAAACTTCAAATCGTTATTGAATAATAGAGTTTAAAAGTTTGATATACGATTGGGGTGACACCTTTTTGTAACCAGTTTCCCCAAGTTTGTTTCCGGTTTTATCTAACACGACCACCAATGGGAATCCTCCACTTCTATTATACTTTTCTGCTAAAACGTTATTTTGATCTTGCAACGTCTTAGGTAACTGGTTTTTTTTCTTTCTTGGAAAATCCGCCTTCATTAGAATGTAGTGTTCCTTTGCGTACTTTTGGAACTCACCCGTATGTAAAATCTGTTTTTCAAGTTTGATACATGGTACACACCAATCTGAACCAGCAAAAACCAAAACAATAGGTTTATCATTTTCTGAAGCTACTTTTTTTGCCTCTTCAAAATCAGTAAGCCACTCCTGCCCGGTTGCCATATGAAGACCTGCAACTAAAAAGCATCCAACAATCATTATCAATCGCATAGCATAGAATTTTATATACAATAATAAAAAATTATCTTTCAAGTTACTATCCAATACCTACAATCTTGTCATAAAAAAACGGAGATAATTAATTATCTCCGTTTTTGACATCAGTTGGATATCCACCAATGTATGTTTAGTTCTATCAAAGTTTTGGACATCTTTTGCAATTCGTTTTTCCTTTTTTCTTGTACTTCTTGCAACATTTTTTCTTTTTGCCACCACAGGCAACTTCGCAATTCATAGAAACACAAGGAGAATATAATGAAGGGGTATCTGTACTATGCACTTTGTAATTTTTATTAAATCTAAATAAAGTGCAAAAATATAAAAAATACTACCTTAGGCAAGAAATCCTTTCTCTTTATTTACTAACTTATTAACAATTAGTTAGCTGGTTCTTCTGGTTGGAAAGAATTGATATCACGATCAAACAAATAATGACCTGATTTATCATCCCCTATAATCTTTAACTTATCTAGCAAATCTCTTGCTGTAGCCTCTTCTTCCAATTGTTCTGCAACATACCATTGCATAAAATTATGAACGTTATAATCTTTAAATTGTAAACATTCATAAATGATATTATTAATTTTTGCTGTTACAAACTCCTCACTTTCCAGGAATACTTCAAACAATTCCATTAGAGACTTAAAATCATCTCTGGGTTTATCAATAGCTGGTATTACGGCGTTACCACTTCTTTCATTTATAAATTTCACCAATTTGGTCATATGTACTCGTTCTTCTTCTGATTGTGTATAGAAGAAATTGGCAACACCATTATAACCATTCGTATCTGCCCAACTTGCCATTGATAAATATTGCGCAGAGGCTTTGGCTTCATATTTTATCTGCTCATTTAATAATTTTTCTATTTCTGGTATCATACGCTTAACTTAGAATTTTTGTCAAAAAAACTAAAGTAAGCAATTTCCCATCCATTTAAAATGAACTTCACCCCTTCTTTACTTATTTAAAATTAAACTACATAATGATAGGAACGGTATAATTGTATTTACTTTTTTAGAGAACAATACCTACACTAATTATTTTTCAATTCCTGAAAGTGACATATCACTAATTTCTGAAGGTTTATTTTTTTCGAGTTCAATTACTCCTACTTTGATTTTCAACAACTTACGCAAGTACAACCCAGCAATCATAAACAGAATAGACCCGAAAGAGATTAATGCATAATACCCAGCAGATAAAACACTATTGGAGGTACCAGAATCTAACATTTTAAAATCCATTTTCTCCAAGACTTTGATCATATCTACCTTTTGATCTTTGGCAACTATCTTTTGAATTTCTGTCACCAAGGTAGATTTGTCATTAAAAGGAACTCCAGTAATGCTTTTTATACCACTAACTCCTTTTTCTTTTAACGAAAATGCCTCTGTTAGGTAGGTAATCCCTTTTTCATCCAGAGTATAGCTACTGGTACTTTTGGGTAGGAAATAAAAGTAGTACTGGCAAAAAGCAAACAGTACAAAAGCCATACTACAAACCAGTAATGCTCTAGATCTTTCATTAATATTCGTATCCCTTTTGGACTTAATGAATGTATTGATCTCTTCTATGGCTGTTTTGGCTTTAATGTTATCTGGATTGCTATCCAAAGATTTTTTAAAACATTGCAAACTATCTTTCAGATAGGAATTATTGATCTCTAATTTGTGTTTTTCGTATTGTTTGGTTTTGATATATCCTCTAGAATAATATAAGTCTGAAAGTTTCAAATCTTTATACTTCTTTTCTTTGGTACCGAAGTTTCGGTTCTCATAAAGGTTAAGTTGTTTTGAACCTTTTCCAGATTTTCCTATTTGTATGGCATCACTAAGGTACTTATCCGTTTCGCTTAAAACCTTTTCATTAAGTTCTTCTTCAGGTCCATTCAGATTCAATTCACTCAAGCCAATTAAAGCATCTACATTATTTGGATCTCTTCTTAGTACTTTATCAAATTCATTACGAGCAGCTGCATATTCCTTATTTCTTAAGTAAGCATTCCCCAAATTATTAGAGAGCACGAAATTATGCTCATCGAGTTTTACCGCTTTTTTAAAAGAACGAATAGCTTTAAGGTATTCTTCTTGTGCCAAAAACAATTGCCCTTGTAAATTAAATCCTTTGGCACTAGGCTCTCCATAGCTCAGGTATTCACTGATTGCCTTATGTCCTTTTTCATTTTCGCCTTCGAGAGCATATAATTCTGCCAGTTTAAAATAATCATTGGCAAAACTATAAGGTTTATCCATTATTTTTTCGGCTGCCTTTACATTGGCATTTCGTTTCCAATAATTACTTAATTCTACATTGATTTCGCGTTTATCTTTTTCGGCATAAACGAGATTAAGTGCGTACAATAACCCAATATTCTTTTCATCTTTGGCGATACCCTCTAGAAATATCTTTTCTGCTTTTTCTATATCCCCAAAAAATTCAAAATAAATATTCCCATAGTACAAATAGTTATGCGCATCTAGTTTAAAATTAATATCTTGTTTAAACTCATTTTCATAATGGATTAACACATCCGCCCATAATTTCCTGGATTTTTCATATTCTCCCATTTTAAAAAGATAATGGGCCTTATTATGAAGAATATAAATGTGCTGATCTTTTTTCTGTAAAGCTTCTTCAAGTACGGCTATAGATGCTTTTAGATTACCTCTTGAATCATACAAATTGGATAAATCAAGATAACCATCCTGTACCTCACCTTTACTGAGTCCTTTTTTATAGCATTCATAACTTTGGTTAAAATCATGCAAGAAATATTGGTAAAGATTTCCCAAGGCCCAGTATCCTTCTACAGCATCATACTGCTCAACAATATCATGAAACCTTTTTAAACTGTCTTTGTAATCTTTAAGTGAGGTAATACTATGGTAAATGTTGTTATATGCGCTAACATTATGTTTATCTATCTCTAGCACTTTTTCATAGTATGATATTGATTTATTAGGGTCTTCAGATTGATAGCTAATTCCTAAACTGGAATATGCCAACTTATTTGTAGGATCAATCTCTAGGCATTTTTGATATTTTGATCTTGCCTCTTCATACTTTTCTTGTTTTAACAAAACACCACCCCACCCCGAGTAAACATCAATATAATTAGGGTCAATATCAAGGGCTTTTTGATAATGTTCGAGCGCCAATGCTATTTTATCTATTCTTGTATATAACAAACCGATGTTATATTGTGCATGCCTAAAACCAGCATCCAGTGCAATGCATTTTTTATACATCTTTTCGGCATCATCATAACGCTCTTGAGCCAAATACACGTTCCCCAAACCATTGTATGCATCAACATAATTTGAGTCCAAATCAATTGCTTTATGATAATATGTTATGGCTGTTTTATACTCTTTTTTCCTTTCATAAACATAACCAAGGTTACAATATGCAAATTTGTACGTATTATCTAGATAGATACATTGAAGATAGTTTTCAATAGCCTGGTCATACCTATTCATATCTAATAAGGTATTCCCTAGGTCATTATAGTATCCTACATTATTGGGGTCTATTTCTATTGCTTTTTCATAATAATGAATCGCTTTTTCGAGATCAATTTTATCATATAAATTTCCCAAACTTTGATAAGCAGCAGCATACATAGGATCCAATGCTATAACTTTCTTATAATAATCAATTGCTTTTTGGGGTTCATTGGCTCTATGTACAAGTCCCAAATTGTGATATGCTAATTTGTAGTTTGGATCTAACTCCAGGCATTTTTCGTATTTTTCTTTTGCCTCTTCTTCTTGCCCCTGATCTAGAAGTACATTACCCCAATTAAGATATGCGTCCACATATCCCGGATTAATTTGTGTAGCTTTTTCGTAATATTGGATGGCTTTTTCTGGGTCGCTTTTCTCATGCGAATACCCCAAACTATAATACTCCTGTGCAGTTTCCATAATGAATGAATTGGTTACAGATACTAATTGATCTCAATACATTTGGGGATGAAAAATAAAAAGGTATAACAAAACTAGTACATTTCGCTATAAAAAACACGGGGTATTTACCTGTTTATCAAAATATTATACAAAAACAGAAACACGTTATAAAATACAAATACGTTACTGGTAACGAGAAGAAATAATAAGGTGTAATAAAAGGGATTATCTAAGCGGCCTTTTCAAAAGCTATGTAGTTAATTAGCTTTCCTTTTTTATTAAGGACGGGATACCCTTTTATTACACATGTATAAGGAGTTTGATCTTTTCTATAATTCAATATAGCTACCTGGAAAGGTTCCGATTTGTCTACCGCAGCTCTGATCTTTGCCGAAGTTTTAAGACAAGTGTCTTTTCCCTGGAACATTTTCGGAGAATTTCCTATAACCTCCTTTGGTGAATATCCATTAAGTTTTGTGATATTACTGGAGGCATAAACAATCTTTAGTTCCGGGCTAGTTACTACAACTACCGAGTGCTTGTCTACAAATTCTGAAAGATAGTCTTTTTCGAAATCCCAATTCTTGGTTATCTTTTTAAGCTCGGAAAGGTCTTGTTTGTATGCTTCCAAGGAAGAATGATATTCTCCGTAGAATTCCCATGACAATAAAGGTAATACATAATTGGATAAACCTTCATAATACTCCGACATCATCTGATCATACCCACTAAACTCTTTCATAAAATGTTAATTTCTTCAAAAATATAGAAATCTACTTTTATTTCAGATTGAACAAAAGTTAATTCTTAGGGTAAACAAAAGTTAATCTTTTACCACTATAGCTTGAACTGCAGGGTAGCGTACCACGAAATTGGTGCCGAAGGAATGATCCCTGGACCTGGATATCCTGTTGCTCTTTGAGTAAAGTAACTCTCGTCTAAAAGATTATTGACTCCTGTCTCTAGTTTAAAATTCTTATAGGTATAAGAAAAAGAAACATCCAAAATTGAATATGCTGGAATCTTACCCAAGGTTCCTTCTTCTCTACTTCCTGGTACTCCTCTATCTGCATTGGTCACTTCGGTAAACTGTTCTGACAAATGAGTAAACTGGATACTACTTAGAAAATTTTTATATCCAAATCCTATTCCTGTTTTCAAGTTGATGAGTGGTATAAACTCTACTTTATTGCCCTCGATAGGTTCTTCAGATCTGGTGTATTCAGAATCAGTTATAGCTAGATTGGTAAAAGCATTCAACACATAATCAGTATCATCGGCCAAGAAGGTAGTTGCCATGTTCCAGTTGATGTAACTTTCAATACCATAAATAAATGCATCACCAATGTTTCCTCGTACACGTTGAGCTCTATCGTTAAAAACTTCTCCAATCCGGTCTTGATACCACAATCCAAAAACACTTGCATCATAAGTAAGTGTATTATTAAACTTACCACGGATACCTATATCTGCGGTAAACCCTTCCTCATCACTAATATCTGGACGAATAACAAAGGTTGGATTTACAATTCGAATATCATTAAATGTTACCGACCTGTAGTTTTGAGAAACATTCGCATATGCTTCTAGACTTGGATTGAACTTATAGCTAGCTCCCAGACCTAATAACAAGAAAGAACGCTCAAAAGTCTCATCATCTCGCTCTAACGTATTATTGATTGGATTACCAGCATTATCAAATATTACATTATTGAAGGTTCCGTCTGCTTCGGTCTTAATGTATTCAAATCGAGCCCCTGGAGTCACCGAAAATTTATCTGTGATATTAAATATGTTTTCTCCGAAGACCGCAACATTTTGATTAGGAAAATCAAAAGTGGATTGATTAGCATAATCTGGAAAAAGATCATTCTGAAAATCAAAATTCGCATCTGTTCCTATACTTCCTGGTCCTTGTCTGGCATCATTATCTGCCTGATAGTATTTGGTACCAATCAAAAACACGGATTCTTTGCCCAAGAAATCATATCTACTCAAAAGTCTAGCTTCTGCTCCCCAGTTTTTGAAATTACCAACAATTAAATCTCTTGGTGTTATAAAATTACCATTCACATCGGTTTCGTCTACTGCAGCTATTGGATTGGTGTTAAGGTCTGTAGGTATTCCTCTAAATCCTAAAGCTTTTCTGGAAGCATCCAAGGCGAAAAGATTGACACTAAAATCAGTTTTCTCAGAGAATTTATGTTCTAATTTAAGGGAGAATAATTTCCAGTCTACATCAAACCAATTCCGCGTACGATTACTGAAATCCGGATCAAGCTCAAACTGAGTATCTGTCAGACCTCCTGGTTGTTGCGCCAGGTAATCCAAATACGTAAACTCTCCGGTTATTTTGGTGTTATCTGTTAATTGATATCCAATATGCGCATAGATATTTTTTGAATCATATTCTGAATTAGGCCTGAACCCATCTCCACTCTTGTAGTTAAAATAGGTGTAATAACTCAACTTACCTACCGTACCTCCGATGCTATTAAAACTACTAAATGCATTAAAAGAACCATATGATTGGCGGGTAACCAGTTCTATTTTCTTGTTGGGATTAGGTTGTTTCATTTTGAAGTTGATCAGTCCCCCAAACTGAGTTCCATACTGCAATGATGCTGCTCCACGTACCACCTGAATTTCACTTAAAGCCTCTGCTGGTGGAGTATAATAACTTTCTGGGTACCCTAAAACATCAGCACTTATATCATATCCATTTTGACGGGTATTGAAATTAGCAGTACGATTAGGATCCAATCCTCTACCACCAATATTGAGCTGTAATCCTCCTACGCTGTTTTCGTAGATATTCAATCCCACTACTTGTGCATAAATTTCTCTCGCGTTGTTCGAAGCTAAATTACCTAATGCATTTTCTAGCAAGACCACTTCACTCTTCTTACCTGCATAAATGGCAGTACCCTCTACAGGTTTGAGTTGCTTCAATCCAAAAATCTTGGCTCTGCGTTGGGTGATTAATACTTCTGAAAGTTGCTCTCCAAGAGGAGCTAAAACAAAATCGAAATTGGTATTCTTATCGATTGTAATCTGCTTTTCTAAAATCTCATAATTATAGTTGAAAATAGTGAACAAATACGTTCCTTCTTCCAAATCTGTAAATTCAAAACTACCATCTGTAGAGGTAGTTGTCTGCTCACCTGTAGTTTGATTATATATCTCGGCGTTTGCCACACCTTGATTGTTTTGATCCAATACCTTTCCCGAAAGTATATGTTGTGAATAACTAAATCCAGTAATAAAAACTATGACAAAAAATACGTTATAATCCCTTAATCTCATCTTTGAATGGAATAATCCAAGTTTTATGTTTAAATGATTCTTTTTGTTTTCCTAAATCTACATTTGGGTCGATGTATGGGCTACTTAAACGCCCATTAAGTGCGACATAGCTTTCTACATAAATTTCAACATTTTGATGACCCTGATTTTCAAAATGTTGTTTTAGATAATGTGCATATTGCAATATAAAATCTGGCTGTGTTGCCATCTGTTTTTGCTGAAATGCAGTAAGAAAATCATCATTATCTACATAAAATCGCTTTCCGGTTTGTCCATCAACAATTTTAAAATTGGCATAGCCTGCTTTTTCCATAAGCATTACTCTCCAGGAGAATCGAAACCCCTCTTCCGTCCAAAACAATTCGCCAGGATATAGCCAATATCGAAACGGCAAAAGTAATTGAATTGCAAAGAAAACAGACAATAAAACCACACTTATTCTTGATCGTACCTGATTACCTATCCAAGACTTACCCGTGTCAAAAATCTCTTTGTTGATTTTGGCCATCTTTGCGATTACTCCCAATATTTTATGATGAATATTTGCATCAAAAAATATCAATGTACTAACGATCATAATATATGGGAACATCCCTATCGGGAACAATACTCTAGTCAATACATGAAAAGCAACTACGAACACAAATGCAATAATTCTTGTTCTTTTGTAGAGTAATAAGAATGGAATAGTTAAATCATAAACAGCTCCAAAATAGCTAAACGTATAGTGTATCCACTCTTGCTGCATTAAATCTCCCAATAATGGAATACTATATTTGGATGGCAACCATATCTTTAACGGCATCGCTTTCAGCAACCAATCAGAATTCAACTTGGCTAAACCTGCATAAAAATACACGATCCCCAACAACAACTTAACAGCATCAATAGTCCATACAGGAATTTGCTGAAATGATTTTTTCTTCCTCCAGGCATCTACAGAAAAGTATGCATGCGCAGGTAAAAAAATCATCAAAAAACTAAGCAAAGAAATAAAATAGTAATGGTTAAGATACGTGGTCTTATCCATCAATTCTATATACGTAAAACTTAAAAAAAAGGTAATTATAGCTAATCGATACTTAAATCCCAATGCCACCATTAGAGCAGAAATTCCGCAGATTGCGAAAATGACATAGGTGTAAATCCCCAACGGTTTTACAAAATCAAAGCCATAATATGAAAAAAAGAAGCTGGGTTGGATGTACAATTTATCAATCCAGCCATAACTCCAGAAACGAATGATACTTAAGAGCATCATAATCCCAAAAAAAATACGAAAGACTGCTAATGGTGCAGCCTCCGTATTTTTTTGAAAGTATGCTTTTGGACTAAAATCCATGTATAGTTACAATATAATACTAGTCACCATCGGCATCAACAAAATCCACTCTTACTGAAAATGCTTGTAGCATGTCTACTTTTAAATGAACTACATTTTTTTGGAGCTCGTCATAAGTATTCAGCATTAAGTTATTATTGGAACGAACTTGTTCTGTAAAACTATCATCCAAACCGGCAGCAGTAGTTCGTGAAAGATTAAATTGATTATTGATGATCTCAGCAAGGTCTTCACCTTCTTTTATGGTATTCAAGAAATCCAAATAGGTTTTAAAACTCTCTCCGGTAGCACTGCTTCCAAAATGTTTCCCGTTAAAGAAATCCTGCATTGCATTCAAATTGGCATTAAAAAGTGCTTTGGAAAAATCTCCTTTATAAAAAGCTTCTACTTTGTCATCAAAAGTCTCAGTGCCAAACACTCCTGCAGGTATCCCTACTTTTCCAGCTCTTAAGTGCTTTTCGTAATGAAATAGAAAGTCATTAGCAATTTTATCTACAGAACTTGTAGCAGATGATCCACTATTACCAACAAAAGTCGCTCTATAATCGCCATTCCAATCTGCCAGTACTTCGGTAGTCAAATTGTTCATTCGATCTACTAGGTCTGTTAAGTAAGAAATATACTTAGCACCATTGGTTGCATCTGTGTAAAAAGCAACGATATCTGCATCCGCAGCCGCTAATCCATTGATCATATAATCTAGAGCTCCAAAACCTTGTTCATCTTGAGCGGCTACAGCACCCAGATCGTAAGATTCTGAAGTGATATTAGCATCTATATTTCCTGCATTAACCGGAAAAACGTTCATGAAGTTTCTATAGGATAACTCCTCTGCCTTTCCAATCTCGAACATCCCTACCGCTTGCCAAGATAAATATGCATTAGACCAAGCTGTTCTTAAAGCTTGTAAATTAGTTTCATTAGCGTCGGCAGTAAAAGCAGTAGTTGCCTGATCTAAAGCCGTTATATCTGTAGAAAACTTTTGTAATGATGGGATAATGATATTATCTGCAAAATTTACCAACATCGCAGCTCTGTCGAAACTATCTCCTCCTGCTTCTCCACCATCATCACTTGTAGAACAAGCGGATACCAAAAGCATCAAAACGAAAAATGAACCTAGCAACTTCTTCATATTATTTTTATTTATTCTTAATAAGTTTTGCAAATGTAAAAAAAGAGGTTGAAAACATACTGTTTTCCCACCTCTTTTTTACGATTTTATCTTTTGTTTAATTAATTGGTACTACCAGCTTGCTCAACAGTAAAGTCAAATCTTGCAGCAATAGCCTCAGCAATTGATTGTAACGTTGCAGGAGTAACATCCCATAAACCGTTGGTACCACCCATCAACTGACTGATAAATCCTTGTACTTCTGTTCTACTAAAATAAGGAGCATTCGTATCTGGATTTCTCGTAAATTGTAGACTGTAAATAAATCCGTACCCTTCTGAAAGATCGTGGAATACACTAGCAAAATCTACTGTACCAGCCTCAAGACCATTCTTACCTTGTTGCAGATAATATACTGCTCTAATGGCAATTACTTCAGAGATTTTTCTTCTTAAGATAGCAGATTGCGCATCACGTACATCATATCTTTTTGCTACGATAGCTGCTCTACCTAATTTAAATGCATTAAATATCTCTTCAGCGATACCCGCAAAATCAGGATCCCCTTCTACTCGTCCAATATACTTGTTTAAGAAACTGTCATCATCTCCAATAGTAGGATTTGGATTGGCAGTATTTGCCGCAGTTCCGTAAGCATAACCATATGCTTCATCCCACTTGTGCTCCATATTAGTATAGTTTTTACCGTCCACTAATACTTCATTGTCATTATCGGCTCTACTATTATTTGCTTGGTCAAGAATAGCTACACCTAAGTAGTTATTCAATGCTTGATCTACCATTAGTGCTCCAATTAAACCTTTGTTAAATGCTTGGTTTAACTCTAATCCTTTGGCGTTTACATATCGGTCAGATCCACCTCCAGCTTCTTGGATTACTCCAGGTGTACCAGCCACTGCAGTAGTACCCCAATTTGGGAATACTTCATCTACCTGCCCTTTAATAAAAGCATCAAATTCAGCTTTGATCGCGTTTGCATCAGTTACATTGTCAGAAAAATAATCTTGTGAAGCAGCAGTTTTACTACGTACACTTTTATCAGAAGCATTAAGATCTGCCTCAGAAAAATCGTTTGCTCCTTCAACATGTGCAAACATAGCATCTATTGTAGCTTCGTCTAATGTTTCAGTTTTAAATGCATTTAGGATTTCTTCTCCCATTTTAATACGAGTAGTTTGTCCGCTAAAACTAACTGTAGTTTCTCCGTTACGTTCAAAAACATACGTCGCTGGGGCAGTTAAACCTGTATCTGGAGTATCGTCATCAGAAGAGCATGATCCTAATATAGCAACTCCGGATAAACATATAACTTTTAATAAGTGATTGATTTTCATTGACTTTTTATTTAGACTTAATTCAAATAGTAATATTTATGAGGGCAAATATATAGATATAAATGCATCTCACAAACTTTATTTGTAATAAATCTAAATAAAATTAACCTAAAGATAATATAGGTTTAAATCACGAAAAGTGCTACTCAACACAATAGCTACAATAACTTACTCTGTAACAGAATATTGACTTCTTACCTGTTTTACCCAATTGATCAATTGTTCTTTTTCTGCTTCTTCAAGATTACTATGCAACCATGTGTATGATGAAAGTGGCATCTCACCCTCCTCTACTTCTTCTATGAGCTCTTCTAATTTATGATCCTTCTTTTTAACGCTATATCCTTCCCAATCGGATACGTTAAAATGTTCTTTACCTTCTTCTACATGATGATCGATCCAATACGACACAGGAGCTACTTCGGCATACCAAGGATATATGGTTTGATTGCTATGGCAATCGTAACATTTAGTTTTCAGTATTTGTTGTACCTCTGGAGAAGGTTTGGTTTCTTTTTCGAAATAGGCTACAGACTCATATCCAGATTCATTTTTATCAGGTCTTACGAATTGAAGAACTACCAATACGACCAAAAGTGCTATTCCTACTTTTTTTAAAATTCCTTTCATTTTAGTTTGTTGTTTAGTGATATACCGAAAATATTTTGGACGCCTCATTATGCGAGGACTCAAAACTCAGTGTTCTAATATTTGTATCCGCCTGAACTGTGGTAAAATAAGAAATCATACGTTCTGTAGGCATATTTCCTGTTAATTCATCCTTAGCCATAGGGCATCCTCCAAAACCTTGTATCGCTCCATCAAATCTTCTACATCCAGCTTTGTATGCTGCATCCACTTTTTCGTGCCAAGTCGTTGGCGTAGTATGCAGGTGAGCTCCAAATTCGATTTCTGGATACTTAGGAATCAAATTGGAATAGAGATAATCGATAATTTCTGGAGTGGACGTACCCACTGTATCCGATAATGAAAGTATTTTTACCCCCATCTTGTTTAATTTCTCTGTCCATTCCCCTACAATATCTACATTCCAGGGATCCCCATAGGGATTACCAAACCCCATAGAAAGATATGCAACCACCTCTTTGTTTGCATTACCTGCAATATCCAAAATAGCCTTAAGCGTCTCAACAGATTCAGCAATGGTCTTATGCGTATTACGCATCTGAAAATTTTCTGAAATTGAGAATGGATATCCCAAATAATCAATAGCCTCATGTTGTGCTGCATCATTTGCTCCTCGAACATTGGCAATGATGGCCAACAACTTACTTTCTGTATGGGATAAGTCTAATCGCGATAATACTTCTGCTGTATCCACCATTTGTGGGATAGCCTTTGGCGAAACAAAACTTCCGAAATCGATAGTATCAAAACCACACCTCAATAAAGATTGAATGTATTGTACTTTTTTTTCGGTTGGGATAAATTCTTTAATGCCCTGCATTGCATCTCTAGGGCATTCAATAATTTTTACTTTTTCGGCCATTTTAGCAGATCAAAATAGAAAATATTCAGTTACGCCTATAAAAGTATGATTATTTTTCAGAATTAAAAGAATCACTAATATTCTTAGGAAAATTTTATGCATCCACTATTTCCAACTACTTGACTCCATAAAAAAAGCACTCAATTTAAATCAAGTGCTTTTATAGCTATCATAATCTCGATATCACTATAACATGATTTTTATCTTCCTACATCTGTGGCACATCAGGATTATCTACACACCCTTTAGTACATCCAAAATAATTTGATATGGTATCCGATCCAATACCACCTTTTATATAGGAAAGGTTTGTAATTTTAGCAATTTGGACCTTCTTCAAACGAATACTACTTCTTTTTACATTTTTTTTCATTGTGACTGAGTTTTAAGGATTGATTACTTAAATGTATTGCTTTTCCCCCGTATTCAAAGCATTAAGCAGCCTTTAACTGTCTGGTTTCCGGAAACCCGACTCTTAAAAAAGCTAAATCTACTCTAATTAAACAGACGCCTTCAGTTCATCCTCATACTCCGCTATTCGTTTGATAAAATAAGAAGGATACAAACCTGTTTTTTTATGGAAATACTTTGAAAAGGCTTCGGTAGTATTAAAACCGATCTCGCTAGAAATTGCTTTAATGGTATAGTTTCTAAACTTTTTATTCGTTTTTAACTCTTCTATCAGATATTCGACCCTCAAGTCATTGATATAATTCGTAAAGTTTTTCTCTTTATAAATGTTTACAATTCTAGACACATACTTGCTATTAGTTTTAAACCGTGCTGCCAAACTATTGGTGGTGATGTTAGGTTCCAGAAATTCTTTGTTTGCTTCAAACTTTTCAATTTTGGTCAAAATATCTGCTTTAATTTCTTCTGCTATTTTCAGTTTTTTGATTTCTTCTGTTTTAGCATCTACTTCGGGTTCTTTGGTCATTTTTTCGCTTCTTCCACTTTCTTCTTCCATCAATTCATTAAATCGTTGAGCATATAATCTTCTTTTTTGAAATTGATAGTAGAGTAATATGGTTACTCCAAAAACAATACCCACCAAGATCCATATGTAAATCTTAAAATTTGAATTTTTAGCATAAACCACTTCAATCAATTTTTCTTTTTCAGCAAGTAGGTTAGCTGTATCGTATTGTTTAAACATCTTTTCATTCACCTGCGTATTATTCTTACGCATAATGCTATCAAATTTCAAGAGTCGATCTACATAAAACAACTGGTTTTCAAAATCTTGTTTCAACTTGTAATTATCAATGAGGTACAAATACCCTTCTCTTACTTCAGGAACTATAAATTGAGCCTTTTGGAATACCGAATCTATACGTTTATAAAATAAAGTGGCTTCTTGAGGGTTTACCAACGGTTCTTTTAGCTTACCCAAATAATAATAGGCTTTTACCAAAAATGCTTTATCCTCTAGTCTTTCCAAATAAGGCAAGGTAACTCTTAGTGTATTCTCGGCGTTCGGAAAATCATTTTTATAATAAAAATTAACTCCCTGGTTAAGGAGTAATTGATAGTACAATCCTTCATCGTAATAGTTTATAGAAGAAAAGGTTCGGGCGATATAGTAATCAGACGAATCGATTTTATTGTTTTTGGTATACGATTCGGTGAGATTCACCATAATATCCAAATAATCGACAGTGTCCCTTATACCTCTTTTTTCTTGATACGGTCTACTTCTTTTAAAGATTTGCAAAGCCTCATCATGCTTTCCTAGTTTAGTTTTTATTAGTCCGATATTATATTCTACCATATGTTGAAAGTTCTCATTCTTATTCTTTCTAGAATAATCCAAAGCTTTCAAATAATTATCCAACGCATTTTCGTAATCCCATTTCTCGAAATAAAAATTACCTTTTGATGAATATGGAAAAGTAGGATATAGTGCATGTCCCAGATTTTTGGATAATGATATAGATTTATTTAAAAACTTAAGTTTTAAGGAATCATTTTCTTCATAAAAGTAAAATCGAGCGTAAATCTCTGCCATTTTAAGGCTATCACTTGCCTGAACCGCCTTTGCCAAACATACATTTAAGTAAGGAATAGCCACTGGGATGTCTTCATAATTATCCCAAAACTTTTCCAAAACCTCTTCATAAGAGAATGGTTGAAGAGAATCGGGTACTACGAAATGTTCATCAAGGGATTGAGAAAATGTAAGATTCGAGCACCACAAAAGAACTACAAGCCGTGCTATTCGTGCTATTTTATTCATTAGGTTTTAAGAATGTATAACACCACCAAATGTTTACATAACCATATACCACATTCAATTAGGATAATCTGCAACGAAAACAAAAAACATTTGGTAGTAAATGTGATTGATTGATGTGTAGTAAATATACCATTTTAAAATGGTATCATCTCCAAAGATACCCTGTATTTCTATAGGTTTCATCTATAAATTTCTAAGAAAAACCATAAGGTCTGGTTTCCGGAAATCCTACTCCTTATTCTGGAAACCAGACTTTAAACCCTTGTTTTTAAGACATATACACTTTTAAATTTGAATATACATCAATCATAAATTTCAAATCATTTTAAATCAAGGAGGAATCTGAAAATCCTAAAAACAGAGTAAGACCATAATTAATTTATATCACATGAACCACAATCCCATTTTAAACATCGAAGGAATACAAGTATTACACAGAGAACAAACTAAAACAATTAAAGGAGGAGCCCAGGATAATATGGTCTGTGACTGGGTAGGTAGCGAATATATCTGTTTTGATGTCATTGACGTCGTTGCCTAGCCAAGGATGGAGCACTGCTTTACCTCTGGTTCAAAGCAGTGTTTCTTGGACCGTCTAACTGCTGATTTCACAATTTAAAACAATCAATTTTATACAAATCTTAAAACAAAACTTTTATGAAAACTCAAAATCCAAAACTACGTTACCTTTTTGTACTTCCGATCCTTTTTGCATTGTTCCTTATGGTCTCCTGTGAGAAAGAGGAAGACACTTTTGAACAACCTGTAGAAGCTGTAGAAACTACAGAAAACTTAGAAGACACGGGTAAAATTTATCCATTATTGGATCGCCCTGACTTTACTCCTCCTAACATTCCGCAACCACCAGCTTTTGATGCACATTGTGTTGTAAGATTGGCATACTTATCATACCTAAGACGATGTCCAGAAAATGCGCAAGTCGTTAATGGTTGGATTCAGGTTCTTTTGACCCAAGGGTTCGATGACTTGGCCAAAGGGTTTATCACTTCTAATGAAGCAAGTGTGAAATGGAACTCGCAGTACCATAGTTATCTTTCAAGAAATAACCTAAACAGTGTAGAAGTACATAAGTTTATTTATATCGCTTACCGAGGATTATTACTTAGAGAACCGGATGTAAACGGTGGAAAAGGTTGGACAAATGTCTTTTATGACAGAGGAATAAGAGCTGTAGCTAATGGAATTGGAAACTCTGCAGAATTTAGACGTAGGTTAAACAATATACAGACCGAATGTAATAACGCTGCAAATCAGTGCACCTATTAATTTTATTTTCTGAACCTAGATTAAAAATATGTAAGCCTTCTGCTCATAGGAGGCTTACATTAATTGATCTATTATTATTTTTCAGAAAAAAGAACAAAAACCCCTATCCCTATAAAAACGATAATTTGCAGCCATTTGAGGATGAGTCCTACCTTGGCATTTTTCTTAAGATACTCTGAAATAGCTCCTGCCAGTACGGCGATTAATCCAAACACCACAAATGAAACCAGGATAAACAGCAGTCCTAACATATAAAACTGCACTACAGTACTTAATTCTTGACTAAATAAAAACCCAGGAAAGAAAGCTAAAAAAAAGATGGAAACTTTTGGGTTTAAAAGGTTCATAATAAACCCTTGCTTAAACAATTGCAATGGATTCTTTTTGGGTACCCCTACTTCTGATAACTGAATGGAAGATTCACTTCTGAATACTTTATACGCTAGAAAGAACAGATAAAGCGCCCCAAACAATTTGATAATAAAAAAGAGTGTTTCGCTTTGTTTTATGATCACCGATACCCCAAACGCTAATAGAGATGTATGTATGATACAACCTGTCATCAATCCAGCCACTACAGAGAGGCCATATTTTTTCCCATTAGCCATACTTTGCATTAGGACAAAGATGTTATCTGGGCCTGGCGAAATGGATAGTGCAGCGGTTGCTAAAACAAAAGTGTATAGGATTTCATAATTAATATCCATACTATTTGTTTTGCAATAACGCTTTATTGATGCGTTTGATCAGTTTGGGACCTTCGTATATAAATCCTGTATATAATTGCACCAGGCTTGCTCCTGCTTCCAGTTTCTCTAGAGCATCCTCTACGGTATGTATACCCCCCACACCAATTATAGGAAATGCCTTATTACTTTGTTCAGACAAAAATCGAATAACTTCTGTGGACCTATTGGTAAGGGGTTTACCACTGAGCCCCCCTTTTTCGTTTGCTAATATAAGATTGGATTGTAATCCTTTTCTGGAGATTGTAGTATTTGTTGCGATAACACCTGCTATTTTTGTCGTCTTCACGATATCAATAATATCCAACAATTGATCATTGGTAAGGTCTGGCGCAATTTTCAACAAGATTGGTTTCGGAGAAGATTTTTTCAAATTTTTCTCCTGTAAGGTATTCAAAAGTTGTGTTAGCGGCTCCTTATCCTGCAAAGCTCTAAGATTGGGAGTGTTGGGTGAACTTACGTTTACCACAAAATAATCTACATGATCAAATAGAGCGTCAAAACAAATGATATAGTCGTCGGTCGCATTTTCATTTGGCGTTACCTTATTCTTACCAATGTTTCCTCCTATCAGGACACCTTTGTTTTTCTTTAAACGTTTTACAGCATCCTCTACTCCGCCATTATTGAATCCCATTCGGTTGATAATTGCGCTATCCTTTTTAAGACGAAACAATCGTTTTTTAGGATTTCCTCCTTGAGGTTTTGGTGTTAACGTACCAATTTCTACAAACCCAAAACCAAAATCATGAAGCTCATTAAACAGTTTCGCATCTTTGTCAAATCCCGCTGCCAGACCCACTGGATTTTTAAACTTTAACCCAAAAACTTCTCTTTCCAGTTTAGGATCATTCACATGATATACACTTCTAGTCACAGAAGAAAAAAGAGGTAGCGCAGACAAAAATTTGATCATTCTAAATGTAAAATGATGCACTTTTTCTGGGTCAAAATTAAAAAGTATAGGGCGTAATAATAGTTTATACATTGGTATCCGGATTTGCTTGGCAAAAATAAGTTATACAGGCTTCTAATAAAAGTGTATTTTTGAATTCTTCAGTATACAACATTTTAAGTTTTATGATTTCTAAAAAACACATCACCGATCGATTTATAAGTTACGTTACTATTGACACCGAAAGCGACCCAGCTAGCCAAACCACTCCCAGCACCAAAAAACAATGGGACCTGGCCAACAAGCTAGTAGAAGAACTAAAAGAAATAGGCCTTAGCGAAGTAACCATAGACGAGAATGCATATATCATGGCCACACTTCCTTCGAATATCGATCAAGAAGTACCTACCATTGGTTTTATCTCTCACTTTGATACTAGTCCTGATTTTACAGGAGCTAACGTAAAACCACAAATTATAGAAAACTATGATGGCAAAGACATCATCTTAAACGAAGCCGAAAACATTGTTTTGTCTCCTGATTATTTTGAAGATTTACAACAGTACAAAGGACAAACTCTAATCACTACAGACGGTACTACGCTTCTTGGGGCGGATGACAAGGCAGGGATCACTGAAATTGTCACTGCAATGGAATACTTGATTCAACATCCTGAAATCAAACATGGAAAAATACGAATTGGATTCACGCCGGATGAAGAAATAGGGAGAGGCGCTCATAAATTTAATGTCCCTAAGTTTGGAGCTGATTGGGCCTATACTATGGATGGTAGCCAAATAGGAGAATTAGAATATGAAAACTTTAATGCTGCTGGCGCTGTGGTAACGGTAAAAGGAAAGATAGTTCACCCTGGTTATGCCAAAGGAAAAATGATCAACAGCATGTATATTGCTCAGGATTATATCGACGCATTACCCAAAAAAGAAACCCCCGAACATACTAGTGGTCGGGAAGGTTTCTATCATTTACATACTATAAAAGGTGATGTAGAAGAAACCAAACTGTACTATATCATTAGAGATCATGATAAAGAAAAGTTTGAAGAAAGAAAGGCTTTTATGCTTCAAACAGCCCAAACAATCAACTCAAAATATAATAACGAGCCTATTACTATTGATATCAATGATCAATATTACAATATGCGAGAAAAAGTTGAACCTGTAATGCATATTGTAGATATTGCCGAGGAAGCTATGAAATCCCTCAATATTACTCCTCTTATCAAACCCATTAGAGGAGGAACAGATGGCTCACAGCTTAGTTTTAAAGGCCTACCTTGTCCTAATATCTTTGCTGGAGGGCATAATTTCCATGGACGATATGAGTATGTTCCTGTAGAGAGTATGATCAAAGCTGTGGAAGTGATTGTTCGAATAGCTGAATTAACGGCTAGCAAAAAAGTGAAGTAACATATTATTTTCTAGATAATAAAACGTAAAAAAGCGCGATAGAATTAGTTATAATTTTATCGCGCTTTTAACAAGTAGGCTAGTTATTACTTCTTATCTGTAGCGGGTTTGTTTAACTTTTCACTCATCTCCAAAGAGATTGCAGATCTGTCAAACGTCAATTTACCTGCTCCTGTTTCAATAATAATAGCATTGTTTTTTTCACTAAAGTCGAAAACTTTACCATGAAGACCACTTTTTGTTACTACACGGTCCCCTTTTTTCAAGTCTTCAGCAAATTTTCTTTCCTTTTTTGCCTTTTGCATTTGCGGGCGTATCATAAAAAAATACATCACCACAAAGATCAATATAAAAGGAAGAAATGATTGAATTTGTTCCATATATTAGTTTCCTGCTGGTGCTCCTCCTGCTGGTTTAGCTTTTGGATTTACCAGTGCCTTAATCTTAAGTACTTCTTTTCCAGCTTCTGTATTAGCAGTAATAGTTACCTGCTTAGTTTGCTGATTTGGTTTTCCGTTTGAGTTAAACTTCACCAACATTTCACCTTCCGCTCCAGGTGCTATTGGCTCTTTTGGCCACTCTGGCACAGTACATCCACAGCTTCCTTTTGCGCTTACAATTACTAAAGGAGCTTTTCCTGTATTTGTAAATTTAAAAGTGTGCTCTACTACATCTCCTTCGTTGATCGTACCGAAATCAAATTCAGTTTCAGCAAATGTCATCACAGGAAAATCAGTATTCTTTGCATCTCTTTCTGCCGCTATTTCAACATTTTCTTCTTTAACTTTTTTTGTTGCATCCTCTTTACAAGACACCATCGTCATAGCAAAGATTCCGGCTAAAATTAAGATTCCTTTTTTCATTACTTGGGTTTTTAATTAATTTGAGGGTTAAAAATACATTTTTTTTTGAACTACATAAGTCCCCTACCAACTTTATTTAGTTTACCGTTCTTCTGATACTCTTTTGATAATTTATCCAGAATACCATTGATAAAAATACTACTTTTAGGAGTACTATATTCTTTTGCAATCTCTAAATATTCGTTAATTGTTACTTTTACAGGGATTGACGGGAACTTTACAAACTCACAAATCGCCATTTTTATAATAGCTTTATCCAGTTCTGCTATTCGATCCTGATCCCAGTTTGGCGTCTTACCATCGATCTCCTTGGTAAATGTATCGCCGTTAAGAACTGTTTTTCTAAAAATATCGATAGCAAACTTTTTGTCATCCTCATCTTTATATAACTCTGGTAAAGATTTTTGTTCATCATGAGATGCCTTGGCCTTACGTAACATCTTTACGATTGCAGTGTTTACCAATGGTAAATCATCTACCCAGGTTAATCTTTTATCTTCAAAATAATCATATAGTTTCTCGTTGGGAGCTATTACTTCTTTAAAGATATCCAGAACAAACTCTTTGTCTTCCTTAAAAGAACTTAGTTTGGTACTCATATAATCAGCATATATTTCACTCTCTTTTATAGCCTCCCATAAAAGTGTTACATATTCACTATCGAGTTCCCAACAGTTCATTTTCTTTCTTTCAATTTTTTCCTTAAGCTCTACATTGTTTTCTAACCATGTAAGCACCTCATTATCGATAAATTTGGTGTTGGGATTTTTTTCTTCAGAAGTAGCGAGATACTTCTTTTGACTTTTGGTCAAAAATTCGGCAGCGTGCTTCTTAATTTCTACAAGGAGTTGCAGATTTATAAGAAACAAATCGTACATCTGATCAATACTAAATAGCAGGAATTTTTCTTCTTTATCAAGGTTATCACTTTGGGTCTGCCCTACCGTGTAGAGCGACTGCATGACTTTTACTCTAATATGTCTTCTGGTTAACATAGAATAATTACAAAGAACTTTATACAAAAAAAACGGGCGAAAGTATACCTAACTTTCGCCCTGCAAAAATACTATTATTTTTAATCTAACTACTTTAAATTTCTTTTTTCTGTAGCTAAATTTTAAATTTTTAAAATTCTACAATTGCTCTTTTTTTCTTGCTGCAATACGATCTTCAGCAATGCTCATAGCCGATGCATTTGCAGTGATATTCATCGCTTTTGATTTATTCAAAATATCCAAAGTAGTATTGTAAATATTCTCAGTCTTGGATTTGATCTCTTCTCTACCATAACCTTCAATCTCTGCATATACATTAATAATACCTCCTGCATTGATCAAGAAATCCGGAGCATACACTATTCCTTTCTTTTGAAGTAAAGGACCGTGAATATTCTCATTGGCCAACTGATTATTTGCAGCACCTGCAATAACTTTCACCTTTAACTTATTAATGGTATCATCGTTTACAGTAGCACCAAGTGCACACGGAGCGTAAATATCTGCAGTTTCTGCATATAAGTCTTCTCCTCTGTAAATCTCTGCACCATACTTCTTACTTACCTCCTGTAATCTTTCTTCATTAATATCTGCGATAATTACTTTAGCATCTTCTTCTGCAGCCAGTCTCACTAGTTCTTCACCAACATGACCAATTCCTTGTACCAAAATTCGTTTCCCTGCCAATGCATCATTGCCATAAGCAAATTTGGTTGCTGCTTTCATACCCATATATACTCCGTAAGCGGTTACGGGAGAAGGGTTACCTGCCCCACCTTTGGCTTCAGAAATACCAGTTACGTAAGGAGTAACTTCTCTTACCGTATCCATATCAGAAGTTTCCATACCTACATCTTCTGCAGTGTAATATTTCCCTCCCAAGGTATGCACAAACTTACCAAAACGAGTCATTAATTCTGGGGTCTTGATTTTCTTTGGATCTCCTATAATCACAGCTTTTCCTCCACCAAGATTCAATCCAGTAATTGCTGCTTTATAGGTCATCCCTCTAGATAACCTTAATACATCATTAAGAGCGTCCCACTCTGATGCATAGTCATACATACGAGTTCCTCCTAATGCCGGTCCTAAAATTGTGTTATGCACACCAATTATTGCCTTCAATCCTGTATCTTTGTCTTGACAAAAAACAACTTGTTCGTGATTGTCAAAAGATAGTTGTCCAAATACGGGCGCTTCTTTTTTTAATTGATTTGCTGTTAGCACTTCGGTTATCATTTATTAAAAATTTAAATGGTTATAAATTATATAATATTCAAAATCAGAGTGCTAAAATAATGCATTTTTATGAAATTAAAATTTTTAGCTGTTAAATTTTACGAATTCTTTAATAATTAACCCCTTGCAAAAAGATCTTACATGCGCGCATTACGCCATTTGAACAAATACTTTTTAAAGTATAAATACCGACTTTTAATTGGTTTAGTAATTACCGTAATTGCTAGAATTTTCTCGACCTTAGTTCCTACAATTGTGGGAGATTCTGTAGATATTGTAGAGAAATACATCAATAACGACGTCACAGATATTTCACAAGTAAAAAACGGGCTCATTATTAATATCCTTCTCATTTTGGGAGCAGTTCTAATTTCTGCACTATTCACCTTTTTAATGCGCCAAACCTTTATTGTCGTTTCCAGATTTATAGAATTTGATTTGAAAAATGAAGTTTTTCAGCATTATGAAAGATTATCCCTTAATTTCTATAAAAAAAACAGGACTGGTGATCTGATGAATCGAATAAGTGAGGATGTGTCAAAGGTAAGAATGTATGTTGGTCCTGCTATCATGTATAGTGTAAACACCATAACTCTATTTGTCGTGGTTATTGGATATATGATAAGTATTGCACCAGAACTCACATTATATACCGTTGCTCCTCTACCCATACTATCAGTCTCTATTTATAAGTTAAGTGTAGCTATACATAATCGTAGTACCGTTGTACAAGAGTTCTTATCAAAATTGACCACATTTACTCAAGAGTCATTTAGTGGTATTACGGTTATAAAAGCGTATGGCATTGAACCGCAAACTAATCAAAATTTCACTGAATTATCGAGTGCAAGTAAATCCAAAAACTTAGATCTTGCCAAAGTACAGGCACTATTCTTCCCGTTGATGGTATTACTTATAGGATTCAGTAATATTTTGGTGATTTATATTGGTGGGAAACAATATCTCGACGGAACGATACAAGAGATAGGAGTCATTGTACAATTTATACTTTATGTAAATATGCTTACCTGGCCGGTAGCTACCGTTGGATGGGTAAGTTCTATAGTACAACAAGCAGAGGCCTCTCAGGTAAGAATCAATGAATTTCTGAGCCAAGAACCTGAGATTGTAAACACAGTAACCCAAAAAACTCCTATCCAAGGGAATATTAAATTCAAAGATGTTAGTTTTATTTATGATGACACGAATATTACCGCGTTAAAAAGCATCAGTTTTGAGATTAACAAAGGCGAAACTATTGGTATTATCGGTAAAACAGGTTCTGGAAAATCTACTATTTTAGATTTGATAGGAAGATTATACGATGTCTCTTCTGGAGTGATAGAAATAGATGGTAGACCTATAAAAGACATCAATCTACTTGATCTCAGAAATCATATAGGTTATGTACCTCAAGATGCTTTTTTATTTAGTGACTCTATTAAAAACAATATTAAATTCGGAAAAGAAGACGCCACCGATGAAGAAGTATATCAGGCCGCAAAGAACGCTGTAGTGCACAAAAACATTGTTGGTTTTACCAATGGATATGACACTATTTTGGGTGAACGTGGAATTACATTATCCGGAGGACAAAAACAAAGAGTATCGATTGCAAGAGCGATCATCAAAGACCCCTCCATACTATTATTTGACGATTGCCTATCTGCAGTAGATACAGAGACTGAAGAGGAGATCATGTCTAATCTAGGGAAGATTTCTAAGGATAAAACCACATTTATCGTAAGTCATCGTGTATCTACTACCAAAAACGCGGATAAAATCATAGTCATAGACGACGGGCAGATCACCCAGCAAGGCACTCATAATCAGTTAATCACAGAAGACGGATACTATAAAGAATTGTACTTAAAACAGCTCGATGAAAAAGAAATTTAAGCTTTTTTTTGTGCGATTAACAATTTTTTTAGATTTTTGAAACCATCATAGTATATTAATTAATTAAGAAATACGGATTATGAATGACAATGAAATGATGGAGAAAGAAGAAATTTTCTCAAAAGTTTTAAGAGCAGGAAGAAGAACATATTTCTTTGATGTTAGGGCTACCAAAGCAGGGGATTACTATCTAACTATAACAGAAAGTAAAAAGTTCACTAACGACGACGGATCTTTTCACTACAAGAAACACAAGATCTATCTTTACAAAGAAGATTTCGCTGGATTTACTGAAATCCTAAATGAGATGACTAATTTCATTGTTGATGAAAAAGGTGAAGAAGTGATTAGCGAAAGACACCAAAAAGACTATCAAAAATCATATGAAAAAACAGCTGTAGGCACTGAAGAAGTTACTGCTTCTACTGAAAGTTTTACAGACGTAAGTTTTGACGACATATAAGACATAGCCATACAGGTTAAGTTAAAGTTATGTAAACCGCTTCATTCTCTGAAGCGGTTTTTTTTATATTCACGCTTCACAAAATAACTCAGCTCAAAAATGAAGTACCTCTACGCAGCGTTTATTTTTTTTACAGGAATTACCGCTACCGCACAACAAAATCTTTCTTTAGATTATTACCTACCAAAAAATGTTACTTACAATTCTTCCATACCTACTCCACAAAGCGTATTAGGTTTTGTTCCCGGAAAATGGCACGTTTCTCATGATAAGCTCGTGAACTACATTACAACCCTTGCTCAATCATCTTCGAGAATAACAATCGAAAACCGGGGAAAAACTTTTGAAGACAGACCTTTATTCTTACTAACGATCACTTCAGAAAAAAATCATCAAAACATTAATCAAATACGACAACAACACCTTCAATTGATCGAAAGCAATGCAAACACTATTGATCTAGAATCTCTCCCTGCAGTTGTTTACCAGGGATTTTCTATCCATGGTAACGAACCGAGTGGTGCTAATGCTGCCTTGGTAGCCGCATACTATCTTGCTGCTGCCCAGGGTCCAGAAATTGAAAACCTATTAGATAATACGGTAATTCTATTCGACCCATGCCTAAACCCAGATGGATTACAGCGTTTTGCGTATTGGGCCAATACAAATAAAAGTAAAAATATAAGTACAGATCCGCAGGATCGTGAATATCGTGAAGTCTGGCCAGGAGGTCGAACCAACCACTATTGGTTTGATATGAATCGTGATTGGCTACCTGCCCAATTGCCAGAATCTCGAGCCAGAATAAAAACTTTTCATCAGTGGTATCCTAATGTACTTACCGATCACCATGAAATGGGCACAAACAGCACCTTCTTTTTTCAACCAGGAATCCAGTCCAGAACACACCCGTTGACTCCTAAACTCAATCAGCAACTCACCAAAAAGATTGCTAATTTTCATGCCAAAGCATTGGATAAGATCGGCTCCTTGTATTATACTGAAGAAAACTTTGACGATTTCTACTATGGTAAGGGATCTACGTTTCCTGATATCAATGGTGGAATCGGAATTTTATTCGAACAAGGAAGCTCCAGAGGTCATGCTCAGCAATCCGCTAACGGTTTACTTACGTTCCCCTACACCATAAGAAATCAATTTACAACTATACTTTCTACCCTGAACGCTACAAAGGAAATGCGTAAAGAGTTACTTACTTATAAACGTGATTTTTATGCAAATGCAAGGCAAGAAACCGTGAAAGGCGCCTATCTTTTTGGAAATACTAAGGACGCCGGATCCACTTATCACCTTGCTGAAATGTTACATCGACATAAGATCGAACTACATGAGTTAAAACAGGATGTAACCATCAACGGAAAAGCGTTCAAGAAAGGATACAGCTACATAGTTCCCAAAAATCAACGTCAAAAGAGACTATTAAAAGCTATTTTCGAAAAGAGAACCACTTTCCAGGATAGTCTTTTTTATGATATTTCTGCATGGACATTACCCATGGCGTTTAATTTGGAATATACAGAAAACGCTCCTTTGTCAAACGTGGGTAGCAAAGTAACAGAAGTTAAACCCAAGAATCCAGAATCGGTAAATAAGAGCTCTTATGCTTACCTCATGCAATGGCATGAGTATTATAGCCCTAAAGCTTTGTACCAAATCTTATCCAAAGGGTTACGCGCAAAAGTAGGCTTACAATCTTTTGAACTCGAAGGTAAAAAATATGATTATGGTACAATACTAATTCCTATTCAGAATCAAATTTTGAGTGCAGATCAGATTCATAATCTACTGCAACAAGTAGCTTCAGAAAATCATATTAATATTACCGGTGTACAAACCGGATTAACGCTAGGGATAGACCTAGGGAGCAATCAATTCAGAACTTTAACCTTACCCAAAATAGCGCTATTCACAGGACAAGGAATCACCCCTTATGACGCAGGAGAAATATGGCATCTGATGGATCAACGATATGACATTCCTATTACAAAAATAACCACCGATCGCTTTGCAAACATCGACTTATCAAAGTATACACATATCATTCTACCCAATAGTAACAGGCAACATATCAATAGCGAAAAAGTAGAGAAATTAAAAACCTGGATCCGAAACGGAGGTACATTGATCGGTTATCGAAATGCAGCTCAGTTTTTTAAGAATAATGGATTGATGAATATCGATTTCGCACGACCAAAAAATGATGCGAAAAATATTTCGTTCGAACAAAAACAAGACTTTGCTGGTGCGCAGTATATCGGAGGGGCTATTTTTGAGGCTAACATAGATCGCTCTCATCCCATTAACTTTGGATATGCCCGAGATAAAGTGGCTCTATTTAGAAATACAACCTTTTTTGTAAAACCAGATACCCAAAGTTATAATAACCCCATACAGTACACCAAAAACCCATTATTAAGTGGATACATCAGCAAAAAGAATTTGGATTCTTTGGCAACAACGGTACCATTCCGCCATAACGATATGGGTAAAGGTGACATCATTCTATTTACAGACAATACGAATTTTAGAGCCTTTTGGTATGGAACTAACAAATTATTAATGAATGCCATCTTTTTTGATCACACCATGTAAATAACGTGATTAAAAGGTCTCTCACAAGGCGTCCCGAAATTCGTAATAATACTGTAATACTTTTTCGGGAGCCTCTACTTGTGGGTAATGTCCTATCTCTTCTAAAACGATCACATCGGCGTTGGGAACGATTTCCTGATAGAAATCTGCCATATGCTTGCCTGAAATAGGATCAACTCCCCCATCTATCAAACGTTTGGGCATATCTGTGTATTGAATAGCCTCTCTCCATCTGATTTTATACACATCTCTTTCTGTTAAGTATTTAATGAGCTTAGGAATCACATCTTTACCATTATTGTAGTCTACTACCTCCCAAAACTCATCTATCTCTTCTGCACTGGGTTGTGTATGCGCTCCGAAAATCTTTTTAAAATTCTTGGCCAAGGTATTTCTACCCATAAAATGTTTTAGCAGATTTCCGAACGGGGTTAGTAAAAGTCTTTGCGTAATGGTTGGAAAATTGGTCTCGGGGAACATCCCTCCATTCAGAAATACAACCGATTTGATATCATAAGGGTACTGTTTGTTCTCTTTATATCTCGCCAGCATTTCCTGCACTACTGTATCTCCATAATCATGAGCCAGAATATGAAACTTGTCTATTTTTTGTTCTGAAAGATAATGCTCCCATAAATCCACCTGTGCCGCAATGGAATATTTGAAATCCTTAGGTTTTGAAGTAAATCCATACCCCATCATATCCAAAGTATGCACTTCGTACTTGGTAGTTAAGCTGCTCCAAATTTTCTCCCAATCCCAGGAAGAAGTAGGAAAACCATGTACCAAAACAAGGACCTCCCCTTCTCCTGATTTTTGATAAAACACTTGATGTTTGTCCTTATAGGTGAAATAAGAACCCGAATCTTTCCAATCGTGTAATGTCATCTTATTTTTTTCCAAACATTTTTTGAATTACCCAGGCTGGTCCGATCAATAAAAACTGAAGGTCTTTGATAAACGAAGGTTTTTTCCCTTCAATCTTGTGTCCATAAAATTGGCCGATCCAGGCCAAAGCAAAAATACCTACAGAAACCATCCACAAAGGAGCATATTGACCGATGTAATAATTGGCTATAATACAAAATGCAGAAAACAATAAGATTTGTAATGCCATTTTTATGGATAATCTTACGTAGAAAAACAACACTACTAATAGGATTAAAAAAGCCCAATTTTCTATAAATGGATTTGTTCCAGGAATAATGCCTGCCAGTATACCACTAGGAATACTCATTAACAAACCTACAATCGAAAAAAATATGGCAGGAACACAAATAAAATGAATGGCAATATTTGTTTTATTTTGATGGCTTACCGCATACTCCTCAAACCAACTGTCTAATGTCTTCATAATTAACGCTTATTTTAGGAAGTGAACTATTAACTGTAACTAAGGTAACAATTTTTAGACTTATACAGTATAATATTGTAATTTGGAACCTTTGTAAATGTTGAAATAATTATGGCACGTACTCCTTCAAATATGCTTCCTTTGGGCACTATAGCCCCTGATTTTCGTTTAACGGATGCTGTTACTAACGATAAATTTTCATTGCAAGATGTAAAAGGAGAAAAAGGCACTGTGGTTATGTTTATTTGTAACCATTGTCCATTTGTGATTCATGTAAATGAAGAAATTGTAAGAGTCGCTAATGACTACAGAGTACAGGGCTTTGGTTTTGTGGCTATTAGCAGTAATGATATCGAAAAATATCCTCAGGATGGTCCTAAAGAAATGTGGAAAACCGCTCAGAAAAATAATTATACGTTCCCGTATTTATTTGATGAAACACAAGAAATAGCAAAAGCATATGATGCGGCTTGCACTCCAGATTTTTATCTGTTTGACGCTCAATTGAAATTAATCTATCGAGGTCAATTAGACGATTCCCGCCCTGGAAACGGAATTCCCGTAAATGGTCGTGATCTACGACAAGCATTGGATGCCGTTTTACGAAATGCTACCGTTTCTAGTGACCAAAAACCAAGTATTGGATGTAATATCAAATGGAAGGAATAATTTATGCTATCAGAAATTCGTTTTGAAAAATGCTCTAAAAAAGATATCGATATTCTGACCACAATAAGTCAATCTTTTTATCCCGAGCATTATGCTCATATCTGGCAAAATCAAGACCCATCCTTTTATCTTAATCTGAGTTTTAGCAAGAAGGCTTTTGAAAAGGATTTCGACATCGAAAACATTGCGTACTATTTGATCAAGAAAGGAGATGTAAATCTTGGATTATTGAAAATACGACAAGATGAACTTGTTGAAGACTACAGCAATGATGAAGCCTTACAATTAGAAAAAATTTACTTATTACGATCATCGACTGGTTTGGGGATCGGAAAAAAAGCCATGCAATTTATCATTGAGTATGCAAGGTCCATCAATAAAAAAGTCATTTGGTTGGATGTAATGACTACCAGTAAAGCATTGGATTTTTACAAAAAGACAGGATTTACTACCGTATATCACTATGAATTGGACTACCCTGGATTAAAGGAAGGATATAGAGGTATGCAACGTATGACTTTAAAAATCTAAAGAACTCCCGCCACAATCTTTAAATGTGCCAGATGATGATTTCCATGCCAAGCATAAATACCTATATCTTCTGCCAGAGATATAGTTACATTACCTTCTGGATGTACAAAAGCCTTTTTTAAGTCTTCTTCTGTAAGTCCTTTCAGAAAATACACCCATTTGGCATGTAATGCCTTTATGAGATCTAGAGACAAATGAATAGGAGCGGTTTTGGTATCAAACAATTCTGCCCACAAATTTTCATAATACGCTTTTATTGTCGGTGTATCTTCTGTCATTGCCCATTTAAAACGTATGTATCCGTTGTGATGACTATCATGAATATGATGAATAACTTGCCTAGCAGTCCAGCCTCCTTCACGGTATGGAGTCGCCAATTGCTCCTCTGTAAACCCTGTCACCAAATCGATTAGTTTAGCCGGTAACTCTTCGATATCAGCAATCCACTTTTGAACATCGTTTGATGTTATATTTTCCGGACACTCAAATTGGCCAATGGGATACTGTAAATTCATAGGGTATTACTCTACTTTAGCGTACATAAACTCTTCATTCGAAAACTCATCTATCAAGGTCAATACATTTTCATCAAGACTTTTTATTTTATATCGATACATGCGATCATCCATAGGGAAGAAACATACCAAAACACCGTCTTCAATTCTTGTTTTTAAACGATTTGCAAATTTTCCATCGTAAAAATTGAATCGTATAGTTCCTTCAAAAATGATGTAATCCTGAGTATTTTGAACGTATAACCATTTTCCTTGTAAAGCTGAATAAGTATCTTTATTGTAGAATTTGTTATCGAGAAGTCCTTTCATTTTATTGGCATACTCCACAAAATCAGTTTCAGGAGAAACATCATCCAATGGAGACCCTATCGTTTCCCTATCTACTCTTTCTCCATTATTGAAAAAATGCTTAGACTCGTATTTGGTAAATGATCGTGAATAATCCAACACTTTCTGGCCGCTTTCGTTGGTAGCGTACAGATAAGGTCTCTGTTTATAATTCACATAAATCAATTGATCATTCCAAAAATAAAATTCTGTAATTAGATTAGCATTTCTGGTACTGACCTTTCGATGAATCTTTTTGAGACGTTCATGTTCATAATATCCTTCCAATTCAGCACCATGATCCGCCATTTTATCCAAAAACTCTTCAGGATCCAAATAAAATGTTTCAAATTCGATGTAGCCATCAATAATCTCCATTTGGTCTTTAATATTGGTTAAAATATCCTCTTTACTTTGACCAACACAGAGACAAATATTGCATAGCATTAAGAACGCGATTAATACTTGTTTCATATCTAGGGGGTATAGCAGTTTTGTTAATAAGATACTTAAATCTTAATTCTCTAACAAAATCATTTTTAGCAAAATATAAAAATCTATTGTTAAAAGAAATTTAAAATTCAAAAAATAGTGTTTAACACATAAATTTTATGAGTGAACACAACAATCTATTCTTTTTGTTACATAATGTTCAAAATAATTTATCATTTTCTTAATTTTTTTCAAAAAAAAAGCCCCTAATAAATAGGGACTTTTGCAATATGTTTACTCATTTCTTGAATGAATTATTTCACATTTACCAATTCAACATCAAAAATTAGCGTTGCATTTGGTGGAATTACTCCTCCTGCTCCTCTTTCTCCATATCCAAGGTATGGAGGAATCACAAAACGAGCTTTATCTCCAACCTGTAGCAATGCAATTCCTTCGTCCCAACCCGGAATTACATGTCCCATTCCTAATGGAAAGTCTATAGGTTGATTTCTTTTATACGAAGAGTCAAATACCGTGCCATCTGGCAAACTCCCTTTGTAATGTACTGATACCGTGTTACCTTTCTCGGCTTTTGCCCCATCGCCTTTTTGGATAATTTGATAACGAAGACCGCTATCGGTCTTATCAAAACCAGTCGCTAATTCTTCCAATAATTCTTCAGCTTTCTTTTTGGCAGCAGCTTCTCGTTCTGCTTTGGCACCGTTGAATTGTCTAAAAGTTTCGACTGCATTAAAACCTTCTGCATCTCCCCCAACTCTTATAATTTCAACTTCTTCTATCGCATCTCCTTGCACAACTTCATTTACTACATTTTGCCCCTCTACAACTTTACCAAAAACAGTATGTTTCCCGTCTAACCAAGGCGTTTCTACGTGAGTGATAAAAAACTGACTTCCGTTTGTGCCTGGCCCTGCATTCGCCATAGATAATACCCCTGGTCCATCGTGTTTTAGATCTGGATGAATTTCATCATCAAACTGATATCCTGGCCCACCAGCACCTGTTCCTTGTGGATCTCCACCTTGAATCATAAAATCAGCAATTACTCTATGGAATTTTAGCCCATTATAGTAAGGTTTCCCCTGAGGAATCGCCTGATTTTCTAGGTTTCCTTCGGCTAGTCCTACAAAGTTCCCAACAGTTCCAGGTGTTTTTTGATATTCAAGATTGACAAGGATGTCTCCTTTGGTGGTTTTAAATTTTGCGTATAATCCGTCTTGCATGGCAATATATTTTAACGTTTTAATTTTGAGCAGCAAAGATAGTCAATTGCCAATGGTTTTTATGAAGTAAACCGAAGATATATTTTAATGTTTCGACACCTTTTGTTGCTATCCCATAGACGCTAATCTCCAAAAGTTAACTTTCATGAAAGTAAATCACAAAAGTTATCTTGATCAGATATCTTCAAGAAGTACTTTTGCTCGTTCAAAGTTATAATTGGTGCTGTCTGAAGTAATTTGTAAAAGTATTTGCTTTAATTTTTCCTTTTCTTCTTGTTTTAAGTACACCATAGCCCTGTACCAATCGGCTTTCTTACTTTGCAGTGTATGTGTTTTTTCAAGCAATTCGAATTCACCCAAGGCTTTATCAAATTCGGCTAATTCTAGATGAGCGACACCTTTATAAATGTAACTTAGTGGGTCTATAGTGTCCACATCGCTATTATGATATTTTGAAAACACATCTGCGGCTTCCCGATACTTCTTATTTTCAAACAACGTTTGCGCACTGTTAATTAGCTCATTTTCTTCTTCACCTCTGGTAATCATCGACGGTATTTCTTCTAATCCAATATTCTCTGCATAGAGATCATTATAATCACTCTCTGAAAACACAAAAATAGAAATGGTCATAAGCACAATAATAGAAGCGGCAATCCCCAAAAAATAAAACCTTTTATTTCCAGAATTTAATCGATTATTATCCATTACCTCCGTAATTGATGCTTTCAAAGACTTCGCCTCATCACTTGTAAAGAAATTTCTTAATTGCTTAGCCTCATCATTTTTCAAAGCCGTTTTATCTCCTTCGATCCAATCATTGTCATTATAGACTGTTCGCATATCTTTTTGAAGCTTTAATTCTTCGGCAAGAGTACTATCATTATCGACCCTCTCTTCAAAAGCTCTTCTTTCTTCCTGGGTCATGATATTATCAAGATATTTATCTATTTCTTCCAAAAAATTACTCATACATCTTTAATTTGCTTATATCTAGAGTCACTTTTAATCAATTTTGTTAACTGTGATTTACAATTAAAAATCCGTTGTCTTACTACATTATCCGAACTGTAACCCAATTTATCGACAATTTCTTTATACGGTACTTTTTGAAAGAAAAGGCCTAATAATTGCTTACAATTATCTGATAATTCCTTTAGCTTTTCCTGGAACAATTCCCACTTTTCTTGTTCCAAAACAGCCATAGTCATATCATCTTCTTCTCTTACTAGTTCTATAGTATCTGGTTTTGTTACTACGCGTTTTTGTTTTTTTAATTCTCTTCGCCATAAATTACGGCAAGCACCGTACAAATAGCCATCAAAAGAGCTTTCTATCACAAAGGATTTTGTTTTATATCTGGCAATGAGCTGCAGCAATGCTTTTTGGAAAACATCTTCGGCATCTGTTGGGTCTCCGTTGTTCTTTACAACAAAACTTCTAATCTTAGGAAAGACGGAGCTATACAACTCTTGTATGACACTGCTATTTCCTGAAGCTAATTCTTTTAAAAGATCTCTTTCTTCTGTGGGCATTCAATAAAAGGTCTTTATTTTTTTATTTTTTTTATTTTCGCGTGGTAACATTATTATGTAAAGGGAAACATACTAATAAATTAGAAAACAAAAAAAACATTTTTAATGAAAAAATCAGCTTTATTAATTTTGGCTGCAATCTTTGTAATTGGAATACAGAGTTGCTCTACAGACGATCAGGAGGAAATTTCCCCAGAGAATTTAACTGTTACCAAATTAGGATCAGGAAATAATAAGATAGGTACAGTAGAATGTAGAAAAGATGTATATGTCAATTTTGGCACTATGTCCCTAACCGAAAGAAACACGTTCTTTCGTAATGCCGAACTTGAATGGTACGGTACAGGAAACATATTGGTTAAGCCAACGGATTGCCCATATTTAGTAATGTGGAATGTACCTTGCTTACTCCTTTTCTCCGATGTCCCAACTAATATTGAAAGTGATGAAGATATTATGGATGCTGAAGGTAGTATGGCAACAACACAGGATGGCGGGTCTACCAATCCTTTTCAACCTAAATTAAAACCTACTCCTACTATTTTGGCAGGAAGTATTACTGACTATTCCGCATGCATAAGTCCTAATGAAGAAGACAATACGGATGATCCTTTTCTTATTGGTCCTCCAGATGACGATGATGATCAAGACCTACCAGGTTTACCCATAAGAAATATTCGTTAACAAAAATTTTAGTAATTTTCAATTTATTAATTCTCGACCCTACACATTAAACTCCTAGTTCAAATTATATATGAGAACCTATAAATTGGTATTTACAATATTTACGTATTTCCTGATTAATACTTGTATTGGTCAGGAAATATCTTTTACATTAGATTCTATTCATCAACTCCCTGGTAAAGATTATGAAAAACTAGAAACATACCACAAGCTTTTTGATTTACACGAAAAAAATGAGGATTATACCCAATTGGGCTCTGATGCGCATCAGGTGGGACGATGGTTATTTTATAAGGAAAAGAAATGGAAGGAAGCGCTAGCAGTTACTGAAATTGCCATAGAGGCTAGAAAAAAAGCCGACCCCTTTAATCCGGAGATGTTAAAAAGAAGTTATCATAATCACTCACTATTTAACATTATCAACCGTAGGCATAGTGAAGGGATTAAGTCTTTAAAGAAACTTTTAGCAGTAAAAGGTTCTGACTACAACCATGACAAAGCCTACGATTTGATAGGAAATTCGTACCGAATACTGGGAGACCCACATCAAGCACTAGAATATCAGTTATTAGCTTTTAAATACTATGATCCGGTAAAAGATAAAAGATACATCATATCTAATCATATTAATACTGCCATCTCTTATAGAAATATTCGAAATCCTGAGAGTCATGCCAAAGCAATAAGCCATTTATTAACTGCAGATTCATTGCTTAATACTTTGGAAAACCCAAGTATTCATGAAGAGTATGCGATCAACAATAATCTGGGAGAACTATATCACAAAACCAAACAGGAAGACGATAAAAATATCGAAAAATCCATCGCTCGCTATCTAAAAGCCATAGCGTTAGCCAAACAAATGAATAATCCTAGAAATCTAGCTCAAGTCAATTTCAATTTTGGAATGGTTTATTACAGTTTTGATTCAGTATTAGCTGAGGATTATTTCACCACCGCTCTTTCCTACACAAAAGACAATAAAAGCGCAGCTTATTTGATTCCCCGAATTTTTCAGGGGCTGGGTTATTCAGCTTTTACACAAGCAAACTACTCCAAAGCTCATGAGTATTTCTGTCAATCATTTTCAGAATACTTTAATCGAAAAATAACTGATCCTCAATGGCTTCCTAAAAAAAAAGATTTTGAGCTTATTTATATTAGAGACAAGTCCTCTTTTCTTGAACTATTAAAGGTGAAAGCCCAAACTTACATAGCTCAAGCTAAAAAAGAAAACGACAATATTTCTTATCAAAATGTAATAGAAACAGTAAAAACTGCCGATGCATTTACGGATTATGTAATGAACGAAAACTTGTCCTATCGTTCCAAACTTACATGGAGAAGTTTGGCCTCCCAAATATTCGCTATTGGACTTGAAGCATGCTACCAATTAAACGATAAGGAAACTGCGTTTTTCTTTATGGAAAAGAACAAAGCACTGTTATTGACTCAAGAGGTTACCAAAAACAATATTCATCTGCCTGATACTATTCTAGAAAAAAAGAAAAAACTGGAAAATAATGTTATTCGTCAACAAAGACGTTTTACTAACGCCTCAGATACCAAAAAAGATTCGATCAGTGCTGTTGTACTAGCTCAAAAAGAAATGCTACAGCAATTTAAAGATTCATTGTCTTCTATATACCCAGCATATTCAAATACCACAGTTAACCCCAAAACACTACCATTAACCACGATAAGACCTACAAAAGATGAAGCGATTATTCAATACACCATAGCAGAATCCATTGCTCTTACCGTTCCTCAAACTTTTGGTATCGCAATTACGGATAATGATACACATTTTTTTAAGGTTAATGACCCTAAAAAGCTCTTGGATAATATATACGATTTGAGAAAACGATTAGATCAACCGTTTCGAACTCCAACAGATATTTCTTCTTACAAAGAAGTAGCTTATGAACTATGTAATCAGCTTTTCCCTGAAAAAGTAAAAAAACTATTAAAGAATAAAAAAGTAACTATTATTCCCGATCGCCAATTAAGCTTTATTCCATTTGAAGCTCTGGTTACCAATAGAGATAGTGGAACATACTTGATTGAAAATACGGAAATAAACTATGTATACTCTTTATCCTTTCAAAAAGAAAATGCAACTATAAATAGACAACATGAAAATGAGTTTTTGGGTGTAGCACCCATTAATTTTACCAATGGCCTTTCTACGCTATCAAAAAGCAAAGATGAAATTGATACTGCTCAAGAATATTACCAAGGTTCTTCCTTATTGAATGAACAGGCCATCAAGGAAAATTTTATGGAGAAGGCAAGTAAATACAAAATTTTACATTTGGCTACGCATGCAGATGCTTCTGATTCCATTGCCCCCTGGATTGCCTTTCATAATACTAAATTAACGGTGGATGAGATTAACGTCTCTAAAACTAATGCAGAATTGGTAGTACTCAGTGCTTGCAATACCTCGTTAGGAGAGATTACACATGGCGAAGGAGTATTAAGCCTAGCTAGAGGTTTTTTTGCTTCAGGAGCTAATACTGTAATTCCTTCTTTATGGAGCACTAATGATAAAACAACAGCTACCATTACTTCAAATTTTTATAAAAATTTAAGTGACGGAAAGACTAAGTCCGAAGCCCTACGTTTAGCGAAATTGGATTATCTAAAATCCAATATCGATGCCGAAGCATCTCCATATTATTGGGCTCCATTAGTACTAATAGGAGATACAACTACCTTACTACCGGCAACTAATTATTGGATACTGTTTATGGGTATTACTGCTACGATACTGATATTCTTGATATTCTATTTTAGAATTTATAAGAAAAAAGCAAGAAATTCTTAAAAAATGTTAATTTCGCGTGGTAACATTTTTAGGTTTGGGGAAACCTAATGATAAATACGGAAAACAAAAAACACATCCTATGAAAAAATTAATTGCATTAAGTTTTGCTGTGCTATGTATTTTTGGAATACAAAGTTGTAGCATAGATGAACAAGAAGACATTGTACCACAAAAAATTACTACAATACAAAACAAACAAACAAAAGCTCCTACGCTACTTGAATGTAGAAAAATCATTTATGTCAATTTTGGTGATAATATGTCAAGTGCCGATAGAGAAAAATTTAGAATCATTGCCAAGCATCGGTGGTATAATTCTATTCTTGTAGCAGAAACTTTATGTTCGAGGGTCGAAGTATGGGAAGTCCCCTGTGAACTATATTTCAGTCCAAAAAACGATGAAGGAAAAAACGTGGTTATTGATGCCGAAGAGAGTATGGAAACACTCAATGATGGTGGAAGTGCACAACCCCCTTACATTTATCCGGCTCCAAAGTTTGAGCCTAGTAATTTCAATTTAATTGTATGCACTAATTCTCCAAATCCTATAATTATCACAGATGGAGATGAGGATGACGACATAGGTGATAACCCTATTGGAATACCATTACACTAGTATAAAGCAATAAAAGAAAAAAGAGTTCTTAAAAATGTTAATCATACGTGATAACATTTTCAGGTTTGAGGAAACCTATGGATAGACATGGAAAACAAAAACACATCCTATGAAAAAATTAATTGTATTAGGCTTTGCTGTGCTATGTATTTTTGGAATACAAAGTTGTAGTATAGATGAGCAAGAAGGCATTGCACCACAAAAAAACACTACAACAGAAATAACGGAAGTTGAAAGTCATAAATCATCGGGCTTGACAGAATGTAGAAAAACCATTTATGTCAATTTTGGTGATATGTCGGAATCCGAAAAAAGCGACTTCAGAAAATTAGCTAAGAATCGATGGTATATTTCTATAGTAGTAGAAGAAACTTTATGCACTAAAGTGGAACGATGGAGCATTCCTTGTGCTCGGTTTTATAAGCCAAGAAACGATGAAGGAAAAAATGTAGTTGTTGATGCAGAAGAAAGCGTCGCTACCCTTAACGATGGTGGAAGCGTTCCTCCATACTCTGTTCGACCTCCAAAGTTTGAACCTAGTAATTTTAATTTGATTGTATGTACTACACCTCCAAATCCTATAACAATTACTGATGGAGATGATGACGATGATGTAGGGGACAGCCCCATTGGAATCCCACTAAACAGCTTTTAACAATAAAAAATAACTAAAAAACCGACTGCATATACAGTCGGTTTTTTTATGGCTTCAGATTTACATTAAGGAATACAAATAAACGTAGTAACATTTCATGATTTGATGAACGATACAACAGATAGTACTATCATAGACATACATCTTGAGTGTCTCTAAATGTTCAAGCACTTATCATTTTTTAAAACATTAAAATCATGAAGAAAAAAAAGTTAGACGGTTTATCACTAAAGAAAAATGTAATTTCTAGAATTGGTAGAAACTCTATTAAAGGCGGAGGCAATGATTCCAATCAATCTATATGTGATTGTGGCTCAGGAGGCACTGTGGTTAATCGAACAAAAACATGCTTTAGTCAGGGAGAAGATTGTGATCTGATAAGAGAAACTAAAAAATGTGAATCTGTTGTTATCCACTGTCTATAATCTAAATTTAAAAAATAAGGCTGTCTATATAGACAGCCTTTTATATATATTTTTATCACAAAACTCTAATTCGCTACATCACTAATAAATTTGATTCGATATAAACGAAGTTCTTCATCATCGTAGTCTCCATCAAATTCTTCGATAGCTAAGTCTATTTTGTCATTCTCTGCTTCTAAGAAGTACTCATGAATTTCTTCTTGCTGATCTTCATCCAAAATTTCATCAATCCAATAGGTGATATTCAATTTTGTACCACTGTATACGATCGCTTCCATCTCCTTAATAAATTCTGGCATTTGCATACCCTTGGCAGATGCGATATCATCAAGAGGTAATTTGCGATCCACATTCTGAATAATGTATAGTTTTAAACCGCTATTGGCTCCTGTGCTCTTTACTACGAAATCATCTGGGCGAACAATTTCATTTTCTTCTACATACTTTTCAATAAGGGCAACAAATTCCTTTCCATACTTTTTTGCCTTCCCTTCTCCTACTCCATGTACATTACCTAATTCTTCTATAGAAACAGGATATTTTAATGCCATATCCTCTATAGAAGGATCCTGAAACACGACAAAAGGAGGTACTCCGAGCTTTTTGGCTACACTCTTTCGCAGATCCTTCAACATACCTGCCAATTTCTCGTCACTACTTCCTTTTCCTCCTCCTTTGGCAGCGGTTATAATCGTATCATCTTTGGTTTCGTCATATATATGATCCTCGGTCATCATAAAACTTGAAGGTGACGTAATAAAGTCTTTTCCTTCTTTGGTCATCCGTATAATGCCATAGGTCTCTATATCCTTTTTTAGATATCCAGCAACCAATAATTGTCTGGTCAGCGCCATCCAATATTTATCTTCTTTGGCTTTACCGCTACCAAAAAAATCCTGTTGGTGTGTCTTATGAGAAATAATTAATGCATTACTCTTACCGATAAGTGTGTTTACCAAGTCCTTGGACTTGTATATCTCTCCGGTTTTGCTCACTACTTCTAAGAGTAGTCTGGCCTCGTCTTTGGCTTCGTGCTTTTTCTTCGGATTACGAACGTTATCATCCATATCTGCTCCTTCTCCATTCACCTCATCAAACTCTTCTCCAAAGTAATGTAAAATGAATTTACGTCGCGATATAGAGGTCTCTGCAAACGCCACAACTTCCTGAAGCAACGCATGACCTATTTCCTGCTCTGCTACTGGTTTACCGCTCATAAACTTCTCGAGTTTCTCGATATCTTTATATGAGTAGTAGGCCAGACAATGTCCTTCTCCGCCATCTCTACCAGCACGACCTGTTTCCTGATAATAACTTTCTATACTTTTAGGAATATCGTGATGAATTACAAATCTCACATCCGGTTTATCAATTCCCATCCCAAAGGCAATAGTGGCCACCACAACATCCGCATCTTCCATCAAAAACATATCCTGATGCTTTGCTCTAGTCTTGGCATCTAGCCCTGCATGATAAGGCACTGCTTTAACTCCGTTGACCTCTAATGTTTGTGCTAGCTCTTCAACTCGTTTTCGACTTAAGCAATATACAATACCGCTTTTACCCGAATTTTGTTTTACAAAACGAATAATATCAGCATCTACATTTTTTGTCTTTGGACGGATTTCATAAAAAAGATTAGGACGGTTGAAAGAAGCTTTAAATGTCTGAGCATTGCCCATCCCTAAATTTTTAAGAATATCTTCCTGCACCTTGGGAGTTGCTGTTGCCGTAAGGCCAATGATAGGAATATCCTCTCCGATCCGTTTTATGATATTTCGCAGATTTCTATATTCTGGCCTAAAATCGTGCCCCCACTCACTAATACAGTGGGCTTCATCTACCGCTAGAAAAGAAATTTCCTGGGATTTTAAAAAATCTACGTATTCTTCTTTGGTTAACGACTCTGGAGCGACATAGAGTAGTTTTGTCACACCACTTTCGATATCTCCTTTTACCTTTTTTACCTCTGATTTATTCAACGATGAATTTAAGACATGGGCTATTCCTTCTTCTGCAGATATACTTCGGATAGCATCCACCTGATTTTTCATCAAGGCGATCAAGGGAGATACGACAATTGCCGTTCCTTTACACATCAATGCTGGGAGTTGGTAACATAGGGACTTCCCACCACCTGTAGGCATAATTACAAAAGTATTTTGCTTGTCAAGAATACTTTTTATTACCTTTTCTTGTAATCCTCTAAATTGACTAAAACCAAAATACTTCTTGAGGGCATCTTGTAAGTCAGTTTCATTCACACTCATTAAATCCTTAAACTTTTATAAACCAATTAAATAAAGATTTCACTAACACTAAAATCTATCTCCCCAATAACAGATTTAAGTGGATAATTTCAATTACAGTATTAAACTGTCAAATATAAGGAAATCATAAATTATAATCCTTTTTTTTGACAGTATTTAAAATTAATAAGGTATTACATACCTTTGCGTAAATTAAAGATAATAAATTCTTTATTTATAACATGCAAATTTTTTAAATTTTGAATACCCAAGACACCATAATTTCTTATGCTAAAAAAACCATAGCAGAAGAAGCACAAGCAATAGCTTATTTAGAGGAATTAATCGACGAAGAATTCGCAAAAGCTGTAGAAACTATACAAAACTCAAAAGGCAGAGTGATCATAACGGGTATTGGCAAAAGTGCTATTATAGCGACCAAAATTGTCGCTACGATGAACTCTACGGGTACTCCAGCGGTATTCATGCATGCGGCAGATGCCATACATGGAGATTTGGGAAATATCCTAAAAGACGATGTTGTAATTTGTATTTCCAAAAGTGGAAATACACCAGAAATAAAAGTGCTTGTCCCGCTGATCAAGAATTTCAAAAATCCGTTAATCGGTATCACTGCAAATAAAAATTCATTCTTAGGACAGGAAGCCGACTTTATACTGCACGCCTATGTAGATAAAGAAGCTTGTCCAAATAACCTGGCTCCTACCACAAGTACAACAGCTCAGTTAGTAATGGGAGACGCCTTGGCGGTATGCCTATTGCACTTGCAAGGTTTTTCGAGTAGAGATTTTGCAAAATACCATCCGGGAGGAGCATTAGGAAAGAAATTATACTTGAGAGTAAGTGACATTACCTCAAGAAACGAAAAACCGCAGGTTTCTCCAGACTCAAACATTAATGAAGTTATTGTAGAAATGACCGAAAAACGACTAGGAGCAACCGCAGTCGTTGATCAGGAAAAGATTATTGGTATCATTACTGATGGTGACCTCCGTCGAATGTTGACGACCAACACTTCTTTTGATGGTCTTACGGCAAAAGATATCATGTCTCCTAACCCTAAAACAATAACAAATACTGCTATGGCGGTTGATGCACTCGAAGTATTGGAAGAAAATTCCATTTCGCAATTATTGGCCGCAGAAGAAGGTAAATATAGCGGTGTAGTCCATATTCATGATTTAATGCGAGAAGGAATTTTATAATGGCAACAGATACGCAAAAAGATCCACAATCCATGTCTTTTCTGGATCATCTAGAAGAGTTACGTTGGCACCTCATAAGAGCAACTATGGCGGTTTTGATAGCAGCTATCATTGCATTTGTAGCTAAGGAATTTATTTTCGACGTTCTTATTTTTGGTCCTAAGAAACCAGATTTCCCCACCTACAAAGGACTTTGTAATTTATCTAAATTATTAGGCTTGGATGATAGCCTTTGTTTTAAAGAATTACCATTTAGTGTTCAAAGTAGAAAAGTAGCTGGACAGTTTTCTGTTCATATCTGGACCTCGATTACTGCCGGTTTCATCATAGCTTTCCCTTATGTTCTGTACGAATTTTGGAAATTTATCGCTCCGGCGTTATATGACAATGAGAAGAAATATTCAAAAGGATTTATCATCATTTGTTCGTGGCTATTCTTTCTTGGTGTTCTTTTTGGGTATTACGTAATTACCCCACTATCCATTAACTTTTTGGGAGGCTATCAAGTAAGTGCCGAGGTTTTGAACGAGTTTGATATCGACAGCTATATTGCTTTGGTAAGAGCTTCTGTAATCGCCTGTGGATTGATCTTTGAGTTACCTGTAATCATGTTCTTTTTGACCAAAGTCGGGCTGGTTACTCCCGAATTTTTAAGGAAGTACAGAAAATTTGCATTAGTTATCGTACTGATCTTATCTGCAGTAATTACGCCCCCTGATATCGCAAGTCAGGTGATCGTAGCGATTCCGATTATCATATTATACGAGGTAAGTATTGTTATCTCAAAAATTGTTATTAAAAAAGAAAAACAAAAACTACAAAAACAATCCTAATGAGCAATATCGTTGACGAATTTAACGCTTACAGAGAAAAAATGAATTCTCGTATCCTGGAGGATAATAACAAAGTGATAAAGAGAATATTCAATCTAGACACCAACGCTTATATGGAAGGAGCATTGTCTGTAAAAACCAAAGAATTGTTGGGTCTTGTTGCTTCTGCAGTATTACGTTGTGACGATTGTGTTCGTTATCATTTGGAAACCTGCCATAAAGAAGGTCTTTCTAAAGAAGAAGTAGCAGAAGCCTTAAGTATTGCTACATTAGTAGGTGGTACTATTGTCATTCCTCATTTACGAAGAGCTTATGAATTTTGGGATGCATTAGAAGCTCAGAAATAACAAATACTTGTTGTTTGAAAGAATAATGTAAATTTACAGGCCATTTGTAGCAACACCCCAAAACTAAAGAAGTCATTCTATTATGAAACTGAAAGCAGATAACTTAGTAAAATCATATAAGGGAAGAAAAGTAGTAAAAGGAATTTCTCTTGAAGTGAATCAAGGTGAAATTGTTGGATTACTGGGTCCAAATGGAGCAGGTAAAACCACCTCTTTCTATATGATTGTGGGCTTGGTGAAGCCAAATGGAGGAAAAATAACCTTAGACAATACCGATATCACCAAATTCCCTATGTATAAACGTGCTCAGAACGGAATTGGATATCTGGCTCAGGAAGCTTCGGTTTTTAGGAAATTGAGTATCGAAGACAATATTCTAAGTGTTTTACAACTGACTAAACTTTCCAAAAAAGAGCAGCACGACAAAATGGAAGCTCTTATTGAAGAGTTTGGTTTAGGTCATATCCGTAAAAACCGAGGAGACTTACTAAGTGGTGGAGAAAGACGTAGAACTGAAATCGCTAGAGCTCTAGCTACAGACCCTAATTTTATTCTCCTTGACGAACCTTTTGCCGGTGTAGATCCTGTTGCTGTAGAAGATATTCAGCGTATCGTAGCGCAATTAAAGGATAAAAATATCGGAATCCTGATCACGGACCATAACGTACAGGAAACTTTAGCGATCACAGATAGAACCTATTTGATGTTTGAGGGAAGTATTCTAAAAGCAGGAATCCCTGAAGAATTGGCAGAAGACGAAATGGTACGAAAAGTATATCTTGGTCAAAATTTCGAATTAAGAAAAAAGAAACTGGACTTCAACAATTAATTTTCATTTTCAGCAAAGGTTATTTATCCTTGAATACTAAGGACAAAAGGATATACATCAAGATCACCAAAGGAATGGCAATAAATTGAAGTACCACTATCAAAATAATCGTTAATATCAGAAAAATATATCGGGTTACATTCTCTTTTAAGCCCCAAGTCTTAAACTTCAACGAAAACAAACGAATTTCTGCGTTTAGCAAATAACAGCTTAATATAGTAACTCCTATCAAAAACCATATATTCAATATGATTTCTGAAATCCAAAGTTGTTGTTGAAACTTAAGAATAAGTGGTAAACTTATAATCAGTAAGGTATTTGCAGGAGTGGGCAACCCAATAAAAGAAGTAGTTTGGCGCGTATCTATATTAAATTTGGCCAAACGATAAGCAGAAGCCAAGGTAACCAACAACCCTAGCAAGGATAGATATGACATACCTATCTCTTTAAAAGTTTCATTCGACCCCCAAGAATCCGTAACATCATGAAATGGAGCCCCTACCACTTGAGATAACAAGTGATACATTACAATTCCAGGAACCAAGCCACTAGTCACCATATCTGCCAAAGAATCTAATTGTAGTCCCAAATCACTTTGTACGTTTAGCATCCTCGCCGCTAACCCATCAAAAAAATCGAATCCGATACCCAAAATAACAAACAAAGCTGCATACTCTAATTTTCCGTTGACAGCAAAAACTACCGCAATACAACCACAAAAAAGGTTCAATAAAGTAATACAATTGGGGATGTGCTTTTTTATTTGCATGAATTTTGGATTTGGTGTAAAAATAACAAACTATTTTATCTATACACCAAGAATGAACACATGAAGTAAGCTTAACAAAAAAGAAGTATTCTATTTTCTTATTTGTAACGAAATAAGTTTATTTTCGTTATCATATATTATCGTGTATTCTTCTTTTATGAAAAACGTTGTATTTGCTATTCTTACTGGATTACTTTTGGCGATAAGTTGGCCAACTTATGGATTTCCTCTTTTTTTATTTTTCGGCTTTGTCCCACTGCTAGTCACAGAATACCAAATCAGAAATAGTAAACGAAGTGCATTAAAGGTATTGGGCTTATCCTACCTTGCCTTTTTTACTTGGAACATGATAACGACATGGTGGATTTACAATTCTTCTGCATTTGGAATGTGGGTAGCAGAATTGGTAAATAGTCTTTTGATGTCTTTGGTTTTTCTACTATATCATATCGTAGCAAAAAGAACAAAGTTTTCGATCTCTGCGGTATTTTTAGCCAGCATATGGATGGGATTTGAATACTTTCACCTACAATGGCAGGTTTCTTGGCCTTGGCTCAACCTTGGTAATGGATTCGCAGGTTTCACTTCGTGGATACAGTGGTATGAGTATACTGGCACCTTTGGAGGTACCCTTTGGGTATGGATTGTAAATCTGAGTGTTTTCAAAACCATATTACTTTTTCAAGAACACAAAGACAAACAAATACTGTATCGATCAGCTCTAAAAAATGGTTTGATTATTCTTATCCCCATCATCATATCGGTTGTTATTCTTAAAACTTATGAAGAAAAAGGGAAAGAAATCGAAGTGGTATTGCTACAACCCAACATCAATCCTTACACTGAAAAATACAACACTTCTGATCAGCGAATCAGTAATCTACTTACTTCGCTTACCACTTCAGAAATTACGAATAATACTCGCTTTATAATCGCCCCCGAAACCGTTTTTGCGGATAGCAAACGATTAACTAATTTTCCACGTTCTGTCGCCAAAAAAACAGGTGAAGACATTTTAAAATTGTATCCAAACGCTAACTTTCTATCAGGAGTGTCTTTGGTAGATGTGTTTAACGATCCTTCTCGGATCAGACCTCAAACCAATATTTATAAAGAAAATATATTCTATGATGATTACAATTCCGCTTTCTTTGTACGTCCCGATCAATCGTATGAATTATATCATAAGAGTAAATTAGTAGTTGGTGTAGAGAATTTTCCATACCAGAGCGTGCTAAAACCCATTCTTGGTGATGTGATGATAGACCTGGGAGGTACCGTTGCCAAAAAAACAACCCAAGATGACCGAGAAGTGTTTTATACCAAAGATGGCATTGGTGTTGGAACCATGATTTGTTACGAAAGTATTTATGGCGAATTTGCTACAGGATATGTAAGAAACGGAGCAGATTTCCTATCCATAATTACCAATGATGCCTGGTGGGGAAATACTCAAGGACATCGACAACATTTATCCTATGCACGACTGCGAGCTATAGAAACCAGAAGAAGTATTGCACGTAGTGCAAATACAGGAATTTCTGCAATCATAGATCAAACCGGTAATATTATCACTTCTTTAGGATATGAAAAACAAGGAGCTTTGCGAGGTACTTTAAAAACAAATGACAAGATTACGTTTTATGTAAGAGCCGGAAATTACTTGGCACGCACTGGTATTTTTCTAGCCGTGTTTATATTCCTCTTTTCCTTCACCCGTAGAAGAAAAAAAATCGGGTAATGATCCAGCCTGTTTTTCTTTACTAACTAATGATTTTGTTCCTGATCAACTTTGTACCTTTGTCCCTTAATAAAATGTGACTGTGAATTACGTATCGGTAGAACATATAGCCAAAGCCTTTGGAGAACGTGTGCTCTTCAAAGACATTTCTTTTGGAATTAATGAAGGGCAAAAAATAGGTTTTGTTGCAAAAAATGGAACGGGAAAAACCTCCTTGCTTAATATCATCACCAAAGTTGAACAACCCGATGAAGGGCAAGTAGTGTATCGAAAAAACCTAAAAGTTGCTTTTTTACCACAAGAACCCAATCTGGATCCCAGTTTAACCATCGAGCAAACCATTTTTGCGTCAGACAATGAAACGTTACAAGTTATAAGCAATTACGAAAAAGCCTTACTCAATCCCGATGATGCCGAAGCCTACCAAAAAGCTTTTGAGCAGATGGACGCCATTAATGCCTGGGATTTTGAAACGCAATACAAACAAATTCTTTTCAAACTCAAATTAGAGCATCTCGATAAAAAAGTTAGTGATCTATCTGGTGGGCAAAAAAAACGACTCGCTCTGGCTAATATTCTATTGAGTAAGCCTGAACTGTTGTACCTGGATGAACCTACCAACCACCTGGATCTGGAAATGATTGAGTGGTTGGAGGAATACTTTGCCAAAGAAAATTTTACGCTTTTCATGGTGACACACGATCGTTATTTTCTAGAAAACGTATGTAATGAAATTGTAGAATTGGAAGGTGGAAAATTGTATAGCTACAAGGGTAATTATGCGTACTACCTCAACAACAAAGAAGCACGTATCACCAATGAGCAAATTGCTACCGAAAAAGCCAAACAACTCTATAAAAAGGAGTTAGAATGGATGCGGCGCCAACCTAAGGCTCGAACTACCAAGTCTAAATCAAGAATTGATGATTTCTTCGAAATCAAGGAACGAGCTCATAAACGCCGTAACGAACACCAAATACAACTCGAAATCAATATGGAACGCCTAGGAAGCAAAATCCTGGAAATCCATAAGGTTTCAAAGAAATTTGACAATCTTACCTTGCTTGATCAATTTGAATATGTTTTCAAAAAAGGAGAACGTATTGGGATTATCGGTAAAAATGGCACTGGTAAATCTACCTTCCTAAACTTGATCACCGGGGCCCTTGCTCCTGATCAAGGAAAAATTGTGATCGGTGACACGGTGAAATTTGGATACTACACCCAAAAGGGAATCACTATAAAAGAAGGTCAAAAGGTAATCGAAGTGATTCGGGAATTTGGAGATTATATCCCATTAAAAAAAGGTAGACAGATCTCGGCACAGCAGCTACTTGAACGTTTTTTATTCGATAGAAAGAAACAATATGATTTTGTAGAAAAACTAAGCGGTGGAGAGCGAAAACGACTCTATTTATGTACCGTTTTGATCCAAAATCCTAATTTTTTAATTCTGGATGAACCTACCAACGATCTGGATATTGTAACGCTTAACGTTCTGGAGAATTTCTTATTAGATTTTCCCGGTTGCCTACTAGTTGTTTCTCACGATCGATATTTTATGGATAAAATCGTAGATCATCTTTTTGTGTTTAGAGGAAACGGAGTTATTCAAGATTTCCCAGGAAATTACACAGATTACAGAGTATATGAAAGCAGTAGTACTCCACAGAATACTACCACAGAAACTTCCGAAGCCAAAACCAAAAAAACTTGGAAAAAAGATTCAAAGGCTGGATTATCCTACAACGAACAGAAAGAGTTTAATCGGATCGAACGAGATCTAAAAAAATTAGAGTTACAAAAAAGGGAAATAGAAGCCTTATTTGCTGAAGGAACCCTAGAAGGTGATGATATCAATGAGCAGTCGCAAAAGCTTCAAACCATCATTAGCGAGATCGAGGAAAATGAGATGAGATGGTTCGAACTTTCAGAAAAAATGGAACAGTAATTCTATTGATTTACAAAGCTATATTCTATTCGACAGCATGTTTTTCAAAATAAAAACTTATCTACAGTTTCTTTTTAAATCAACCAATCAACATGGGGTCCACTCCCCTTTTGTATATCAATTGGTAACAAAGTGTTTTTACAACAAGAAAAAGCTTGAAGTTTATAGCACCATTAAAACATGGAACCAACGAGATGAAGAAAACAGCGCTTTCAAACTAAAAACGCTTAAATTACTATTTCGCCTACCAACTTACTTAAACTACCAGAACATTTTTCTTCTCAAGGGTACTCCTAAGATCATTTCACAAATATGGTCCTCTCAAAACGAACTTGATATTGCTTCAAAAATTGATACCCATCCAACCTATGATTTTATTTACATCGATCTACATAAGGACATCCTTTCTGTAGCCGAAGTTATCGAGTTTTTCTCGTATACGCACAACGACAGTTTGGTATTACTTCATGGCATACATAATTCCCCAGAGCACCTTTTGTTATGGGATACGCTAAAACAACATCCACAGGTTCAGGTAACGATCGACACCTTTTATTTAGGGTTCATTTTTTTCAGAAAAGAACAAGCAAAAGAACATTTTACAATTAGATTGTAACAACTTTTCACTTCGTGCGTCAAATAGCTGAATATTGTATCTTACACAAAATTCTAGAGGTCATTATATGGAAAACGTTATCGAGATAAGAGGCATAATACGTAATTTTCAATTAGGTCAGGAAACCGTCTATGTATTAAAAGGTATTGATTTAGATATCAAGAAAGGGGAATATGTGGCAATCATGGGCCCTTCTGGGTCAGGAAAATCAACCTTGATGAATCTTTTGGGATGTTTGGATACTCCTACGGCCGGGACTTACATCCTGAATGGTAACGATGCCAGTACAATGACCGATAACGAATTGGCAGAGATTAGAAATCGAGAAATAGGATTCGTTTTTCAAACCTTTAATCTACTACCAAGAACTACAGCTCTTGATAATGTTGCCTTACCTATGATCTATGCTGGTGCTTCTAAAAAAGAAAGAACCACACGAGCAGAAGAGGTACTAACCGATGTTGGATTAGCAGATCGTATGGATCACAAACCCAATCAGCTTTCTGGGGGACAACGACAACGTGTTGCTGTAGGTAGAGCTTTGGTCAATAAACCTTCGATCATATTGGCCGATGAACCTACTGGAAATTTGGATTCTAAAACCTCGATAGAAATCATGAATTTGTTTGATGAAATTCATGCCGCAGGAAATACAGTGATTATCGTTACTCACGAAGAAGAAGTTGCCGAGCACGCGCATCGGGTGATACGCCTTAGAGATGGCATCATAGAAAGTGATGTCCGAAATAAATAAGCCATAGTTTCGAGTTAATTTGTATTTTGGGGTTTCATTATAACCAAAGTTTATGCAACCCACACAAATACTACTACTCATAGCGGGCTATTTTGGCGTTCTTTTACTCATCTCTTATTTTACTGGAAAAAATTCTGGAAACGAAGCTTTTTTTAAAGCAAACCGACAATCTCCCTGGTATGTAGTTGCCTTTGGAATGATTGGAGCTTCATTGAGTGGAGTTACTTTTATCTCAGTACCGGGTTGGGTTGAGGCCTCCCAGTTTAGCTATATGCAAGTGGTATTGGGGTATATCCTTGGATATACGGTAATAGGTACTGTATTGCTTCCTTTGTATTATCGACTTAATCTTACCTCTATATACACTTATTTGGATGAGCGTTTTGGAAACTATTCTTACAAAACAGGAGCGTCATTCTTTTTGCTCTCCAGAGTAGTTGGAGCAAGTTTTAGACTATTTCTGGTTGCCAATGTATTACAATCTATATTATTTGATGCCCTGGGGATACCTTTTTGGGTGACTGTTATTATCACTATCCTACTTATTTGGTTATACACCTTTAAGTCTGGTATCAAAACGATTGTTTGGACCGATACGCTACAAACCCTATTTATGCTTATTGCAGTAGGAGTAGCTATTTATTACGTTTCAGATGACCTGGGTCTTAATGGAGCCAATCTATTAGGATATGTGCTAGATAGTGACCTCTCCAAAATGTTCTTTTTTGATGATTTTAAAAGTGCCAACTATTTCTGGAAACAATTTTTCTCTGGAGCTTTTATTGCCATTGTAATGACCGGTTTGGACCAGGATATGATGCAAAAAAACTTGACCTGTAGAAGCTTGAAAGATGCACAAAAAAATATGTTTTGGTTTACTATTGTGCTGACTTTTGTGAATTTCATTTTCCTTGGCCTTGGGTTATTACTTACCCAATACGCTGCACAAAATGGAATAGATGCACATAAAGACCAACTTTTTCCGGCTATAGCAACACAAAGTGGACTTGGTGTAGGGATTGCTCTGTTTTTTGTCTTAGGGTTAATTGCCGCAGCTTACAGCAGTGCTGATAGCGCACTGACCTCTTTAACGACCTCTTTTAGTATTGATATTCTGGATATCGAAAAGAAATATGAATCAAAGGATCAAGTCAGAATTCGAAAAAAAATCCATGTGCTTTTTTCTGTTATCCTCGTCTTAGTGATTATTGCTTTTAAATATATCATTAGAGACGAGAGTGTCATAGCAAAACTATTTGTTTTTGCTGGATATACGTATGGGCCATTACTAGGCTTGTACGCTTTTGGTTTGTTTACCAAATTTAACGTGAAAGATCAATGGGTACCTATCGTTGCTATTCTCTCACCTGTTCTTTCCTATATCATAAGTGATAATAGCGCCACCTGGTTTGGATTTGAATTTGGGTTCTTTATCCTTATCCTAAATGGTTTTTTAACTTTTCTAGGACTAATATTGATTCGTAGACAATAAAACCAAAGTACAAGCCACCTCTACCTCTATGCCAACCTCTTGTAGTTGGGAATATAACTCCGGATTCTCGGTACCTGGATTAAATATTACTCGATTGGGGCGTAAACCAACAATATAATCGTAATATACACTTTGTTGTCTGGGATTGAGATATAAAGTAACAGTATCTACATCTTTAAAAACAATGGGTTCTTTGGATATAGTTACTCCCGAAACATTTCCTTCTTTTAAACCGATGGCTACCACCTCGTGTCCATGTTCTACTAATCTATGAATAGCTAAGTTTGAATATCGATCTGTTTTTAGTGAAGCACCTAAAACGAGTGTCTTTTTGGTCATTAAAAATTTTTAGGTTTTAGACAATAAACGTTAAAAAAATAAGTCATAATGTTAAAAACAGAGTACTAGTGTAACACAACATAAAGCAGTCCGTCTTACATATATAAAGATATGATTTTTCATAGATTTAGTTAGTTAGTTACTTAGATAATAATCAAATTTTATTCATAGTTGATGGTTAGTGTTACTATTTGGTTATTATAAGAAAACCGCCTTTTTCAAGGCGGTTTTTGTTTTTATACAATCTTTTGTTAAAACCGGAATAAGCTGTAACAGAAAACCACCCTGTTCGTCTAGTCTTTATATACGCTTCATCACCGTATAGAAGAATAAAGTAGACTTTTATTTCTCCTGAAATAAAAATCTACAATAGCATCAATCAATCAAATAAACGTTCAGAATGAAAACAATTAGTCAAAAAACAATTGTACTGTTTTTCTGTGCTTTTTACTGTCTAATCCTAAAAGCACAACCCAACAACGAAGCTATCGTAGGTACCATAAAAGGTAAAGTGATCGATAAGAATCTCAATCAGCCAATCCCCTATGCTTCCGTAGTCATTAATGACGGATCCAACAAGGTAATTAGTGGCGGTATTACTACAGAAAATGGCGATTTTTTAATTGCAGACGTTCCCAAAGGGAATTACACTCTAAAAATTCAATTTATAGGGTATGCAACGCATGCTCAACCTATAGAGATTTCCAGAAAAAATAAAGATATCGATGTAGGAACTATTTCTTTGGAAGAGACCGCAGAAGCCTTAGACGATGTTACCGTAGTTGCCGAAAGGACAACCATAGAACAAAAGATCGATCGTAAAGTAATCAACGTAGGAAAAGATCTTACCACTACTGGGGGTACAGCTGCAGAAATCATGAATAATATCCCTTCTGTAAATGTTGACCAAGACGGAAACATCGCTTTAAGAGGAAATCAAAATGTTAGAATTCTGGTAGATGGTAAACCTACCAATTTGACTCCTAATCAACTGCTGCGGCAGATTCCCTCTACTTCTATCAAAAAAATTGAATTAATCACCAACCCTTCTGCAAAGTACAATCCGGAGGGAATGAGTGGAATTATCAATATTGTACTTCACAAAAATAGCAACATAGGCTTTAACGGTAATATCAACACCGGAGTAAACTGGGACCAGAATGCCAGATTCAACAACTCAATTGATTTGAATTATAGAGCAGGAAAATTAAATGTATATGGAAGCTGGGGCGCTAACATTACCAAAAATAGAAATGCTGGTTTTGTATTACGTGAAGATGAGAATTATTTAACGAATTTTACATTTTTGGATAACAATAAATCTCACCTTGTAAAAGTAGGTGTAGACTATTACATCAACGACAAAAACACTATTTCACTATACACCAATCAAAATCTGTTTGATGGTCTAACTACTGGGATAACTGATATCATATTTTTGGATATGGACGAGAATGACCTTACCCAAAATTTGAGAAGTGATAGTGAAAATCTTGGATCTACCTATAATCTGGATTACAAACATGATTTTGAAAAAGAAGGTCATAATATAGAACTTGAAATTGATTACAATGTTTTTGACGGCGACAACGATGACGATTTTGGTTTTGTAGGAGGCGATGGTTCTTTTATAAATTATAATGACCTGATCGACAATGAAAGAACAAATACCACCATTAACCTTGATTATGTAAATCCACTAAGCGAAAAAACCAAATTAGAGCTAGGGTATGAAGCTCGTTTACGAAGAACTGATAACGATTATCGATCTACACTATTCCCAAATTCAATTTATAGTTATGATCGTGACATCCACTCCTTGTATGCTACCTACGGTACTAACTTTGAAAAATGGTCGTATCAACTTGGTGCGCGATTCGAGAGTTATCAGGTGGATGCCATATTTAATGGAGAAAAAGTTTTTGAAGATGAAATTTTCACCGTTTACCCGTCTGCATATTTGACCTATAAACCTGGCGAGAAAAACACCTATCAGCTTAGTTATAGTCGAAGAGTGGATCGTCCTGGATTGAATCAAGTAAATCCTATTAGAGAATGGAGCACTCCTAGGATAATCTCGATAGGTAATCCTGCATTAGATCCTCAGTTCACCAATTCTATAGAGTTTAATTACACTCGCAAGCTTGAAGGTGGTTCTATCACAGGTGGAGTATTTTATCGATTGATTAATGATGAGATCAATCAAACATTAATCGAAAATCCAGATGTTGAAGAGGGACAGATATTAACCTTTGATAACTTTGATAACAACTCTGCATACGGTGTTGAACTCTCTAGCAATTACAAACCGACCAAGTGGTGGAATTTTAATGCAAGTTTTGATTTGTATGGTCAAACACAAAGAGGTATCGTAGAAGGAATCACAAGAGAGGTAGATGCAGTTATTTACAATTTTAGAATTAATAATAATTTCAAAGCCACTAAAAATCTAACTTTTCAACTATTTGGATTCTATAGAGGCGAACAAGAAGGCGTACAATTCAAAACGAAACCATTTTACTTTATTAATACTGGAGCACGATACAACTTGTTTGGAGGAAAAGGAACAGCCAGCATTAACTTTAATGATATTTTTAATACCCTGCGTTTCAGATTCTCTGGAGATACACCTTTTCCACAAAATGGAAGATTTCAAGGAGAAACACAAACTATATATTTAGGACTTTCTTATAGATTTGGTAGTGGAAAAAATAGAAAAATCTCAAGAAAACGTAGAGATAATAACGAAAAATCCAGCGGGGGGATACTATAAATTAACTATTTTCAAAAAATATGTTAATTAGATGAATATTAATCAATAATTTAGTTAAATTAGCTATTAACTACTCATTAAAAGCCTTAAAGTTAAATAATTGTAAAAATTTAGCATTTTTTGTAACACTTTACAATTTATAACGTTTAATATAGTACAGTCATGGTTATAATTTATTTGAATTAGCCTTTAAAAAATAATAACCGAGTTATTTCATATTAACGCGAAGTTCTTTTTAGCACTTCGCGTTTTCTTTTGTTATAAACTGTAGTGCCCCTTATATTACCATCTTATGATCGCACTACCCCAGGTAAATCCACTACCAAAGGCTGCCAATACAACAAGGTCTCCTTCTTTTACCTTACCTTCTTCCCATGCTTCAGTAAGCGCAATAGGAATGGATGCCGCTGTAGTATTTCCATATCTTTGGATATTGTTATACACCTGATCATCAGACAGCCCAAATTTCTTTTGTACAAATTGCGAAATTCTAAGGTTGGCCTGATGAGGGATTAACATATTGATATCTCCAGGAGTCAATTTATTGGCTTGTAGCCCTTCATTAATTACTTCAGAAAAACGAACTACGGCATTTTTAAAAACAAATTGCCCGTTCATATATGGGTAATACGGTATATTTTCTTGAGGATTTTCTTCAATAATAGCTGGTACCCAGTGATCCGTACTTGGTCCCTCCAAAGATAATTCCTTAGCATGAGCTCCTTCGCTATGTAAATGTGTTGATAGAATTCCTCGATTTGGGTCTTCACTTCTACTCACTACCGCTGCTCCCGCACCATCTCCAAAAATAACGGATACTCCTCTTCCTCTGGTCGTCATGTCCAAACCACCACTGTGGTTTTCGCTACCGATCACCAATACGTTTTTATACATACCAGTCTTTATAAACTGATCTGCCACAGATATCGCATATACAAAACCACTACATTGATTACGAACATCCAATGCAGGAATCGTTCTCATGTTCATCATTTCCTGAACACGCACTCCCCCACCCGGGAAATACATATCTGGACTTAGCGTCGCAAAAATGATTAAATCGATATCGTCGGTGGATAAATTAGCGCGCTCTAGGGCAATTTTTGCGGCTTTAACACCCATAATCGATGTACTATTTCCATCTCCTTTCTTGATATGGCGTCTTTCTTTGATCCCGGTACGCTCTTGAATCCAAGCGTCATTAGTATCCATAAGTTTTGAAAGATCGTCGTTTGTAACCACATTTTCAGGAACATAAGATCCCAATCCTGATATTCTAGAAGTATACATATATATTTTACTTAATGTGTATTGTGCTTAGTTTAAAATGCATTAAAATCTGCCGCACAATATAGATATTCTAGACATTTTGATAAAGTAAACGATGATTATATTATATGCATGCATAACAAATAATTTAAATTCATTTTACTATTTGTTAACTTATCATTTTTGGGTCACCAAAAGCAACATTAAAAAGGGAACACACCTTAGAAACAACACCTAAACCAACTCTTCGTTTAATGCAATATGAGACAGTTCTAAATGCACTTGTTCTCCCAACTCTGTGAGAGCGCAATTACTTTTTATTGCTTCTGATGTTTCTCTTGCTTTCTTTAGATAATCGTTATGGTAAGTACGTAAAACCTCTACTTCATCAGAAAGCATTTTCGAATCTTTGAGCTTATATCTTATATAATTGAGCATAAAGGAAAGCGCTACTAGCCCATGCATTGCTTTTATTGCCGGTCTTGATTGCTGCCTGATCCCAGACCAAATAGGTGTAAGCATGTCTTTTTCATGAATCAATGTATCTGTACATTGTAAAAGAAATAAAATTTGATGCCCCAGCTCATGAACCAAGCTCATTTCCAATAGCAGTTGCCCATGCTCTCTGGCATACGGTATTTCAATAAAAATGGCACCTCTTGACAAAATTGTACTATATGAGTAAGACTTATAATTTGGAGCAGATACAGGAACTACCACATCTACAATATCATCAAAACCCTTTGAAAATAAAGGTCCTTTTTTTATTTTAGCTTTTGAAGTTTCGTAGAACTCTATGAGTTCTAGAGCGATTGGATCCATTAAATCAATATTACTCACTCTTTTATTAGAAATGCCTGTTTTTTCTTCAGAAAGATCCCATACCAAAGCCCCATCTGTGCTTAAAAAATCATCTAGATCTTTAACTATTTGCGGATCTGATAGAATTTCTCCTTTACTAGGTTGATGATTATATACCGGATGAAAAGAATAATCTCCTTCGTTTTGGACCAATCCACATAACCAAGGAGAATAAGAAGTTAAAAGCGTGCCTAATTTTTTATTCGTTAAGTCGATAACTTGCTGATCAATACTTTTTTTAAGGTCAATCAGATCATCAAGCAGGTCCTCATGAAAAATCATTTACGCTCTGTTATGGCGATCGGTTTGATCCGTTCCTTCTCCGGCTTGATTCCCACCTAAAACTTTTAACATTTCTATCTTTTTCAGTTCAATGTTTGACTTTAGCTTTTTTAGAAGATTTTCCTTTTTAATTTCCATACCCTTAGTATTTTAATGATTATGTATTTTATAAAGATAACTTTATTGGCCTTAAGACACAACTCTATTCTTTTAATAATCAACAAAATACAAAAAAGCTACAAACTTTTGGTCTGTAGCTTTTTTCCCCCAATGTTCTTAAAACAGATCTGTTTTTAGAATATTTTACTCATTACCCTGATTTTGTTTTCCCAATTCGTTTCACAATGAAATCCCTTATTAGGCAATGATTTGAACAAAACTGTATTTTTGATTCTCAGCGTTTTAAGATCAATACAAAGATATATTGCAGATACATATCAGTCCATACGTAGCCCTACGTAAAAACAAAAAACACCTATAACAAAGATTCTTTATTTTTTTGAGCCCAGATCAACAATGCATTAGGTTTTTGATCCAAATCGAGTTTCTTGATAATATTGGCTCTATGTTTTTCTACAGTACGAACAGAAATACTTAAAAAGTCCGCAATCTCACCACTTGTCATTTCGTCGGCGATCAATTTGAGTATTTTCATTTCTGAACGTGTTAATTTTTCGATATGAGTATCTTGCTCTGTGCTAGTCGAAAATCGTTTGTATATTTTTTCACTGAAATAGGACTCCCCTTTACATACACTCTCAATACAAGCTTCTATTTCTGAAAGGGCAAATTCTTTTAAAAGATATCCATGAATATTATACTTTACCGCCTCTTCAAAAATCCTTTTCTCCTTATGTAAAGTGTTGAGCACTATTTTGGTATCGATCTGATGTCGCTTGCAATTCTTTGCAATATCAATACCCGTCATATTGGGCATTTCGATATCCAAAATCGCGATATCTGGTTTTTCTTTAATAATTGTATTGTAAGCAGAAAGTCCATCGGTACAAGTTGCGATGATCTGGTAATTTTTCTCTCTTAAGAACTCTTCAAGACCCCTTAAAAGCAATGGATGATCATCAGCAATAAGTATATTAGGTCTAAGCATATTTTGGTATTTTAAATATCAATGTGGTCCCGTTGTCTATTTCTGATAAGATTTTGAAACTAGCTTTTAAAAATTTAGATCGTTCACTTAATGTTTTTAGACCTATTTTGGAGATTGCCGTTTTTTCTTGAGAAACATCAAAACCTTTTCCATTGTCTTTGATGACAATCTCGACATCGTTTTCTTTATTATTTACTCTAATTTCTGCCGACCTAGCATTAGAATGCTTAAGAATATTATTAAAACTTTCCTGGACTAATCTATAGATATTAATCTCCTTTTCAGGATCAAAAACCTGATCAATATTATCGATATCCGCAGAAATAAAAATGTCATAATTCTCATCAATCATTTCTACACTACTTTCTAAGGTCACCGTAAGTCCTAATTCTTCCAACTTAAATGGATGCAAGCTTCTCGAAATACTTCTCACCTCATCAATCACATTATCCACCACTTTGGCAGTTTGTTCATCCTTACTCTGCATAACTCGATTTTTGATCAATAACAAACTTTGGCCAACACTATCGTGTAAATCTTTTGAAATACGTTTACTTACTCGTTCTTGGGTTTGTAATAATTCCTGTAAAAAAGACTGTTGCAATTTCTTATTACGAAGTAAAAATACTCGGTTTCGATAGAGGTAAATGGACAAGAATAAAAGGCTTAATCCCACACCACCAAAAATCATCAGGTTTCGTTTCGCCTTATTTTTTTCTTCGAGTATACTAATATTTGCATTTTGAGCAGCTATCTTACTCTCTTTCTTTTCTATTTCGTATAATGTGCGGTAGTAGATAATGCTATTAGACCTCCTGATATTGTACAAAGAATCCTTGAGGAGCAAATGTTTCTCAAGGTGTTTAGAAGCCTGGGCAAAATTTTGAGTTCCATAATGTGCTTTGTACAACTCTTTTTCGACATGCACCTGACTTTGTAAATCGTTGGATTTGGTAAACATTTCTAACTCCTCTTCTAAGAAAGGAATTGCATTTTGGTATCTGCCAGAAGCCAATTCATACTCTGATGATGCTTGTAGGTAAAACATCTTATCGTATGGACTGTTTACCAAATCGGGAAACATCTTTAGGGAATCCAAATATTTCTTGGCTATATCCAGCTGTCCTCTTTTAGAATAAAATTCTGATAAATACCCTCTTAGTCTGAATCTACTAGCACCTAGTTTTTCATCTTTAGCAACCAGAGACAAAGCTTCTAACAAGGCTTCTCCTTGTTTTTCGTATTCTTTTCTTTTTACATAATCTCTAGAATCATTAATCTTGAGTTCGGACAATGCAACTATGTCTTTTTGTTGCTGCTGGTTCAATAATTCTCTGATTTTTTGGCGTTCATCAAAAGATTTATCCAATAAATACAATTGACTAAAAATACCTGAAATTGCTAATCCAGTATAAGCTACATATGCGGTATCTTTCATCTTGCCATACAACTCATTTGCTTTTTGATACTTCAAAATCGCTTCAGAGAGTCTTCCAAGCCGTTCTGTTGCCTGGCCATTGAAATACAGTGCATCTGCCTCAAAAATAGTATCTCTGGTTTGATGATATGTCCTTTCGGCTTTTTCATAGTCTACAATAGCTTTTTCCAGATTATCTATTTGATAAAAAGCCGCCGCCCTCTTGACATAAAGGTGTCCCAGATTAATTCTTTTCTTAATCTTATTACTATCAGGAATGATATTATTGACAATCACCAAGGCAGAATCTGGTTTGTTAATAATATTCAGATAATGATACGTAAGTCGAGAGGTTCGGAAAGCCGCCAGATCTATGCTATCTAACTGTTTTGCTAAATCGATATGTTGCAGTGCATACTTCGAATAGTGTTCTTTATAAAATTTGGTATCACTCCATTTTAATTCATTGATTTGTTTAGAAAGGGAATCTAATAACGTCAGTTTATCTTGACCAGGGGTCATTTGATCCACCTGTTCCATAAATTGGGTAAGCTCATTGTTTTGCTGAGAAAATCCGCAAAAACCAATGATGACGAAAGAAAAAAAGATGTAAACGTTAACTCTACACATTGTAAGGGGAAATTTCTAAACGTGAATATACACATTATTGTATTTTATAATAGCATCTTTTTAGTCAATTTATCCCTACAAAGAAGATCTGCTGTTAAATGCGGAAGGTGTGCCAACCACAGCACACCTTCCTAACAACCTAACCAATAAATAAACAAACCAAGTCAATCGGACGACTGACTAAAGGTATTTTTCAAAATTTCTTACTCGAATTGTTGCTTTCAAATCGTGTAACAAATTGTATAAGCCAAAAAATGTTCTGTTGATATACAGGAAGTGTTTGCTCCCTCTATTTCCATTCATTTTTCTTAGCTCAGTATCCTTAGAGTATTTTTCACTTAACTCATTAATTTTTCCCCAAAAGTCTTCATCAGCCATATCAAAGACCTCTCTATTAAATGGTCGTGTTAATAAGCTCAACATTTCATGAAACAGCTCCGAGAAGAATCTTTTTTCTTCGGGGGTGTCATCTTCTCGGAGAATTTCCAGTTGAAACATCTTTTGGGTAAAAAATTCTTTATCACTAATATTTTTATGATCAGCCAACTCAAAATAAGGCGTATAAAAATCCATCGGGATCTTTTTGACACATCCAAAATCTATGGCAATCAGATTATTTTCTGAATCTACCAAGAAATTTCCAGGATGTGGATCCGCATGCACTGCCTTCAAAACATGTATTTGATACATATAAAAATCCCACAGTGCCTGCCCTATTTGATTGGCAATCTCTTTATCTTCATTTTGCTTCGCGAATTCACTTAAATGAACACCATCCATCCAATCCATTGTGATAATTCGCTCACTGGATAAGTCTGCATAATACTTCGGAAATTTCAAGTTTGGGATTTGTGCACATGCACTGGTGATCTCCTGACTTTGTTTTACTTCGAGCACATAATCTGTTTCTTCGAGTAACTTTCCTTCTACTTCTTTGAAATATTTTTCAGAATCTTTTCCTTTTAGATTAAACATTCTGATGGCGATGGGCTTAACCATCGCCAAATCAGAACTTATGCTGTTTGCAACTCCAGGATATTGAATTTTCACAGCAAGTTTTTTCCCATCTTTAACTGCCTTATGTACCTGTCCGATACTGGCCGCATTAACAGATTGAGTTGCAAACGTATCATATAATTCCTCGGGGTATTTCCCGTGATATTTCTTAAATGTCTTTCTTACCAAAGGTGCAGATAATGGTGGAACACTAAACTGTGCTAGTGAGAACTTCTCTACATATGCATTTGGCAATAAATTCTTCTCCATCGACAGCATCTGAGCCACTTTCAATGCGCTTCCTTTTAGGTTCTTTAACCCATCATATATATCTGCCGCATTGCTTTCGTTAAGCTCTTCCCTAGTCGTATTAGGGTTTACTGCTTTCTTACTATAATATTTGAGATAATTGCCTCCCACACGAACTCCCGTTTTTACCAATTCGGTAGTTCGTCCTAGTTTTGTAGTGGGTATTTTATCTATTGTTTTCATATATTCTACAACAAGAGTCTGATCTAATTCTAATTCCTTACATTAATTTGACATAACCTTTTCTTTCCACAGAAATTTTCCGAAATCCAGGATGCTATTCAGTGGCGTATTATCGAAAAGATCAAATATGGTATTCACCGATTTCTCGATAGCTATATCAGTTTTCTCAAACTGTGCAGAATCATCATTTGCCCAAAAATTCAACAAAAACAAAAACTGTAACCAAGCGCCTTCAGAAAATACTTGCACTGGATTCTTGGTAATTTTATATTGTTTCTCCTCGTTATCAGTTTCGATAAGATCTTTTGCAAAATCTCTAATATTGCGTCTTAACTCCTTTAACTGACTAACATTCTTCAACGGCATGTTGCTCTCTTTCAAAGCAAATAGCACATAACTTCTGTTGAGTGTCAGCATTTCAAAAAACGTATAAAAAAATGTCAACATCTTTTCCCTACTGGTAAACTCTGCATATTCTTTATTTTTATGCATTGCTTCTACAGTGGTTGTAAAAAAGGCTGACCAAATACTGGAATTCAACTTTTCTAAGCTTCCAAAGCACTTATAGAACTCTTCCTCTGTAATTTTGATCTCTTTACAAAACTTATATACCGATTTTGGAAACCCATCATGTTCCAAAGCATATTCCATATACTTCGAAATAATGAATTGACTATCAACTATTTTTTTGTTTTTTGAAGTTGCCATATTTTTCTTTTAACTATGTAAAGATAATAATTGTTTAATCTTTACTAATAAAAGTTAAACAAAAAAATTGTTAAAGTTGTTTCATAAAAAATGAAACTTTATTGCTTGGGATAGTTTAGTCTATAAACCTCTTTAAACATTACATCTGCATTCATAAAAATGTATTAATGTCAGTTTGTCAGCAAATCAGAATTGGTATTTTTTTTGAAACAAGGTTATTCCAATAAGGACAATAAATTTAAAATCATATAACAATGACAACAGGAAATATTAATGTATCGGTTGAGAATATTTTTCCGCTGATTAAAAAATTCTTGTATTCAGATCATGAAATTTTCTTAAGAGAATTAATTTCTAATGCAACCGACGCTACATTAAAACTTAAGCATCTTACCAGCATTGGTGAAGCCAGTGTAGAATATGGAAATCCACTTATAGAGGTAAAAGTCGATAAAGAGAATAATCTTTTACGTATCATAGACCAAGGTATTGGGATGACTGCTGAAGAGGTGCAGAAATACATCAACGAAGTAGCTTTTTCTGGTGCCGAGGAGTTTCTTGAAAAATATAAAGACAGTGCCAAGGATGCTGGAATCATAGGTCATTTTGGTCTTGGTTTTTACTCTGCGTTTATGGTAGCAACCAAGGTTGAAATCATTACCAAGTCTTATAAGGATGAACCTGCTGCACATTGGATCTGTGATGGATCTCCTACCTACAGTCTTGAAGCTCATGACAAAACAGAAAGAGGTACCGAGATTGTTCTGCACATTGGTGAAGAAGATGCCGAATTTCTTGAAGAAAGTAGAATTAGAGAGCTATTGGTTAAGTATAACAAGTTTATGCCAGTACCGATTAAGTTTGGTACTAAAACTGAGACTTTACCAAAACCAGAAGATGCAAAAGAGGAAGATCCGGCTCCTACGCAAGAAGTAGACAATATCATTAACAATCCTAATCCTGCCTGGACGAAACAACCTGCAGATTTACAGGATGAAGATTATAAAGGTTTTTATAGAGAACTGTACCCAATGCAGTTTGAAGAGCCATTATTTAATATCCACCTTAATGTAGATTATCCTTTTAACCTTACCGGAATTTTATATTTCCCAAAACTGGGACAGGATATGAATATGCAAAAGGATAGAATTCAATTATACCAAAATCAAGTTTTTGTGACTGATAATGTAGAAGGTATAGTTCCTGAATTTTTGACTATGCTTCGTGGTGTAATCGATTCTCCTGACATTCCTTTGAATGTATCAAGATCCTATTTACAAGCTGATGGAAATGTAAAAAAGATATCAAGCTATATCACCAGAAAAGTTGCTGATAAGTTAAACTCGATGTTTAAAAACAATCGTGAGGATTTTGAGCAAAAATGGAATGATATTAAGATTGTTATTGAATACGGAATGCTTTCTGAAGAAAAATTCTTCGAAAAAGCAGATAAGTTTGCACTTTATCCTACTGTAGATGAAACATATTTCACTTTTGAAGAGCTACAGGAAAAAATTAAAGACAATCAAACTGACAAAGACAATAAGTTGGTTGTACTCTATGCTTCTAATAAAGATGAGCAGCATGCTTATATTGCTGCTGCAAAAGACAAAGGATATGAAGTACTGTTGCTAGACTCTCCTATCGTTTCTCACTTGATTCAGAAATTAGAAACTAGCAAAGAAAACATCTCATTTGTACGTGTGGATTCGGATCATGTAGACAATCTTATCAAAAAGGATGAAGAAACTATTTCTAAACTTTCAGATGAAGAAAAAGAAGTATTAAAAACAGATCTTGAAAAGGTAATTCCTGCAGAAAAATATACGGTACAGTTAGAAGCTATGGATAGCAACGCTGCTCCGTTTATGATTACGCAGCCAGAGTTTATGCGTCGTATGAAAGAGATGCAGCAAACCGGTGGTGGAGGAATGTTTGGTATGGGTAATATGCCAGAGATGTACAATTTGATTGTAAATACGAACCACGAGTTGGTTGGGCAAATTGCCAGTACTAAAACTGATAAGAAAAAAGAACGTTTGATCAAGCAATCTTTGGATTTGGCAAGATTATCTCAAAACTTGCTGAAGGGTGAAGAATTGACAGCCTTTATCAATCGTAGCTTTGAAATGATAAAATAAGAGTGTATATACTTCTCAAATTACACCGCTTCATACTATAATGAAGCGGTTTTTTTGTGCCTCCTCTTTTGAAATCAACCCTAAATATTTTACATTCGTAACAATCACATCAATGAAAAAATGAGAGCTTTGCAGTACTTTTTTCTTTTCACATTGTTATTCCAGATCCATACGTTTGGTCAAACTCCTGTTTCGGGGTACCTTAACATTGATCAGCCCGAAAAATGGGAAAACAAAGTCACATTAAGCAGAATAGATCTTAGTGACCAAGACAGTGATTATCACGCTACACCAATTGCCACAGCGAGCATTACCGAAGAAGGTTTCTTTGCCTTTGACCAAGAGCATTTTGAAAATCATGCACAACTGTATAAGCTACAACTTCAACCTTTATCAGATAAAGAGAAAAAAAAGCTTTCCGAAAAAATAAAAAACTACCAATTATTTATTGTTTCAAAAAAAGATACAGTATCATTTCATAAAAGCGCCAAGTATTTTGACAAGTACACTACCACTAGCAAAGCAGATTTGGAATGGCAAAAACTAAAAAAGTTCAATGCGCGATTCGAAAACTTGACTTCTGATTTTGATACCAAACAATATTTAATAGAAACCAAAGGGTATGTAAAAGATTCTTTACAGATACTTCTGGTAAAACTCATTGGTATCAAAGCCCTTGATGATCAAAATTTATTGGAGAAGGATATCAAAAAGAATCCCAAATACTACGTAGATCTTTTACAAGAATTAAAATCCAGTGAACTTGATCCTGCCACCTATCTGTATCTGGAAAACAAACTGCATTTAATCACCAAAGAATTGACCACTCAAAAATATCAGGTTAGTCTTTGGGCAAATGCTGTAGCAGTTTTAATCATTGGGATACTCATTGGTGGTATCTTCTACATGAAGAACAAACGAAATGTTCGTCAAATCCCGCTGAGCAAACAAGAACAAATTGTAAAAGACCTCATCCAATCTGGAAAAAGCAACAAAGAAATTGCCAACGAACTATTTGTAAGCATAAGCACGGTAAAAACGCATATCTCCAACATTTACAGCAAACTAAATATTGCTAATCGCCAGGAATTGTTATCCAAAAGATAAAATCATACCGGTACTAGTACCATAATCCGCTCTTAAAAATTAAAGGAAGCGTTGTTTTCTAATGTTATTTGTTTTCAGAAAACAAAAACATGCAAAAAACAATCTTCACCCTATTATCATTATTGCTTTGGGTATCCTCTTATGCTCAAGAAACCTATACCCTATCCGGAACAATTTCAGATCAAAATGGCACCCCCGTAATTGCAGGAGATGTGATATTAAAAGACAACACTACTCAGGAGATCATCATTTTTACTTTTGTGGATAACGGTATGTTTATTTTTAACCCCATTGTCGAAGGTCGTTACTTGTTATCAATTTCCTGTTTGGGATATGACACCAAAACTATAGAGATTCTATTAAATGAAGACAAAAAGATTTCCTTGCAATTATCAAAGGCTTTAGTTGATCTTGATGAAGTTACCATAAACAGTACAAAAAATACGTTTAGTTTTAAAGAAGGGAACCTAAGTGTGAACGTAGAAAATTCTATTCTGGAATCCCTACCTTCTACGACCGCTCTTTTTTCAAAACTACCGGGTATTCAAATAAGTCCAAATCAGGAATCGTTATCCATTATAGGTAGAGGTACCCCATTATTGTATATGGATAATCAGAGAATCGATTTTGATCAATTAAAATCTATAGCTGTTGGAGATATCAAATCGGTAGAGATTATTGACAATCCTCCTGCCAAATATGAGGCTGAAGGCAGAACGGTAATCTTGATCACTAGAAAACGAAACAAAAAAGAAGGCTACAAAATTGATCTTTCAGAAACGGCTTCTTTCAAAAGGAGGTTTAGTAATTATTTGCAGCTACGTTCAAGTTTTAAACAAAAAAAGCTAGAGCTACAAACCAATATCAATTACAATCAAATCGGTTTTTGGGAAAACTCCGGATCCAGATTAGAAGTCCCTGAACAAAATATCATATCCGATTATAATGCCAAAGCAATTGGCCCCAGACCTCAATTTATTTTTGGTGGTGGTTTTTTCTATGAATTGAATAAGAGTGATTACTTCTCTGGAAGAATCAATTACAGAACACAGCGTGATCGATTTCCCATTCTTACCAACACCTTTTTACAAATCGGTCAAACAGAAGATTTCATCATATCGGAAAGCTTAAATAATGCCCCACGAAGCTTTTTGACTTCGAATATCAACTACAATAAAAAACTGGATGCAAAACGTAATTTGTTTTTTGGTATTCAGTACTCTGATTATTCGAGAGACTTAGAGAGCAGCATATTCAATAATGTGAATCAAAATGGTTTTGAACTATCTCAAAACAGGGATCAGACCTACGATATTGCTGTTCTTGCATCAAGAATAGATTTTGAAAATGAAATCAATAAACAAATTAAAGTTGAAGTTGGTGGTTCCGTTTCTTTAAGTAAAGCCAAGGCCTTTTCTGACTTTGAATTCGTAGACACTAATCAACGTCTGGTCACTGTTTATGATTACAATGAAGATACTTATGCTTCCTATGCCCAATTATCAGGTAAAGTAAACAAGATTGGCTATAACGCAGGATTGAGAGTAGAAACTAATGTGGTAAAAGGAGGTTTTAGAAACGAGGAAGATCTATTGGTGGATAGAACACAAACTCAGTTATTCCCAAAGGCTAGAGTTAATATTCCTATAGACAGTACAAAATCATTAAATTTTGCTTACAACAAAACGATCAATAGACCGGGTTACCTCAATGCAAGTTCGATAAGTACATTTATTAATCCTTTGGTAGAATTTACCAGAAATGTAAACCTACGTCCTACCATCACACAAGAGCTCTCTACCAATTTTATCACTAAAAAATCCAATCTTAGTTTTCGTTATTTCCATACAGAGTACCCCATATTTTTTAGTTCTGTCTATAATGAAGAAGAAGACCGTATTGTCTCCTCTCCACAAAACTTTGAGCAAGAAACCGGGTATAGCATTCAATTTCAAAATACACAGCGCTACAAAATGATCACCTCAACCAATATCGTAAGTCTAAACTACTCCAAAATAAAAGACCCACTTGCCATACAACAAAAAACCAGACCCTATCTATATTACTATTCTAACAACGAATTTAAAATCAAACCCCAAACCACCTTGGGTGTTAACTTCTGGGGGCTATCCAAAAGATACCAAGGAATTTTTGAAAGAAATGCATTAATTGTTGTGGGGGCATCTTTTGCAACTACCATATATCAAAAACTACAACTGTCTATTAATGCTAATGACATTTTCAGAAATATGAATTTTGAAGATCTATATACTGCCAATCAAATCCAGGCCAAGGATACCTTCTTTGTGAATGCTCAGGAGCTTTCATTCTCTTTACAGTACTCTTTTGGTAAGACGAAAAAGTCATCCTTCAAAAATAAAGATGTAGACGACAACCTCAACAGAATTCGATAATTTTCATCTACTCTATTGATTAATCATGTTAAAAAAAGTAAAAATATTTTTTTAGTTAGGATTCCTTACTATATTTGTATCGAATTAATAAACGAAAAAAATAACATTATGAGTAAATCAATTTTTTATCATGCTGGTTGCCCGGTATGTGTTAGCGCCGAACAAGATCTTGTACACCTTATTGGTAACGAAAACGTAGAAATTGTTCATTTGGGAGAAGACCAGTCACAAATAGCTACTGCCGAAAAAGCAGGTGTACAATCTGTACCTGCATTGTTAACTCCAAACGGAAATGTATTGCACATCAACTTTGGAGCTGCTATAGCCGATGTAAAGGCTTAATTTTTTTCATGATTATAGTTAGGATTCCTTATTAAAAAGAATCCTAACTATATATGTAACCTTTAAATATCAAAGTAATGAAACTATTATCCTTAAGTATACTTTTAATCCTATCGAATGTTTTATACGCATGCGATGATTGTAAAAAGTACAATAATGACGATCTCAAAATAACGGAAGCTTCTGTTATTCATAGCGAAGAAATTTCTAGCACTATTTGGGAAATTACAGTATCAGGAAATGCGGGTAAAACCACTCCTACTCCTGCCGGACAATTGCATGGTGCGCCTGTTCTGGGATATGTATTCCCCACCACCTTACAACCCTCCGATGTAGGTTTTAGTGCAACCGATGGTATTGTAGCGTTGGCCCTAACCTCACATCCAGATTTTGACGATACTCCACTGTGGGATGAAAACACAGATAGTATATATGACAATGATGGAATCGTATGGCATCCTCATTGGGTGGTACTACATCAGGATAAGCGCGTAGAAGGAGGATTAGCTGTAAAACAATTTGACAAAAATGACACCTCTGTGAAGCTACCTCCTACTAATCCCGGCATGCCCATGTACATGGACTCTCCAGGATTTCAGGTTACTACCAAAGGAAATAAGATTAAAGTGGTCATTCCTGATTATAGAATGAATCACAAAACCGATTTTAAGTTTGACGCAGTAGCTGCATATATGCAAGTAAATACTGAAAAAAAAAATAAACCTATGCTAGGGGTATATGAAGTATACAGTGTGCTCAGTAAAGACCTTTCACTCCCCTATCAAGTAACATTAAAATAAGATAACTATGGAAATAGCCGTTTGGGACACCTATGTACAAAGAAACGATGGAGCTGTGATGCACTTTGATATTTTGGTATCGGATACCTTAACAGATGAAGAAAAAATATTTGAGTTTGGTCGAACCTACTTAAGAACAAAATCTTTTGAAACTGGTAGCTTAACCTCAAAAGAATGTAGGTTTTGTCATATTGCTGTAGCTTCCGAAGAAATGATAGCACAGATCGAAACGAAAGGATATTATATCCTGGAAATGGAAAACTGTAATTAATAATCTCCAAAATAATTAGGATCACTAACTTTGCCAATAAGAAATTTGTGTTTCTTGTTGGTGAAGTTGCAAACATATGGATAAAAGCATTTTTGATATTACTTTTCAGAATACCGACACGGTTTCCAAAATTGTTGTGGGTTTAGAACGCATTTCGGAAGCGTTTAGAGCGTTACTTTGGGAGTACGCCAAGACCATTGGCCTAAGTCCCATTCAAATACAAATTCTAATTTTTATTGCCTATCACAAGGAACATTTATGCACGGTTAGTCATTTGGCAAAAGAGTTTAACTTAACCAAGCCTACGATAAGCGATGCGGTAAAAGCTCTCGAAAAAAAAGGGATGATTAGCAAACATAAAACCTTGGTTGATAGCAGAAGTTATTTTATAGCATTGACAGAAGAGGGAAAAAAAACAGTTTCGGCTACAGAACATTTTGCAAACCCTATTCGAACTCAGGTAGCTCAATTTGATCAAGAAAAGCAAGAATCTCTATTATCTACCATAAATACTTTGATCTATAAACTAAATAGAACGGGTATTTTATCTGTTCAACGTACTTGTTTTGGTTGTAAGTTTTATCAAAAAAATAAAGAAGATCACTATTGCAATCTGATCAAAACTACGCTCTCTGATAAAGATATTCGTCTGGACTGTCCAGAATTTGAAGAAAATGCATAAAAAAAGCCCCCTGACCCAAGTTACAGGAGGCTTTTCACTCAAAATTAAGACTAAATTTATCCCTTTACAGGCTTTGTTTGTTCTTTTTTCAAATGTTTTGCATAGAATCCCATCATTGCTTTATACATCGCAATAGAGTTTTCTTCTTTTCCGAAACCATGTCCTTCATCATATCTAACCATATAAGGTACATCATATCCTTTATCACGTAAGGCTTTTACGATCTGATCTGATTCATCGATATTTACTCTTGGATCATTGGCTCCTTGTACCACAAACAATGGCTTCTTGATTTTACCAATTTGATACACAGGAGATACTTCTTCCATGATGGCTTTTTCTTCAGCTACATCTTCGTCATACCAAATTTCTTTGATAATCTTTAAATAAGGCTTCCAGTAAGGAGGAATCGTTTTCATAAAGGTAAATAAGTTTGAAACCCCTACGTAGTCTACACCGCAAGTATATAAATCAGGAGTTTTGGTCAATCCTCTTAGCACAGCATATCCTCCATGGCTTCCACCATAAATCGCTACTCTATCCTTATCTACCCATCCTTGCTCGATTACATATTTTAATCCGTCCTCTACATCATCCATCGCTTTTCTACCAATTTGCTTAAATCCAGACTCCAAAAACTTTCTTCCATATCCACCTGAGATTCTAAAGTTCACCTGAAGTGTTGCATATCCTCTACTGGCAAATAATTGAGCTTCTGGATTAAATCCCCAAGAATCGCGGATTCCTTGTGGTCCTCCATGTGGATTTACTACCAAAGGCACTTTCTTACCTTGTAAGGCTTCTTTTGGCAAAGTGATATATCCATGAATGGTAAGCCCGTCTCTACTAGTAAAAGTAATCGGTCTCATCTCTGCCATATCATTCTCTTTAAGTTGTGGCATCAAATTATACAACAACTTGAACTCTTCGGTTTTGGTGTCATAAGAATAATATACTCCGTATAACTTATCACTTTGTAAGAAGATTAGATACTTATCTTCTTCGTCTGTCTTATCTGCAATCCTATACTGGTGATCCGGGAACTTTGCTGTAATTTTTGCATGTAGTTTCTTGTAGTAATCACTAACCGCAACTACTACTCTTTTCTCACCTTGATAAGAGAAATAATCTAATTCGTATCCTCTTTTTCTAGAAACTGAAAGGTTAGACACATCATACTTATCGTTGGAGAATATCTTTTTGATCACCTTATCTTCTTTCAAGTCATATAGATAAATTTCAGACTTGTCAGAATCCAAATTAGATACGATATACGCATCATGCGGATTATCTGTTGAATAGTCAAAGTTTAAGATCGAAAACGTATCTTTCCAGTTTAATTGCTTAATGATTTCGTAGCTCCCTTCATTTTTTGCATAGTAGAAATCAAAATTCACTCCGTCACGAATCTTGGCATACCCTTTTAAATTTCCATCCTTATCAAAATTGTATCCAGCAATAGGATTAGCAGCATCTTCATTTTTAAACAACTGTTTGATTTCTCCTGTTACAATATTGATCTTGTAAGGTTCAAAAATCTGTTTGTTGTTTTTGTTCATCGAAATGATCATATGATCTTCATCTTCTCTTAACCCTTCCAAAATATTTACCTGTACACCTTCATAAGGAGTCAGCTCTTTTTGATCAGATCCGTCGATATTGGCTGCAAACAAATGATAATCTTCATTACCACCTTTATCCATTACATATACCAGACGACCGTTGTTGGCCCAACCATATCCTCTGATTAACTCTTCTTTCTCTTCAATAACACGAGTTACTTTGCCCGAAGCAATCTCTTTTACGTATACATGGTTCTTTTTGTTCTCGTCCTTTTCTCTATACGAAAGGTATTTCCCATTTGGAGAGAAACGAAACGTTCTGGCTTTTGGTTTTGCAAAATAATCCTCTACAGAATACCCGTAGGCTCCCTTATCCAGGTCTGCCAACTTTATTAATTCTGCATCAGAGGTAACCAATTCTGGATTACCAGGGATTGTTTTTTCAGATTTTTCCATTTCTAAGGGTAATTCCATTCCGCCTTGATAAAAAGTTCCTTTTAATTTTTGTGGTGCTACTGCTGCTACATACTTGATACCAGCCTTTTTGAATACTAATGTTAATTGCTCATTTTCTAATAGTACTTTATCCATCGGAAGTCCCGTAGCTCCTTGAGAAGGACTATCCATGGTAGCTGCCAAAGCCCCATCCTTTTTTTCGATGTGAAATGCCAAAGGTATTTCGGCTCCTTGTACAGATAATTTACCTTTCCAGGTTCCTGTGACTTCTTGCGCTTGTATCGGCACAAAAGACAAGCATAAAAGCACTAAAAACGTGCTCCAAACTGTAGATGATTTTGTTCTCATATTGATTGATTTATAAAGAAAAATGTGTGTTTCTAATACCATAAGTACTTATCATTTAGAATTTGTTACATTCTATTTACTTTTTAACATAAAACTTACCAATTACTAAATATCAAAAAGTCCAACACTTCAAATCACCCTTAAACTTCTATCATATATACTTAGAATATTATGGAGTGTTACATTTTTCCCAAATATTACTGTTCATTTTTTGGTTTTAGTACTTTTACTCGAGTAACACAAATTAACTATCTATGAAAAAATTATATATGTTGGTGGTTGCCCTTATTCTTATAAGTTGTAATCAAACCAAAAAAGAAGAAACCAATACTGACCAATCTTCAGAAACTCAAAAAGAAGCTATCCCGGTTGAACCCAACGAAGGTATTGGGGATGGAGCAGTTTCCATTACCGATAGTTTTATCGGCAGCATTGAAAAAGCACATAAAAAAAGTGATTTCCTAAAGCATAAAGCCATCAGTTTTAATATCAACATCATCTTTGGTGGTAAGGAGCATCTGGATGGAAAGATTACTATGCTCACCAATTCTACAAAAATCAGAATTGACAAAAAAGATGAGACGAAGCTTATTTATAATGGTGAAAAAGTATTTTTATGCCCTGAAGATGCTACTGCCGGAGGAGCAAGGTTTGATATGTTTACCTGGACCTATTTCTTTGGGTTACCTTATAAGTTAAACGATCCCGGTACCCAATGGGAATTAAAAAATGATATGCCCTTGGACGGGGTTGATCATCATACTGCCAAACTAACTTTTAAACCAGGGACAGGAGATGCTCCAAAAGATTGGTATGTCATCTATTCGGATACTGAAAAGAATACGCTAAAAGCTGCAGCGTATATCGTTACTTTTGGAAGTGGAGATGATATTTCCAAAGCTGAAGAAGATCCGCATGCCATACAATATAAAAACTTCGAAATGGTAGAAGGAATACCTTTTGCCACCTACTGGGAATTTTATGGATGGCAGGAAGATAAAGGGATGACTCAAAAGCTTGGTGAGGCCACCATTACAGATATCACTTTCCTTGAAGATGAAGGTGCCATCTTTGAGACTCCTGATAATTCGAAAGAAATTTCCTTGTAATTTCTACAACTCGAGATACGATCTAGTCCCTTTGCCATTAGTATGCGAAGGGGTTTTTCATTTTATGTCCATACCTATATTTAGTAAATTAATTTTGTAGTATCTTTTACCTTTAATCCTAATTAACACTTAATTTTAAATAATGAGTTGGCATTTATACGTACTTTCTTTCATATTTATAATAGCAGGAATTTTTCATTTTATCAGACCCAAAGCTTTTATGAGAATAATGCCACTTTACATACCCTATCATAAATTTTGGGTGTACCTCAGCGGTGTTTTTGAAATTTTAGCAGGTGTAGGGTTAATTTTTGAGAATACCCGAATATTTTCTTTATTGTTAATCATCATTATGCTAGTTCTTTTTTTTCCGGTGCATGTCCATATGTTGATCAATAAAAAAGCAGGACTTAATCTTCCGAAATGGGTGTTGATTCTTAGATTGCTTTTACAATTTGCCCTTATCTACTGGGTGTATCAATATGTATAAAAATGGAACCATTACTTTTTCCCAATAACTCGGATCCAATACAATTAGATATGAAAGATGCAGATGTGTGGTACTATCCTGCTTTTTTCACCGATGAGGAGTCTTCTCATTTTTATGACCAACTTACCAAGACCATAGCCTGGCAACAAGATCCCATTACTATTTTCGGGAAAACCTATATGCAACCCAGGCTCACCGCTCTTTATGCCGATAATACAAAGCCGTATCGATATTCAAATATCACCATGCATCCAAAAGCTTTTACTCCAGAATTGTTATCAATAAAAAATAGTATCGAAAACACTTGCGATACTGAATTCACCACCTGTCTATTAAATCTATATCGAGATGGGAGCGATAGTAATGGTTGGCATGCAGATAATGAAAAAGAGCTAGGACAACATCCAGTAATTGCATCTGTCACTTTTGGTGAGGAGCGTTGGTTTCATTTCAAACACAGATATGACAAAAATCTAAAACTAAAAGTAAAATTGCAACACGGTAGTCTATTAGTTATGCAGGGGGCAACTCAAGAAAATTGGCTGCATCAAATTCCTAAAACAAAAAAAAAGATTTCTTCTCGGATCAATTTGACCTTTAGAGTGATAAAGTAAAACCCCTACCAGGGGGCGGCAAGGGCTTTGAATCAAACAAAAATCAATTTATGAAAAAATCCTATCTGTAGGGATTGTCTTTTACTATGTTAACCTATAAAAATCTTCAGTGTAATCTTTTGACCTTAGGTCATAATTATCCTTCTTCAACAACACCAATGACACCAAACAACAAAGCAAGTGGATAAATGCACAACTTTCTCTACCTGCATCCCAAAGAAATAGGGTAAAAAAAGCAAACAATACCACCGATATTTTTAATACATGTTTGGTAAACATTCCTAATACCAAGAAAAAGCCAATTACAAACTCTTCAAAAGGAACCAGAGGAGCCAACGCTTCCAACACCTTATTATCAAACAAAGAAACTGAACCGAAGTAGCCATCCAGTCGATCTAGATACCCCGAATACTTGATAACATTATAAGTGCTATACACGACCAAAAAAGCACCGAAAGCGATCCTGGTAAAGTGATATAAATAAATTTTGAGTTTCATGTGAAGGTGTTTAAAAAAACGGAGGACAAAATTACTAGAAAGGGGTTCATAATCTCTTGTACTTTTTGCTAAATAACTTGTACAAAAATCATCTAACTACCTCTTTATCAACAAAATCAAATGGTTTCGTTGAAATTTACTTGTAAAAAATAAATGTTAAAATATTGATTTTATTTTGTAACTTTAGATATAAAAAGTTGTTTATGAACCGCTATACATTGCATGAAACCTTTGTGGTACACCAATATTCTATCGATGAATGGGAAGCGGAACCTCACAATCATAATTATTTCGAAATAATTTTTGTTGAACAAGGAAATGGGTATCATACCATTAATGATGTCAGGTTTCCATATAGAGAAAATGATATTTTCCTATTGGCTCCAGAAGACACACATCACTTTGAAATCGAAAGTCATACCAAGTTCACTTATTTTAAGTTCACTGAACTTTTATTTTCTAGTAAGGTTAATCTCCCCGACAGGAAGTATTGGTTACAACGTATAGAACAATTGCTACACCATCCAAATATTATTCCTGGGGATGTGATCTGCCATGAAGAAGATCGAAGTATCGTTTGGGACATTCATAATTTGGTATTGGAAGAATTCAAAAATGAAAAGATTTACTATCAGGAAATCATCTCCAACGCAATCAGTACCATATTAAGTATCATTGTCCGTAATATTTCCGAAAAGTACAATTCAAACAAAAGAGAGATTACTGTTAATCATTCGAAAATAGATCAAATACTAAGTCATATCCGGCAACATGTATATGATAATGATCTTACCAAAATCAATTTTTTGGCGAACAAGTTCAACATGTCTCAAAGTTCAATTAGTACATATTTCAAAAGAAAAACAGGAGAATCTATCCATCAATATGTGACCAAGTATAAAATGAAATTGGTTGAATACCGATTACAACATACTGAGTTTACCATTGCAGAGATTGCCTACCAATTAGGATATACCGATGAGAGTCACTTAACAAAAACTTTTAAAAAGCATTTTGCAATGTCTCCCAAACAGTATCGTAAAGAATTGGCGTTAAGCTGATCTCGACTTATCCAAAAATTTCATTGAGTACTACCGCAAGTCGGATTCCTCCCTTTTGCAATTGAGCATGCAGCGTAGGAAAATAATAGTACATATATCTGTATCCGAGCTTTTCACCCACATTAGCAGAAGCATACACTTTTTTGGCTAAATCCTGAGATTCCTGAATCCAATCCAAAACGGTACCTTTTTTGATTTCCTGAATTTGCTGATCAGAAAATAAGGTAGCGTTCTTAGACAATTCTGTATAACTCATACCAAAATGATTGATCATATTACTATCCCACACCCGGTGTAAATTTGATCCATCTTTGAACCACCTTACCTGGATATCATTACCTCCTTTATCTTCTCCTCTACCGACATGCAGAGGTTGATGCAAATCCCCAACAAAATGCACCAGCATTTTTAAATAGAACTCCTTATCCTCTATCGATGAAGCATCATTTTTTAACACTTCCACACATTTTTGTATTCCTTGTACCAGGTCCCCGTATTCGCTTGGCGTTTCTTCTCCATATTTTTTATCAAAAGGAAAATTCACATAATGCCAAGGACTGTATTCTTTGTATTTTGCATCACTTTTAATATCGTCAGCAAAAGTAGACACCATAGCTAGGCTTTGCCCCTTCAATATTTTCGCAATATTACGTTTTGCTTTTTTGGTAAGATAATTGCTCGCTATTTCTCCAGTCGCCCTATGACCGGTTTTACCCCAATCGTCTTTTGCGGTAATTGTAATTGAAGAAATACATAATATGATAAGTACAAGCTTATTTTTCAGATTCATGTTTCAATATTTTGCGGCAAAGATAAAAAAAGGGTATGTTAGTGATTCGTTAAAATATGACTAGGGTTAAACCGTGCATTGTAGGTTGTTTTATTTTGTACATCAAAATATGATGAAGTATTTAACGTTTGCTATATAAATCTAAAGATACTACCCCAGATATGAAGTCAAAGTTTATACTTATTTTTTCATTATTCATTTGTATTTGTTCTGCTCAGGAAAAAGAGTATAATTCAGCCATCGTAAAGGTCAATAGGTATGTTGAAGGTTCTTTAGTTACACCATATTCCGACAAAAAATCCCCTCTTCTCATCTTTATTATGGATGCGGGGCCCATCAATAGAGACGGCAACGACCGAATGTCTAAGAATGATACCTTCAAAAAACTAGCCTACGATTTAGCCAAGTCAGGAATTGCAACATTTAGATACGACAAGAGGCTTTTTAAGATGGAAAGTCTGGGTATCAAGGAGCATGAAATATCTTTTGATCATTTTGTCGAGGATGCAAAGTCAATAATTGATTACTTCAAAAGAAATGATGCCTATACCAAGGTAATGGTAGTTGGTCATGGTCAGGGCTCATTAATTGGAATGATCGCTGCAAAAGAAAGAGCAGATGGTTTTATTTCTATCGCTGGAAATGCGGATCCTCTGGACGAAGTAATTGTGGAGCAAATCGCCAAACAAGCTCCTGGATTAGAGAAAAATGCTGCAGTTGCATTTCGACAATTGCTGGAAAACGGAAGAGCTGTTGGATATGATCCGGCATTAGAGTCTATTTTCAGATATGATTTACAACCCTTTATCAAATCGTGGATGAAATACGATCCTAAACAAGAAATAGCAGCTTTGGATATTCCTATTCTGATTGTACATGGAGATAAAGACATACAAGTTGAGCTTTCCCAATCTGAAAAACTTAAAGAGGCTTCACCCCAAGCCACCTATGCTATTATTTCGAATATGAATCATATCCTAAAGGAAATAAAGGGGGATCGTCTCGAAAGTTACAAATCTTACAACGAAGCCTGGAGAAAAATTATGCCCGAAGTTCTAAACAGTATCGTTAAATTTGTAAAAGAATAATTATTATCTTAATTTGGATCAACCCAAATCTCAACCACTGCTAATGCCAAATCGCATTGTATTTTCTGACATTGATGGAACTTTATTAAATCCAGAAAGAGAGCTTTCATCGTTCACCATTTCCGAAGTTCAAAGAATAAAGAATCAAATCCCGGTAATTTTAATTTCCTCTAGGATGCCCAGTGCAATGACTCATTTGCAAAATGAGCTTGGTATTGTCGATCAACCACTAATCTGTTATAACGGAGGATTAATTTTGGTAGATCAACAACCCATACATTCTACAGTAATCCCTGTAGATATTATCGAAAAACTAAATATCTTCAACGCTAGCACCAAAGTGCATCTTAGCCTTTATTATGAGGATGAATGGTATGTTCCTGAAATGGATTTTTGGGCAAACAGAGAGGCGAGTAATACCAAAGTAGTACCTCAAGTGAAATCCACTTCGAGAGTTATTGATACCTGGAGAGATGGTAATAAAGGAGCTCATAAAATTATGTGCATGGGAGAAGAACCAATGATTGATAAGGTTTTCAACTATTTAAATAGTACCTTTGGTAACCATTTACATCTCTATAGATCCAAGCCAACCTATATAGAAATAGCCCACAAAAGCATTTCTAAATTGACTGCCATTGAAATGTTATTAGATACGCATTTCGATATTCCGATTTCTGATGCGGTAGCTTTTGGTGATAATTATAATGATATGGAAATGCTAAAGGCAGTAGGCACAGGTGTAGCCGTTGCCAATGCCAAAAAAGAGGTGCTACAAATTGCAGATACAGTAACTCTGGCTGGAAAAGAAGATGGTGTAGCCACCTATATTAAGAATAACATTTTATAATTGTGAAGAAGAACTATAGATTTATACCTATCCTTGTATTAACAATACTATGCGTTATTGTTTTACCTGGGTGTAAATCGGCCGAATCTTCTTCTACAGCAATCAAACATTATTCACCCATCAATGCTTCAATCGATCTTTATGAAATTATCGATGATAAGGTAAAAATAGAAATCAGGACCGAAAGTATAGATGCCGATACCATAAGTTATTTCTTACCCAAGATCGTTCCCGGCACCTATCAAAATAACAATTATGGTAAGTATATCGAAAGTTTTGAAGCTTTTGATAAAGAAGGAAAATCCTTATCTGTTCAAAAAGTTGGGCATAACCAATGGAAAATCAATAACGTTCGGCAACTAGCAAAAATCACATATCTGGTCAACGATACCTTTGATATAGAAAATACACACGAAATATTCTCTCCCACCGGAACGAATATAGATCAGGACAAAAATTTCATTCTCAACTTGTATGCTTTTGTCGGGTATTTTTCTGAGATGAAAGAAACCGAGTATCGTCTGTTTATAAAACATCCTGTTCATTTAGAAGCTTCAACCTCTGCCACAGAAGTTGAACCTAGAGATTCTTCAGAAAATATCAATTTCAACGTTGACTACTTTATTTTTAATAGATATGCCGATGTAGCAGATACTCCTATTATGTATTCTGTCCCCGATCGGGTTACCTTTACTGCAAATGGAATTGAAATATTATTAAGCATCTACTCCCCTAATAAAATACACAAAGCATCGCGTTTTACGGAGCAAATGGAGCGTATGATTAGAGCTCAAAGTAATTTCCTTGGAAACATTAATACCACAAAAAAATATAGCATCTTATTATACCTATCGACTACCAAACCAAACGATGCTTCTGGTTTTGGGGCTTTGGAACACGACACCTCTACCGTAGTGGTCTTGCCAGAATCGCTCACAAGGGCAAAATTAACTGAATCCCTAATTAATGTCGTTTCTCATGAGTTTTTTCATATTGTAACTCCGTTAAGTATTCAATCCAAAGAGATCCATTTCTTCGATTATAACCAGCCAAAAATGTCAAAACATTTATGGTTGTATGAAGGAACTACCGAGTATTTTTCAATCATCTTTCAAATTACACAAGGACTTATCGGGCAAGAAGAATTTATGGAAATACTGTTGGAAAAAATTGAAATTTCAAAACAGTTTGATGATTCCTGGTCTTTTACCGAAATGAGTAAAAACATCTTAAAGGAGCCTTACCGACAGAATTATCGCAATGTGTATGAAAAAGGAGCTTTGATTTCTATGTGTATTGATATTTTGATGCGAGAAAAGAGCGATGGGCTTTACGGAATTGTAGACCTTATTCACAATCTATCTCAGGAATATGGCAGTCAAAATCCTTTTGATGATGATGAACTGATCCCGACAATTCGCGAGTTTTCTTATCCTGAAGTAGGCGATTTCTTAGAAAATCATGTCGTTAATAATACCCCTATCGATTATAATTACTATTTGAACAAAGTGGGTATTCAATTTGGCGAAAAGACAGTAAACTCTTCCTATTTTATAGATGGGCAACAACCACTAGTAAAAGCCTCTGAAGATAGTAATGAGATTATTTTTGAATCTAACACTAAGTATAACAATTTCTTGAAAAACTTAGGTATACAAGGTGGTGATGTACTGCTGAGTATCAATGATAAAAAATATCAAGTAAAGAACATTTATGATCTTTTTGGAGATTCTAATCAATGGAAATTGGGCGACACTGTTATTTTTGAAATTAAACGAGGAACAGAAAAAATGACTTTACAGACCGAGGTCATCAAGCCCACTATACAAAAAACCATTCTTGAGCAAATTCCTGATGCTTCAGAACAGCAAATAAAATTATTAAAGAGCTGGATCAACGACTAATAATTTTTCGTAAAATGCAGTTTGAGCTTTTATAAAATAGTGTATTTTGTGGGCTATTATCAAAAATTACACTTCTCCAATGGAAAATTCTCCTTTTTTTACTGATGACACCATAGTTTTCGGAATTTTGATGCTTTGTTTAGGTTTGGTATTTTATACTTCATCGATCGACAAAGGTTTCTGGAAATCTTTCTACAAAATAGTACCAGGAGTTTTACTTTGCTATTTATTACCCGCCATTTTTAACTCGGTTGGGCTTATTTCTCCTCACTGGAGTGAACTAAATGCAGATGGTGAATTGGTAGAAAAATCTTCAAATGTATATTTTATCGCAAGTAGATATCTTTTACCAGCTTCATTGGTGTTAATGACCTTAAGTATCGACTTAAAAGGAATTTTTAATCTCGGGCCTAAAGCACTTATCATGTTTTTGACTGGTACTCTAGGAATTGTTATCGGTGGACCAGTTGCTATCTTGTTAATTTCTCTGGTATCCCCAGAAACTGTTGGAGGTGCTGGGTTTGATGCCGTATGGAGAGGATTATCTACTCTTGCAGGGAGCTGGATTGGTGGAGGTGCAAATCAGGCAGCTATGTTAGAAATCTATCAATATAATCCCGACAAATATGGTGGGATGGTTTTGGTAGACATTGTAGTTGCCAATGTTTGGATGGCTCTATTATTAATCGGAATCGGAAAAAGCGACAAAATAGATCGCTGGTTAAAAGCTGATAACACAGCCATAGAATCGCTAAAGGAAAAAGTATCCACTTATGCCGACAGCATCACTAGAAATCCATCGCTTACAGATTACATTGTCATGCTAGCTATTGCTTTTACCGCAGTAGGATTATCTCATTGGGGTGCCGACGGAATGTCTAAAATGTTATCCAATAACTTTGAAATTTTTAACGATAAAAGCTCTGCACTATCCTCTTTTACTTCCAAATTTTTCTGGATGGTAACCATTGCAACCGTTATAGGAATTACCTTATCCTATACCAAAGCCAAAAAATATGAAGGTGCTGGTGCCAGTAAATTAGGAAGTATTTTTATTTATATACTGGTTGCTACTATCGGAATGAAAATGGATCTGGGGATGATTTTTGAAAACCCAGGATTAATAGCCATTGGTTTGGTCTGGATGTCTATTCATGCCCTATTATTGATTTTTGTTGCCAAAATAATCAAAGCGCCTTATTTCTTTTTAGCTGTAGGTAGCCAGGCTAATGTTGGTGGTGCTGCTTCTGCTCCCGTAGTTGCGGCCGCTTTTCACCCTTCATTAACTACTGTTGGAGTGCTATTAGCGGTTTTTGGGTATGTCGTAGGTACATATGGGGCTATTTTATGTACTATATTGATGGAAATCGCGTCAAAAGGATAAACATACAAAGTACTTAAAACTCCCTCTAAAAAGATAGAGCATTGAAGACTGAAAAGGGAATAAGCCCTATTTATTTCAAATAAAATCTGCATCTTTGTAACCCATTTAATTGAATATTTTGAACGCATGAAAAGAATTCCTTTTTTATTAATTACAGTACTATTATTAACCTATTGCAGCTCTCCTAAAAAAGAGGGAAATGTTGTTATTTCTGGAAACATTGATGGGTTAAAAAAAGGGACATTATATCTGCAAAAGATTAAAGACACTTTATTGGTGAATGTAGATTCGGTAGTTATTGAAGGAAACTCAGAATTTGTAATGCAGTCTAATGTAGAAGAACCAGAAATACACTACTTATATTTGGATAAAGATGATGGTACTCAGTACAACGATCGTATTGACTTCTTTGCAGAACCAGGAGAAATAGTGATCAAAACTACACTACAAGACTTTGAAACTGATGTGAAAATAACTGGTGGAAAAAACCAGGAAAAATATCAAGAGTACAAGAAAATGCTGGAACGTTTTAATCAACGTAACCTTCGGCTAATGAAGGAAGATTTTGAGGCTACCAAACAAAAAGATGATGAAAAGTTGATGGAAAACGATGAGGCTTACAAAAAGCTTTTACGTCAAAAGTATCTGTACACCATTAATTTTGCGGTTTACAATAAAAAATTAGAAGTAGCACCCTATGTTACCCTTAGCGAGATCTATGACGCTAACATTAAGTATTTGGACACTGTGGCAAAATCTCTTAGCCCAAGGGTAAAAAAATCTTTGTACGGTAAACAACTTATAGCCTATGTAGAAAAGCGAAAGAAACAGCAAGAAGAAGCTGAAAAGACCATAGATTCGCTAAATCAGTAAAAAATATCACCAAAAGAAAAAGCCCTAAACAATGTTTAGAGCTTTTTTTATTGAGCCGATAGAGGGACTCGAACCCACGACCTGCTGATTACAAATCAGCTGCTCTAGCCAGCTGAGCTATATCGGCAAAAGCGGTTGCAAATATAATTGCTCTAATGATATTTGCAAATACTTTTTCAAAAAAATTATAATGAATTTACTTTATCCAATAATCCTTTTGCTGTTTTTTCTAAGTCTTCTCGAATCGCTTTAAAATGCTTTGAAGCATTCTCCACTTTTTTATCATTCATTCTTTCTATAAAACCGTCAAAAGAAGCTATAGCTTCATCAATAATAGCTTCTCCTGCCTTATTATCCTTTCCTGGGTTTTCTAATTCCCAAGCATATACTTCTTCGATAATATCTCCTAATACGTAATTGATATCTTTTTTGAGATCTCTCTTATTTGCCATAATTATATCTGTTTTATGATGTAAAATTACGATTTTCGATCAAATCGTAGTCAATTCTTTTACTTTATCCATTGCTTTCCCCAAGTGTTTTGAGGCATTCATACTATTAAATTTTAAACGTACCACACCCTCTTTATCGATTACGAAAGTTTCTCTGCCCGGCAACAACCCCAATAATTCAGACTTGACTCCAAATAACTTTCTTAGTTTTCCATTGGCATCTGATAAAAAAGTGAATGGTAAACGGTATTTGTTTTTGAATTTGGTATGAGAAGAAACACTATCTGAACTTATCCCGATTACCTCGGCTCCCATACTTTTAAAATCTTCGTAACTATCCCTAAAAGCGCAAGCTTCTTTGGTACAACCCGGCGTGAAGTTTTTGGGATAAAAAAAGAATACTACAGGCTTTCCTCCAATCAAATCGGTGCTGCTTATTAGTTCTCCTGAATCGTCTTTTGCCGTAAACACTGGTATTTTATCTCCTATTTCTAACGCCATGTTATTGTCCTGTATAAATCACAAAATTACGAGGAGTTTCATATAGTGTTATTTCCAAATCAAACTTCTCATCTATTTTTTTACGTAGTCGGTTCCAAATAACGACTGCAATATTCTCTACAGTAGGATTTAGCGAAGCAAATTCTTCAACCTCTTCATTCAAGTTTTTATGATCCATATAATCCTCAACTTCAGATTTAATATGATCCTTCAAAATTTTGAGATCAATGAGATACCCCGTTTCCGGATCAATTTCTCCAATAACTCCAACCACTAGCTCATAGTTATGACCATGGTATCTTGGATTATTACATTTTCCAAATACTTCCTGGTTTTTTTCAGCGCTCCAATCCTTACGATATAGCCTATGTGCTGCATTAAAATGAGCTTTTCTGCATGCTTTAATTCTCATAATGTAATATGCGAATAAAATTTATCAAATATAATCTTAAACCACTCTGTATAAGTTTCAGGACGCATCATAATGTCATTTTTGACATCCTCTACAGGCATCCATTTCCAATCTGCAACTTCTTCAGAATTAATTACGGGATCCTTTTCGTATTCACCAATAAGTACGTGATCGTACTCATGCTCTGTCAATCCATTATCAAAGGGAGCTTTATAGATAAAAGACACAGAGTCACGTAGTGGAGTGACAAACCCCATTTCCTCTTGTAATCTTCGGGTGCCTGCTTCTATATTTGTTTCTCCTTCTCTTTGGTGACTACAACATGTATTGGTCCATAATCCTGGAGAGTGGTATTTATGATGAGCTCTTTGCTGAAGCATCAATTCGTTTTTGCTATTTAGAACAAATACCGAAAAGGCTCTATGAAGTAATGCTTTTTCATGCGCCTCTAGCTTAGGCATCAATCCAATTTGCTCATCATTTTCGTTGACCAAAATGACTTTTTCTTCTTCTTTCATTAATTTTTTTGTTGTGTCAAAATTACAAAATCATAGTAGTATTTGTTTTATGAATAAGAAGGTTTTAACACTGAATCGCTTTCTAACCTCATAATGAACTTATTACCAAAAAACGCCCTACTATTATGAACGTTATTCTTTCAATATAGTACAATTAACTTAAAACAAAAAAGCACCTTAACGAATAAGGTGCCTTTTGTAACTCTTTTTGGGTTATCGTTTTTATTTCAAAATAATAAACTCACTTCTTCTGTTGAGTTGATATTGATCTTTGGTACATTTGCTATCATTACCGCAGTCATTAACCGGTTCGGTTTCTCCATATCCTTTGCCACTCAAACGATCTGCAGAAATACCTTTGCCGATCATATAATCAACCGTAGACTTGGCTCTCTTCTCGGATAAGTACAAGTTGTAATCATCATTACCATGACTATCCGTATGTGAGCGTACCTCTATCTTCATTTGTGGATATTGAGCCATCACCTCGATCACTTTGGCCAATTCTATCTTAGCATCTTCTCTGATATAAGATTGATCAAAATCAAAATAGATCGGTTTTAAGGACAATACTTTGGCCAGATCATCCCCAACTCCTGCTGATTTGATCTTCTTCTCTAATGCTAAAGGAACATCAAGGGTCTGTTTGGTATCTGGGGTAGTAACCAGCTTTTCTGTGGTGGTGTATTCCTCTTTCTCGGCTCTTACAAAGTATTTGGTACTGCATTCCAACTCATCGGTAGTATACTTCCCGTCTTCGCCTACTTCTACACTTTCGATCAAGTTGTTGGCACTGTCATAAACCGATACCTTTACTCCTGTAAGTGGCTCGTTGGTATCTTTGTCTGTCACTAATCCGGCTATAACAATCTTACAAAACTTACGCAGGTCTTCTAACTGTAAAAAGCTGTAGATATCATCACTACCTATCCCTCCTGCTCGGTTCGAAGAAAAATAACCTCGTTTGGATTCATCATCTACGATAAAAGCAAAATCATCCTTGGGACTGTTGACCGGCTTACCGATATTAACCACCAAAGCTTCTTCTTCGGTCTGTGGGTTTAAACGAGTTACAAAAACATCTAACCCTCCTAATCCTAAATGTCCATTTGATGCAAAATAAAGATCATTATTCTTACTGATGAATGGGAAGGTCTCCTTTCCTTCAGTATTGATCGTATCTCCTAAGTTCTTTGGCTCTCCAAAACTACCATCTCCATTGATGGCTACACTATAGATATCCGACAATCCTTTACCTCCCGGCATATCGGATGAAAAATACAAGGTCTGTTCATCTATACTCAAAGCCGGATGGGCTGTAGAGTATTCATCACTGTTAAAGGATAAACTCTGTGGAGTAGTCCATCCTCCCTGACTGTTCTTATACGATCGGTAGATCTTTAACTTATTGGTTCCCTTCTTGTCCTTACCGTACTTACGTTTTACGTAGTTGTTTCTGGTAAAATATACCGTACTCCCATCTTTGGTAAAGATCGGGGTAGACTCATGAAACTCTGAGTTGATCGTACCGTTAAATTTCTTGATCTCGGATAACTCTCCATTGGTAGGATCATATTCTGCCTGAAACAAATCCAAAAAGGCCTCATTATTCCATTGATGTACTGTCTTTTTAAATATCAAGGTATCTCTGGAGGAAGCAAAAACTACAAAACGATCATAAAAGGCAGTACCAAAATCCGTAAACGAGGAATTGATAGAAGAGTTCTCTATATCAAATCTACCTGATTGAAAATCAATCCTTTCTAAGTAATTAGGTTGATCTCCAAATAGTTTAACTCGATTATCATCATTGGCCAGCTCGGTAAACTTCTTCATGTACACATCGGCCTGATCATATTGCTCGGCAGCTTTTAAGGTCTGAGCATATCGAAAATAATACTCCGCCTCTGCCTCACTACTGTAATCATCAA
>NZ_JBSWWU010000009.1:0-277068 GCF_056160245.1 Aquimarina sp. AWH4_224 | reverse complement strand
GCTCAGAACAACAATGTTCAGAATAACAATGTTCAGAACAACAATGTTCAGAATAATAATGCTCAGAATAACAATGCTCAGAACAACAATGCTCAGAACAACAATGTTCAGAATAATAATGCTCAGAACAACAATGTTCAGAATAATAATGCTCAGAACAACAATGTTCAGAATAACAATGTTCAGAACAACAATGTTCAGAATAATAATGCTCAGAATAACAATGCTCAGAACAACAATGTTCAGAACAACAATGTTCAGAATAATAATGCTCAGAACAACAATGTTCAGAATAATAATGCTCAGAACAACAATGTTCAGAACAACAATGTTCAGAATAATAATGCTCAGAACAACAATGTTCAGAATAATAATGTTCAGAATAATAATGCTCAGAACAACAATGTTCGGAATAATAATGCTCAGAACCGCAATGTTAGAAGAGGGAGAAGACCTGGCAGGTAGCATTCATAGCAAATAAGTAGAGTCAAATTAATAGAAGTATATCGAGGATTTAGATCCTCGATATTTTTTTGCCCAAGATCTAAACTTATGCATTAGTGAGAATAGATTTTTGTGAACCTTTGGGGTTTTCAAAATCATTCAAGGCAGGAAATGAATTACGTTATAGTTTCTATATGTTTTTTTAATAAGCTTTTTGAGTAGCACTTTACTACTCTGGATGCTATTTTTTGTTCGTTTTATTTGTTCTCTGAGTTTTTAGGAGGATTGCTCCCATCATTAAGTTATGATTTTACCGTGTTGTATTCGTTTATTGAATTTTAAGGATACACTTTACAGCATTTTTGTAAACATTAAAGTATCGAGATAATATTTGTGGTAAGAGTTGCAGCTTTATCTTATAAACTAAGTAATAAAAAAACTGTCTGAAATAAGTTTCAGACAGTTTTGCTGGTTGATCTCGTAATTACGGTAAAACCTATCTTCTATTATTGACCCATAGAACTTCTTCGTCTTTGTCTAGTTTGTCTGGTTTTATTATCTCCACTTTTGTTGGGGTTTGTGGACCTTGTATTTTGTTTTGACTTTTTCTTTTTTCTGAATTTTGGAGAGGTTAATAATTCTAATTCTTTTTTCTTTTCTTTGAATTTTGGTGAGGCTAAAGCATCTAAGTCCAATCCGTTATTTTGTGCAATAGGTTTCTCAAGTTGTGGATCTTTGGATGATCCCGGTTTTTGAAGATCTTTTTCTTTGGTTTTGTCTGATGAAAGAACAGCTAATATCTCTTTATCAACTTGTTTGTCTGGCGTTGATTTTGTTTTCGGCACCATTTTCTCTTCGCCAGAAGTTTTTAATTGTTCAAGTTCTTGTTCTTTTTTTGTACTAATGATTTTTGGAGGTTCTAAATTAGAATTTACTTTTTTATCAAAATTGAAGATTTTATCACCATTTTGATCAACATCTTGAAATTCTAGTTCTGTTATTTCGTCTTTGTCCTTATACATTTTCTTTCTTTCTTTCAATTCTGGTCTGCATTCTGTAACAAGTTTGAATAGATTTACTTTTTCAAGTTCAGTCAAATTCTCGTTAATTTTACCTCGACTTACATGCTCTATTATACCATTTACTCTTTCTACGCAATGTTTCTCAAATACCCATATTTTATCATTGTTGTCTGTGATTGTTGTTGTATCCCCTTTCCTTGACATATTTTTAATATTGTGAGCTTTTATTTTGGATTTTAAGGTGTATTTTGTTTCACCTCCTAAATTTTCCTTATGAACAGACAGGTTTTCCCTGGTATAGTCTTTTCTTGATCTTACTAATTCCCGGCCTTCATTTTTTTTGTCCTTTGGATAGTTAAGTGTGATACGCCCATAAGTTTTTATTCCATCTTTTTCAGTCATAAAATAGACCGTTGGATTGTTGGCAATATCACCGGTATACCCTACAATATTATCTTTCGTATAAAAATCATCTCTATATCCCATAATTTCTTAATTTTTTAGGTTATTATAATTTTAAATTCTGGAACCAAATTAGGGGGTCTTTACTCTAATACATATCACAAAGTAATACCTGGGATAATTACGGGAATAGATGGGTTATCGTTGTTTATGTACTGGTTGATTGTATTTTTGATGATCGAATATTACTTCAGTCCTACCACTTATTACTTCTGACATACAGATTTCTGTTTCTGTATATATCTTGGAGACAAATTAGATATGTTGATTCCTGAATTAGAGTGATAGCATTTATAAACATTATTACTGTTTCGGAATTACAAAAGGGATGAAAAAAGCTTTAACAAATACAGCATCAGAAAAAAGGAAAGTCACTCAAAAAGAGTTGATACAACTTATGGCAGGATTGGTAAAAAAAGAAGAACTACATCCCAAAACACAAAAAGAAAAGCATAGTCGTTTGAAAGAGCGTATTGCTGTTCGGGAAGTAAAAAGCCAAACAGTTCAACCCAATATAGCGAAGCTAGAGAAAGGCAAAGTCAGTGATTTGAGTGAAGCTCGACTGAAAGAAAAGAGACTTTTGGAAAAGTTTATCAAACTGAATAGTGAGCTGCCTTATAACGCACAAAAAACGGTCAATAATGGGAAAGAAGTTAAAAAACAGGCTTTACTTAAAAAGACAAAAAAGAAAATTCAAAAATTAAAACCTAATCAAGGTTTTGGAATCAGTTCATGATTCAACAACCGATAAATAAACAAAGTTATGGAAACAGTAAAAATCATGGGTTTTTTGGCGGCAGCATTAAGCACTACCACCTTTTTGCCCCAGGTATACAAAACCTGGAAATGCAAATCTACAACAGGTTTATCGCTTCCAATGCTGCTCTTATATACCTTGGCAGGGTTATGTTGGTTAAGTTATGGAACGATGATCCAAAGTCTTCCTATCCTTATTTGTAATGCGATTACCACTTTGGTAGGTCTTTTCTTGATCTGGCAAAAGTATTGGTATCACAAAAGGGTGATTAAAGAATTACGGAGATAAAAAACACATAAATGTATTAGTAATATGGCACTAGAAGAAAACAATCAAGAAGAAAAAAGAGTCAAAAATCTGGAGATGATCTATAGATTAGAATCTGTAGATGGTAAAAAAGCAGATATTGTCTTACATGATGTTAAAAATTTTGCTGCTTTTCAAAAAAACATTGATAAAAGCTATGGTAAGAAAAATGGAGTAGAGCTGGTAGAATTAAAAGATGGGAGGTATGCACATATCATTTATCCAAGCTCTCCACTCTACAAAGAGATTAAGGAGATGATTAAAGATCTTAAAGCAGGTAAAAAACCAAAGCTCTCCAAAGAGTTGGAAGAAATGCTATTCTCGAATCCTGGACCAAAAAAAGATAAAGAAATTAATTTTGCTAATTTTTCAAAAGTTCCAGAGGGATATAAAGAGCCTGCTCCACCTTTACCTCCTAGGAAAAACAAAAGTAATGCTTTGGAGCAATCAAGGGAAAACTCTTACCGAAACAGTAACCGAATAAGTAGAATATCATTTTAGAGATAGAGCTGATACGATTTGACCAGCTATTACCCCAAATACCCCATTTATTAATCGCTGGGTAATACTAGATAAACAAATCTTTAGATTCGTACTGTAGATTCAGGAATACTAAAAAGAGATCTTAGTGTACCATCATCTTAATTATAAAAGTTGATTTCAGAATAAAAGAATATGAGCAAGAAAGTTGAACATAAAGGACCAAACGAAATAATGCAGCAAATCGCAAAGCAATATCAGGATATATTTCATCAGGTTGATCAGTTTAAAGAACATTTTGGAGACAAGTTGGTGGATCAAATATATAGGATGCAAAATGACATCAAACAAACGCTGCCAGAATTTTCTAACGCCAATCAAAAAGAATTGCTGGAAGGAATACAACATCAACATTTGGATGGCATGAAAGTAGCCCTGGATACATTTATAAAAGATACTTCGGCCAAAATGTATCATACAGAGAAGTTATTTCATGAACTTCGACAACCTCTTGAGCATACCAAAGAACAACATCATACACAGACTAATGCACAAGAACCAGGGTGGAGTGATTTTACCAAAATTCCAGAAAAGAAGCCATTGCCTCAAAAAAACCATAGAAACTTGCAGCAAAATGGGCAAAAGAAAATAAATAAGCCCAAATTTTAAGAATTAGTAATATTTGCAAGTAGTAGCTTTATTCTTTTCCTTTAGCTCGGTTTTTGCATAAAAAATGTAGTAATTTTACTCATAAATATTTTGTTTATGAGAAAGGACCAACTCCATTTACTAACCTTCATCGCAATTACGGTTATCTTTTTGATCGTTGCCTCTTTTAGTGTGAAGCATTTTATTATGGAGAGTTCTGATCAGTTGATTACCATTCAGCTAGAATCCAGTACCCGAGAAGCCGATGAGATGGCTCAATTGATATTTACCCAGTTAACCAGCGGTGTCGAACTTAAGGTGATACGGGAAAATGTACAATCTGCCATTAATGATACCGATGAGATGACTTCTTTTATTTCGGTAATGGATTGGTCAGGAAAGTTGATCTGTCATCCCAAAATGACCAAAGTGGGAGAGAAGGTAAATTCTAATCAAAATATTTTGGATGCTTTTGAGAAAGAAGACCGAACAGATCAATTGTATGACATATTGGTAAGTCAAAAAAAGGATGATGAATTAATACATCAGTCTGAAGTGGTACACATCTCTCCTGTAAAAGAAAGTGACTTATTAGTAGCAGCCAATTTTAACCTGGATAAGATCACTATCCAAACCCAACAACTTAAAAACCGTTACTACAGAATTCTCCTTTTGATGGGAGGATTTATTGTTTTACTCTCCTTTTTTGCAGTACGAATCCTTGGAGGTTTATACGAGAAACAATTAGAATCCAAAAATAGTGCACTAGAGAGTGAGTTGTTTAATTTATCCAAGTTAAACACAGATTTGATTGCACATCAACAACAAATTATTACAGAGCAAGCCAATCAACCACAAACTGAAGGAACTACTACAAAAACCGATAAACAAAGGATTCTAACCTATATCAGAAATGAATTGGTACCCATTTCTATAGACCAGTTAGCTTATGCACAGACAGAAAATAGCATTACGTATATTTTTAGAATTGACGGTAAAAGATCGACTTCAAATCTGAGCTTAGATGAGCTATATCAAAGTCTGGATCCTTCCTTATTTTTTAGAGCCAACAGACAATTTATTATCAGTATTAGTGCCATCGAAAAGATTGTACGATATGGAAACAGTCAGCTCAAAATTCTGATTACGGGTAATGAGGATGTTGAAATTATTATCAGTAAAAATAGAGCGGCAGAGTTTAGACAGTGGTTAAGTATATAGATATACGATAATTACTTCCATAAAAAAAATCAGAAGTAACTACTTCTGATTTTTTGCAATAAATATGGTACACTTTTAAACATTAAACTGACATCTTACTTCCGGTTGATTTTTTTCTGGGCTTTTTATTTTTAAATTTCTTTTTTAAGTCTGAAGGAGCTTGAGAATATCTTCTTTCATTCTTTTCTTGGTTTGATAGTGATTTGTCTGAACTTATTAATTTTTCTAAGTCTGCCGAGATGTTCGAACCTCTTTCATTTCCTTGAGAGTGTAGTTTCCATGCATCCGAATCAAACTGTGGTGACGCGTGAGTGTTGGCTCGATCTCTTTGTGGGTTTCTTGTTCCTCCTAATTTATTGATTACCCCGCTAAAGAATTCTTTGATTTTTTTAAACATGATTTTGAGTTTTATGATTATTAATTATTTTTTTAACTGATCTGGTATTGACCCTACGATACTTCAGATCAGCTGGATTGTTTTTCAATCACAAGGCTAAATTAAGAGGCTTTATCCACAAGATTGATGATGGTGTAATTGAAGTAATATTTGATGCTACTAATAAAATAAGGGTAATATAAACCATCAAAACTCATTAATGTACCGATCATTTAATCAATTACGTTTCCTAAACGGCTATTATTGGCATCCTGACCCATAATCTACTATCCTCACCTTAGAAAACAGATACACATGGGCAGTTATTACTTCAAACCGACCGGTTGTTACTTCACCTTAGCAATAAGGCTATAAAAGAGGTTATTTAGCTCTCGTAAAGAATAAATAATCTTAAAACAACATATTATGAATAGCACAAAATTATTTACAGTACAAGGATGGCAAAGATTAGTACAACTATTAAAGCAATTACCGGCAGCATGTAGTTATGCCATCAATAGATAATAAACATCTCTTTTTCTAAAACATAGGAAATACGATGAAGGGTTTGATGAATAGCACAACGAATATTAAAAAACGAATATCATGATTAAAAGAATAAAAACGTTTTGGGATTTTATCACAAGAAAAAAGAGTCCCCTTAAAAAATTACAAAATTATAGTGGTGAATTAGCAGAAGTACTTAATGAGTTGAAAGCAAATGGTAGAAGAGAAGTAGAGACGATCAAATCGCTTAATAAAAAAATTAAAACCAATAAACAGAAACTTCTTGATCGTGCTAAATTGTTGAAAAGTAAAGGTGAAGATATAGAAGCAATAAAAAAGGACGATGTATTTAAAGCTCTTACAAAGCGAATTGCAATGTTAAAAAAGCATAAGTCTACTCATTCTAAGCTTGGAAAATTAATCTTAAATTCAATAAAAAAAGTGGATAAGACAAAGAGCCTAGTGGATCAAATAATAATAGATAAGAGTTTGAAAAAAGCTAATAATGTTTTAAATGATTCTTCTGGAATAGCGAAGGGTAAAAATCAAAAAGCATTACAATACGATAATGCTAACATTAAATACCAAGGCTTAGATTTTTCCGATTTTCACAAACCTTCAAATGAAAATGTCTTAAGCAAAAAGCCTGTCAAATCAAATAGAAATAAACCCAAGCAAAAAGACACATATGCAGAGCCAATTATTAGTACAAGAAAAATGCGTTATTAATTGAATAGATATATAAAAAATTGATCTTTATGTAGATCAATTTTTTTTTGTAGAGAAATGATAGTATTTACTTGATTCCCAAAAACTGAAAAAGGGGATCTTTTTTGCGTTTAGCTACTGGGATCATTTCACGGTTATTCATTTCGATATATACACCGTCTCTTTTTTGAACATTAACGATATTATCCATATTGACCAAAAAGGAATTATGAATCCGAAAAAAATTGTTATGCGCCAACTTCTTTTCGTATTCTCCCAGGTTGGTGCTCGAAACAATTTTTTTCTCATGAGTAGTATGAAACACGGTATATTTTCCTTCGGATTGCAAATAAAGAATATCACTTATTTTTAGGATCTTAACATCGTCGGTAGAGGGAATAGCCAGTAGGTTCAAAGGTTTTGGTTGTACAGTCGTTTGTTGTAAAAATGAAGTAGCCTCTTTTTGATGAGCAATACTTTGTGTTGCCTTTTGGATTACTTGCTGAATTCCTTTAGAATCAAATGATGGAAGAATGCTCCCCGCAGCAGCTTTGGTAAATTTTTGAATATAATGTTCTTCCTGTGTAGAAATTAAGATCAATTCTTTTTCATCAAAATCGACTGCGGCATTTTCTAACATTTTGAAAGCATATGCTATTCCTGTTTTTTGACGCATAATAATCATATCATATGTTTTAGTTTGAATAACATTTTGCGTTTCAATTGGGTTGCATCCTATTGCGGCTATGGTAATGTTTGGACACTCTTGTTCTATAATCGCTTTTATTTGGTGAGCCTCTGCGATATCATTTTCGATGATAATGGCATTTATATGTTGTGTGTTCATGTCTCTGTTGTTTTAATTGATCTTAAAAAGGTCATTACAGGTTGATAAAATCGTATTCTTTAACCCCCTTGGCATCTCTTCTTTTGTCTATAGATATCCTGATTTTTTCGATGAGTTTGTGACCGTTTTCGATTCCTTTGATTTTATAGATGGGATTTGTACTATCTGAGGTGATTAGAACAATGGTTGCTAATCCAAAAATGCGTAGCATCAGCGGTTGTTCTAGCTTGATGTCTTTTACTCTGTATAATTCTAACTGGTTCGTAGTTACAGACAAAACCCCTCGTTTCTCAATCACCCGTTGGTCAGTAATCCGAAGTCGAATGCATTTGGTTTCTATATATTTATAAAACGCTAATACTAATCCTAAACCGTAGATGATGAGTAGTAGGCTGCAACCGATATAGAATGGAAAATGCATCCATTGGGAGGGGGATCCCTCCCAAATATTGTTTTCAGTTTCAGTTTGCATATTGTTTTATTTTGGAATGGTAACAGGCTTTGATTGCAGTAAGTAATTTTCAATCAAAAGTCCATGAGGGTTTTGATCGGTTCTAGAGACATTGTGCAATACGAATTGAGCTTTGAAATCATTAACGGTTTCAGCCTTTTGATCGGTTCTAGACACGCGTAACTTTCCGTATAGTTTTGCTTTATAAGGGGTCACCTTGTCATTGATCTTAACCGAATCTATTTCTATGCTTTGCGTTAGGTTTTGACTTACGATTTTTGCCAGGTGTCCATTAGCCTGTAAGGTCTGATACAATTGTTTACCAGATCTTCCTGATAGGTATAAGGCTTTGTTAATCCGTCTTTCATAATTGAACTGATCAATTTCCCAAAAACCTTCATGAAACATTTTAATATGATTTCTGATTTCTGGTTTCCTGAACTCATCTACTTCGGTCAATGAGATTCCTTTCATCATGGCCGCTTGTCCGTCTTTGGTTAATACAAAAGCTGTGTTTTTTATGGTATTTGTAGTTACAAAAGCCCAGACTAGACTACTTACTGATATTATAATAGATACCAGTAAACAATAGAGTAATGAACGTTTTGCCAGAGCAAAACTGGCTGGGATATTTTTTAAGGTTTGTAAATCCATGATTTATGTTTTTATAATGTTTTTTTTTAGTGTTTTTTGATAAGGGCCACCCTAAAAAATTAAACAAGAAGCTCCTTGTTCCCTTGGATAAGGGAATATTAGGTGCCTCACAAAATGAGGGTTTACAACTTGTTATTTTTTGAATAGGTCTGCCTTAGAACATGGGTGACCCTTTTTCTGAAATTTACCCTAATGGATAAAACATAAGTGTTTTATAGCGTAAATGCATCATTTGATTGTTTTAGTTCAGATCTGATCCTACATCTGGCAAGAAAACATTTGCGATTAGGGCTACTAGTCCAAAAATGGCTAGACCAATAATAAATCGAATAAAGTTCTTTTGCGCTTGTTCATTACCTTGCATATACTGAATAAAGATTAAGAAACCTCCTGCTATAGAGAAAATCCCTACTACTGCATTAAGTATGACTTTGATTTGATCTCCCCAAGTACTTATTTGCGCGTTGATATCATCGGATTGCGCAAAGGTTGGTGCGATATACAATACCGTTAAAAGAAGCGTGCAAATCCATTTAGTGCTGTTCAATTTTGTTTTTAATGATTTTACATTAATGTTTGTGCTTGTTTTTAATGTTCTAGTTTCCATAATTACATTTGTTTTAAGTGTTTATGATTTAAAATTTTATTTCGTTTTTATTAAAGTTGTTATCGGTTGATCTACCTGTACGCATTTTATGCTAGAATTGTATTTCAGCAGCGTACTTAACTCTCCTTTTTTAGGATATTTTTTTTGAATTTTTACATATGCCATTCCTATCAGTATAAATACTAATGATCCTAAAAATGAAGCAAATACTGTAAACAAAAAGGCTAAAAAACATCCTGCTATGATGACGATAGTCATCAAATCAAAACCGCCGATTACAGGTTTTTTTTCAAGTACTTTAGGTGTTTTATATTCCATGATTATTTATTTTGATTTTTCCCCATTGATCTAAATCCATTGATCTGATACATCGTGGATACTGTATTTATTCCGTCTGATACAATACTTCCTCCGCTTTCACCTGCACTGCTTACCAGGAAGTTGGCGTATTTAGGAACATTCCATATATAGTAAATCATTACTACCTGCAGTACTACCGCAAATAATGGTTGTGCAAATCCATCAACCGGAGCATTGTGAATGAGTGCTATAATGGTTTGGAAAATTCTTAATACCGGTAACCATAACATCACCGATAAAAAACCAAAAAACCATTTTTTTAGGATCTCAAAGTTGGATGGGATTAAAGATAGTGGCAGGACCAAGACACCTAGTATGAGGTAAATGGCTTTCATGACCAGCTGTTTTAGTAATATGAACCCTATAATTACCAAGGCAACGATCTGGATAAGTAGATGTATAAATTCTAGCGCAGCAGATACTTGTAGAAAATCATAAATGCTAATCCCATCATTATTATCGCCATCCGCAAATGCCGTAAGTCCTTGCCCTACAATATTTCTAAAACTATCCAGATCTCTGGTGTTGGTAGCTTTTAGACTTGCAGCTTCTACAGCATCGGTTACCAAATCAACCGGCTGCACAATTAGAAAATCAACTAGAGGTCGATATAAAAACAGTGCAGATAATACCAAAATAGGCTTCACCAATACATATGGGTCCATGTTGCTAGAGGGATTAGCAAAATAGGTAATTACCTTTGTCGCTACCAGTATCACCATGATAATGCTTGCCAATAGATAGCAGTAGGGCATAATTGCATCAATAAAACCGTTTAACGCGGTAATCGTTCCGTCTCCGTCGAAGATAAAATCTCCTAATGTTTCTAATACTTCAAAAATATCCATGATGTTTTCAGTTTGATGTTAATCTTTTTAGTGTTGTGACAACTTTGTTTTTTGCCGCTATTTCTTTATCGATTTTTAGGATGTTGTTTTTTACCCTGATTAATCTGATTAATAATTTTAGGTATGCGGTATATACATGACCTGTACCTCCGCTCACCAACATTCCACCTCCGCCTATTAATACGCTCTCTTCTTGTAATTTTTGTAAATATCTTTTTTCGGTTTCTAGTTGATCTTGATATCTGGAGAGCCCTTGTCCAAAACCAAAGGAGGCGACTTTTAACGTATTTATTGTAGATTCAATATTCGCTACTTTTTGGTTGAGAAATACGAGTTTAGCTTGTACTGCAGCTACTACTATTGTATTTGTTTTGAAGTTGCCGAATACATTTCGTTTCGAATCGTAATCCTCTTCGGTATCCTCTAGATCTTTGATTAAATCTCCTTGCTTTTTTCTTAAGTCCAATTCGACACCTAGTGTTGTGCTTATGGTTCCCTTCAGGATTCCTACTTGAATATCTGCAATGCTCTCAGAATGAGTTTGTGCAAAGGCAAAACCGCATATGAACAGGAATAAGTATTTAAAATTTTCCATTTTCTAAGGTTAAATTGATTACACTTTCTAAGGTTGACAGGACTAGGAAAACTCGTTCTCCTTCTGGGATAGGGTTGTTTTTATCAAGGTACTTCATCATCTTATCCCTTTCTTTATTTAGTTTTTTTCTGAAACGGGCTCGGGTTACCGTATTCCGAACAACAGATGAGGGACTCAAAGGGTTTACTATTGGGTATTTTTCTTGTATATACCCGTAGCTATTAAATCCTCCAGCACTGCTAAAAACAGGACTGCTAATAAAGGTTCTTATCGCAGTTTTCTGGAATTCGAACCTAGAGTTAAACGATGTCAACTCTTTTAATTGCTCATTAAAAATTGGTGTTAGCAGTTCAATACTTCCTTTATTTAATAGTTCTTGACCTGCAAGCGTTGTGTTCGAAGTATTGATTTGGTCATAAGCCGATTGTGAAAGATGATCTTCTAAGTTTCCTTTTACCTTTAGTTTAATTAGTACCTGCGCATTTCCCAAATACATAATCATTGAGAAACATATATGTATCAGTATTTTTTTCATCTTCTTTCTAATTAAAAATTCGATTGTATAGCTTGGTTTGTTCTATGTTATCTTCTACGACATCTAACACTCGATTGATTTCTTCCAGAGATTCCATCATATTCTGCAGCAGATTCATCTTTTCTCCATAGATGACAAAAAGACCTTTTTGATTCCTTGCCTCTTGTTGTATATTGTTGAGCATCGTTTCTATAAGTGCCAACATTTTTGTGTTTTCCTTTTTTTTAGAATAGTTGAGCAAGCTCAGGGAGGAGTTTCTGTTCTTTAATGTAGTATAGCGTGTAACAGAAGTTTCAATCTCATTGGTGATTCTTTCTCCTACTGCCAGAGAAAACCCCATAAAATATGCCTGACGCTTTGCATAATCAAAGTTAAAAGCCTTCATTTTATTTCTGTTTTTCTTATCCTCATCATCCAATTTATTATATAGTGCCAATGCTGCCCCGGATCCTGCTAATGACAACGGATCTGTTAAAAAAGGGAACTGCTGGGCATTTAGCACGGATGCTCCGATAAGTGTGAGTAAGCAACTCAATATTTTCGTCTTCATGGGTATTGATTTTTATGAATTATTGTATATGGCTAAATACGTTTCTTTAAGGATCTACAAGTCTATTTCTATGCGTTACAGCTTATCAAAAAACTCTATGAACTGGTTAAAATCAAGCGTATTAGGATCGGTGTCCATTTGCCCAGTATTATCATCATTCTCATTTATACTCAATTGGTTGTATATATTGACAAACTGATCATAATTAAGTACGGCTATACCAGCTGCCGACATAAATAAGGTCTGCCGTACATCAGTATCATTTTTTGCAAATTCTCTCAGTAATTTGCTTCGCAATCGATAAATTTCCTGCCGTTTGGCCGACTTTATATTGGTTTTACTTACCGATTTTAATGCCAGTAATAGCGCTTTATCCATGGTTACTTCATCTAGGTATGCTTGTTTTTCTGAAGTCATATAGGGTAATCCAGGAATTCTTGCTAATCCAGAAGCTCCTAAGCTTAATAGCGCAGAAATTCCAGCGGTTGTAGTATAACCAGTACCTCCATCAAACCGATTTTTTGTGTATTGAAGTCTTAATTGTTCTTTATGATTGTCTAAGGCTGTCTTTAATTTGTTATTTGATGTGGTCAAAGAAATATTTCTTCCTCCCAAAATAGGTATAAGGGCAGTTAGTTTTTTTCGAGTGTTTGCGTCGTTATTATCAATGTGTGTATGAACATGAAAAAATTGCCCAAATGTATGTTGTCCTACCAACAGAAATAATAGTACTAGTGTGCGTATCGTTTTCATGGGTGTTTGTTTTTAAGCGTTTATTTGATGATTAATCGTGTGTAAAAATTATCTTTTTCGGCTTTTAGCTTTAGTAGCTCCAATTCTTTCAAAATGGTGTTGGTAATGGCGGTATATTTTGCCAAAATTTGTTCTTTAACTCCATTATTTACTTCGTTTTGAATTGGAGTGTTTACGAAGAACAACACGGTCTGATGTGCATTTTTTAGATAATTATATTTGTTTGTACACTTTGCTTTTTGAAATGGATTGAGATAACTCCTGCACATGTTGCTATACTTCGAATAGTCTATAAATGCTAGGTTTATTGGATTAACCCGAAATTTCGTTCTTGTTAATCTTTCAGTTCCTGATAAGGTAGCAGCAGCCCCATAAGTAACTGTTGTCTTTAGATTTTGTTTTTGAAAATCTTTTACCGATTTTTTTTCCGTACCGTTTAGGAATATCAAACCATCTCGTAATTCCTTTCCCGCGACATCAAAATATGGAAACTGTGCCCAACTGTTGTTGATAACCAAGAGGAATACAAGAACCGCAAGAATTTGTTGCTTTTTCATGACTACAGTACTTTAGGGTTCAACAATTCTTCTCTTGGAATGATCATCGTGGCAGATCGACCCCCGTTGGTTTCGAAAATATCGATGCTTAATTTTTCCTTTTCGTTAAGCATAAACTTGTCGAATATCAACGTGATATTTTGCTGTCCTTGACCGGCGATTTCAAAATTGTCAGAACATATTCCTGAAGGATGAATTACACGTTCCTGATATAAATAATCTTTTGCAAACCGTTTCTTTAATTTGGTTCTGAACAGGATATGATCAATATCAAAATCAATGGTAGATTCATTTTTGAGTTCGATACGGAGTCCAATTTTTTCGTTTACGTAAAAAATCCCTGTAACCCGAACTCTGATATCCCCTGATTTTCCGTTTTTGAGGTGAATTTTGTTGTTGAAATTTTTGTCTAACTTGTTACATAATGCTTCCAATGCTCTGGCCGCTTCCTCTTCTTTTTGAATTTTATCCTGTACGGCATCGGCAAATTCTTCAGTTCTTTTTACTTTATATGTTAGGTGCTGTAAAACCCTTTGATATCCAAGAATAAAAGAATAGTATCCTCCATCTTTGGTAATAACCGTTAGGTTAGAAAGTTGGGTTCTTCCGTCTACTAGTTCTTGACCAATATGTTTTAGTTTGACCATTTGTTTTGTGGTGTCCGCGACAAAAAATGGAGACCCTACGTCTAGATATTCAATTTGTTGATCAAATATTAAATGTGTTGTTTTTATATCTGATACTTTTATGGTGTCCAGTTGTTTTAAAGGAACCAGATGGTTTTGACTGTTAATGGTATTACTTATCCCAAAAAATACTATAAGTAATAGAAAGAGTTGCTTTTTCATTTTGTTTTTGTTTTTAGAGTTTTTCTACAAATTCTTTTAGAGCTAATTCCATATTTTTTTTCTCCTTGTAGGTGTCAAAAATGACCTTGTTTTCGTCTGCATTAGAAGAATAGCAGGCATATCGCTCGGGAGAAACAGTTACTTTATATACATTAGATACACTACCAACCTTGACAAAAACTTCTCTTTTGTCGGTAGAGAATAGTTTTTCCAGATCAGATTCGCTAAAGGATAAGTATTGCGCAAATTTGTCTTTGGTGGCCATTTTCTTTTTGTGCGATAACAAGATCATCGTATCTGTGTTATTGATCATTGCTGGTCCTGCTGGAGTATCCAAAATATCTTCTACATCTTGCGTGGCAATGGCTACTTCTCCATAGAATTTCCGCACAGTTTTATATAAGTATTTGATGAACTGAGCCATTTCTCCTTTAGAAATCGGTTTCCAACACTCATCGATGAAGATGGATTTTTTGGCTTCGGGTATTTTTCTGATCTTACTCATCACCACATCTATACATAACATCGTCACCAATGGGAAAAGAATAGGGTGATCTTTAATATTATCCATTTCGAATACGATGAATCGTTCTTGTACCAGATCTATAGGTTTTTCTGAGTTTAGGATTTTACTGTATTTACCATCATGAAAATCACGAAGTGACAATTGAAAACTAACTTTGTCAAAGTACCTTTCTTCATCTTCCATTACTTGATTTTGGTCAACAAACTCATAAAAGGAAGACATACATGGATAGCCATTTCGTTCCTTCTCAAAAGATTCGTAATACGCATCTAGATATAGGCCAATAATCTGTTTTTCCTCTCTTTTAAAAGGGTCATCTCCTTTCCATAAAAAGATGATTAGTGAGGTTAGAAATATCTTTTTATCATTATTGACCTCGTCTATATGATGAAAATGAAAAGGGTTGAATTCTAAAGGAACATCTGGATCGTAAGCATAGTACTGTCCTTTTACCAGGTTACATAATTTCTTGTACGAATTACCAATATCGATCATTACGATATGATGACCCTGCTCATAATACTGACTAGCGATATGGTTAATTAAAAAAGATTTTCCCGTACCCGATGGACCAAAAATCAAACGGTTTCTATTTACAATTAGTCCTCTTTTTACAGGCTCTATCCATAAATCTAATCGTACTGGTGCACCGTTTTTACGATCGGTAAGTAGGATCCCATCTCTATTCCCTTCATAATAACTTTCAAAATTGAGTAGGATTGGTGTTTGCTCTGATATCCCGATAAATTTATATAGCTCAGGAACGCAAGTGCATGCCCCTGGTAGATTAGAAAAGAATAAATCTTTTAAAGAGTTTTTGATTTGATAGGGAGTAATGGATAACTCCTTGAACGCATTTTCTAATTGATTTTTATGGTTTTCGAGTTTTTCTTCATTGATATCCCACAATATAATATTGAAGTGTTGGTATACGAATCGCAATTCATTTTCGATAACCTCATTCACCAATTGATCGATTTGATTATAGGTTACTTCATTTTCTTTGGATAAAATGGCTAAACTCTTAAACTGATTCAATTTTGTTTTTAGCTTCGAAAATATTTTTTCAGAATTTTCGATATAAATCACTTGATTATAGATGTGATTACATTCTAAGCCCAAGCAAATGGGTTGTATAAATGGAATCTGAAAATCGGTTTTTTGCGTCGAGAAATCGATGTTTTTCTTTGTGGTCTCAATACTCAATGGTAACTGATTATACGAACTTATGGCATACATCTCTGCAACTTTGTTTCCAACTCTTAATTGCTTGTCAAAAAATAGATCCTGTAAGGACTGTTGCCCCTCTTGGGACAGTGAAATGTATTTTCCTAACACCTTAATAATGGTATCAGAGTCTAAGGAGTCTACTGTAAAAAAATCTTCTTTAGATAGAAATGAAATACTTGTAGTGACTACCTGAATAAAATCTTTTACCTCCTCCATATACTTATCGTATAATTTTGCGTTGCTGGTGAGGCTTATTTTGTTTTTAGAATCTTTGGTAATAAACAGATAGCATTCATGACTCAATGTTGGTTTTTCGTAGAAAAATTTATTGTCGCTTCTGGATAACATCAATTCTCCTTCGGTTACCGCTTCTTTAATCTTATCCACAAAAAAGTAATCTTGCTTTTGGATGATCGTATTTTCAGGAAGTGATCGAATAATCTTATCAAACAATTGATTGATTCTGTTGATTCCTTCTCGATCCAAAGAATAGATCTGTGGTAACTGTAGTTTAAATCCTAAGGTAATATCTCCATTTTTAGAAATGATCATGTCATTTTCTACCGCATAGATTGGAAATATTTTTTGTATCGCTTCGCTTTTCATGTTATTGGGCATTGATGTTAAACCATAAGTGATATTTCTTAGGCATAAAAACCTTTCTTTTCTCAAATACTTCGTTGCCAATCTCCTTGGCTGCCGACAGAATGGCAATATCCTTTGCTTCTTCAAGATTTACGCTGTTGTTTTCGTTTCCAAAACCAGCAGCTTGTGTACCTCTTTGGTAAGCATAGTCATAAACATCTTTGGCTACTTTTCCTGGAATTTTAGGCCAGGTACGGCTGTCTAAGTGTATGCCTTCTATACCATCAAAATCAAACAGTGTAAAATCCAGTTTATACAATGTGTTCTTTGTTTTATAGCTATCGATATCAATCAAAAGTCTGTTGGTGCCAAAGGAAACTTTACCGTATACCACAGCTCCTTTTGGGATTACCACTCTGGGATTGACAAGGCGTATTTCTTTTTTGGTTCGTATAGCAACAGTACTACCATTAACCAATAATCGATCGTCTATGGTTTCTGCGGGAATTAATCCTAATACTTTGTTGTTGTCATTAGAAGATTGTGCTCCGTGAAAAAAGTTTTGTGCTTGAAATTGTGTGTTGATTTGACCCATTAATTTTTCACTCACACTAGTACCTATTTCTGAAATTTTATCCGGTGTTAGTTGATTCATGTTTCCACCGGGAGCAGCATATTGATTGTATGCGGCCAAAAGTTTTTGAATCTCCTCGATATCGGCATCATCATTTGTTGATTGATTTACAGCGTTAGCCTGTCTTACTAACTGTTCTTGCAACGCCATAAGTTCCCTTAGTTCTTCATCTTCGGCGTTTTGTTGGTATGCTAATGCAGAAGTACCTTGTGAGTTCGAGGAACCTTTCCCTAACGCTACCAAATGATTTGAATTTTTCATGGTGGTATCCTCTACGATAAGCGTCTCTTCTATAAATAATTCTTCTTCTTCTTTACCGACATTTCCAAACCCTTTGACAATATCATTTTTTCCAATATTTTTTAAAGATTCTTTGTCGTAGTGTTCAATTTTTGATTTGTTTTCTATTTTCTTTTTAATGACCTCTGGAGTGCTTATCGTCAACTGGCTTTTCTGTGATTTGTTTTTGTCTCCAGGAAATACCACCATTTTAAGCACTATAACGAGTAGTAAGAAGCATCCAACGCCTACAACTCCTACAATGATTTTCTTTTTTTTGTCCATGATTTTTAATGTTTTTAGATAATGTGTGTTTATGCTTTATTTCTCAAAAAACTTTTCCAGAAACGTATAGGATCCAGTTTTTTGTTATTCATGCGTATTTCATAATGCAAGTGTGGCCCAGTAGCTAATCCGGTATCACCCACAAATCCTATAAGCTGCCCTTGAGTTACGGTGTCTCCTTTTTTGACCAGTGTTATCCACAAATGTGCATATAGGGTCTCTAGAGTGGGATAGTGAGCGATCACTATGTGATTGCCATAGCCTTTTTGATATACCGATTTCTGTACTACCCCATTTGCAGAAGCGAGTACGGCAGCTCCTTTGGGTGCAACAAGATCAATACCTGCATGTAATTTGTTTTTTTGCAGAATAGGGTGTCTTCTAAATCCAAAAGGAGAAGAGATATTTTTAAAATCTTCTTTTGCTAATGGAAAATGGATCGGAAGACTTTTGAGAGGATCCATTACATTTTCTTTTTTAGTATTTTGCGCATAGGTCAGTGTAGAACAAACTAGCAACAAAATTGGGATAATTACCCTTATGTTTATGTGTGTTGTTTTCATGATTGTGTGGTGCTTTTAAGAGTTGAATTATTGTGTCAATTAGTTTGAGGGATCCATTTGCTGATCTTGCTCCTCCTGTTCGTATTCATGGTAATTTGCTTCTAGCTTCTCTAGTTCGTTAGCGACTAGAACATCAATTTCAGCTACAATTCTGTTGAAGTTGCCATCCAATAATTTATCGATATCGTTATCTTCTCCTATGGTAAGCGGAATAGGATCTTTTATTTGATCATTGCGTTGATCTACTTTTATTTTACCTCTGAATATTTTTCGGTTGATTTCTTCTCCAAAATTATCTGCGACTACCCCTACAAATTCTCCTTGCGATAGTTGTGAAATCGTAGCGACTGGGATGGCATATTCTAGGTTTTCATTAATGCTATACGAAGTACTACTAGTATCTACCGAGATGTTTTTTAGTTTCTGTTTCTTTTTACCAAATATTTCCTGAAGTTTGGTTGCAGTCTCACTACGTACCGATCCGCTAAAAATGTTACCGACGATATTAAAAATCGTTGCAGCAACTTCGTTACCGTAATCTCGTTTTAATTGCTCCAGATCTTGCATACCGATAGTGGTCGATATTTTATTGGATCTAGCAGTTGCGATGAGGTTATCTAATCCCATAAAATACATGGTAGGTAACTCGTCAATAATTACAGAACATGGTTGACGTCCTTGTGTATTAATCTCCTTCAATATTTGAGTTGAAATCAAACCTAATGCCGGCGAGTTGGTTGTTTGCGTGGCAGGTGAGTTAGCCAAAACCAGTAAAGAAGGTTTTTCGGGATCATTAATGCTTAGCGATACATTGAGTTCAGGATAGATGTTATTGCCCATCACCCAAAACAACTCTTTGGTAGCCAATTGTGATAAAGGAATCCTTGCCGAAGCCGTTTGTCCCGATAATTGCTCGTAAGCTTCTTTTTCCAAAGCATCAGCAAACGGTGTCATAAAGAATTTTAGTTCTGGATAAGAGCCTAAAATTTTAAATACCTTTTCATCTGGGCAAGACGCTAATGTAATGGCGTGTGGTAATGTACAATACTTCCCACCCTCATAAATCTTAAGAAAATAGATGCACGATGCAAAGTATGATATTGCGGATTGTGCAAAAAAGTCTTTTTTGGTAATCCATTCTTTGTTTAGATTGTACAATACCGTCTGCGAGGCTTCAATAGCATCTGCAGCTTTACGAATTAGGTCTGGACTTAATGGATTTACAAAGTTTGATTTTTGAATGTCATCCAAAGAAATCACATTAAAAGTAGGTTCTATTTGATATACCTCTTTATAAAATTGATAGAATGCATAAGTTTCTTTGGCCAGTGAAGGAAACTTAAAATCGTAAACCAACATAGTAAACTGCTTCTGGATGTGTTGGCGGATATACTCTTCGATTACAGAATAGGATTTACCAGATCCAGGCGTCCCTAAAACCATAGTGGCTCTGAATGGATTTACTACATTAATAAAACCTTTATCTGTTTTGAAATTTACAGAATATGGGTTCGTCATTACCCCTTGCTCCTGTTTAAAAATGAGATTCTCATCATTAAACTCATCTTTAGACCCAAAGTAATTAAAGTGTCTTCTGATCTTAAATAAGGCCCATATAAATGCTATCAGGGCTACTGTAGTTAATCCTAAGTTCGGAAACATAGGAACTGGTAATTCACCGGCGATAACAAAGACTAAAGTCCCTACAGCCAAGGCTAAGTAGTATAGGCTGTTTTTGGTATCTGCTTCGGGTTTCTTTTTGACATGAAAGCCGAAGGAAGCAAAAGAAAATATTCCTAAGACCAAACTTCTTATTACTATAGAGCTTTCTAAAAAAGGAGCAACACTATATAATTTGATGATCATTTTATTGATATAGGCATGTGTTACACTTAATCCATAAAGCTGATCTATATGATGTGCATAAATATCAATTCCTAATAATACTATGCACAGTAACATCGTTACCAAAATGATCATATCTATAGAGAGTTTACTGTCCTTCATGGTTAAAATTATTATGAGTTGTGTGTTGTTTTTAAGATTATTTTCGAGTGTCAATTATCTATGAATAGCATAGCTGCTAGCAATAGCTAATTGCTTTATAAGTTGTTTTATTTTCTTATAGTTTATCGGAAAAAGTTTTGTGATCGGATTCATGTCTATTGGATTTGTGTTGTTTGTTATTTCTGACGCAAAGTAAAGCTATACAAGGGCTTAGGGTCAAAACAACTTGTGTAAAAGGGAAAAAAACAGGTGTAAAAAGGAAGTATTTTGGCTGAGTAGAATATGATTTTAATCAAAAAAAAACACCACTGGATAATAGTGGTGCGTTATGACCTTAAAAAAGGTAATGAAATGTATAACATGAGATGTTTTATCTAAGAACGTCGCTGTTGATTTTTTTTGTTTGGCTTAGATTCCGTCGATTTTTTACTCGTTTTAGAAGCTCTGGATAAGGTTGAATCACTGCGGACAGAAAGTAATCCGGTAGAAGTTCCTCCTGTAGGTTCTATCAGTAGTCCATCATATCTGCCTTTCCATAATTGTCGTTTAGTAGGTACATCATTTTGATGGTTTGTATCTAGATTTGCGAGCGCTTCTCCCTGCAATCTTTCTAACCTATGAGCGTCTGATTCTATCTTAGGTTTTTTGTGTACATTCACTTTGTCCTCTAGAATATCTCTATTCATTTGAGAGAAATCAATGTTATCTCGCATTTCTGGATTGTGCGCTTTAGTTTTTTCATTGGTTTCATTGCGTACTACAACAAAATCCGCTATTTCTCCATCATTATTTTTTTGTTCCAATTCGGTCTTTTGTGCTTTTAGGTCTTTTACTTTAGCTGCATTTCTGAAAAAGAAGCTTTTACCTTCCTCTTTTAATAGTTCTCTTTTTACTTTCATCATGTCCTCACCTCCTTGTTCAACTTCCCGCAAAGCGGCTTGTATGTTGTCTCGATTCTCTATATTCGTTTGGTCTAATGCTTCCTCTCTATCAGAACCTACAGCTGGAGCTGAGGGCATTAACATACTGTTTCGTGTTAGATCTGTTCGTGTAGAAAGATAAAGATTGGGATTTTGTCTATTTGTAAATGCTTGATCTAGATCTGGAATGTTATTTAAAACATCCATGTTATCGTTGTTTTGAACGTTGACATTGTTATTTCTGTTTCGTCTTCTTCTAAAAATGGCGTCAAATATTTCTCGTAGTTTTTTCATGACTTTTAAGTTTTAGTTTTTTTTGAGTATCCTTGTTTACACGTTTAAAGTGTATGAGCAGTTATTTAGGTTTGCCGGCTTTGCAAGATCTGCTCTCAAAAGGCATTATGATAAGATATGATTCCTTATTCATTATTTATATGGCTAATGTATATAGGTAATTATCATTATGAACGTAGAAAGTAATAGATGGTACGAATGAGGTAATAAATGGTTAGAGATAGAGATTTTGAACTAAATTTAAGTGCCTTATTGATCTAAAAGAACTTTTAATAGTATCTCTTTGAGAGTTTTTTTATACTTTGTTTATCCATCAGTACGAATCAATCGAGGTTTCCATAGCGTACTGTATTTCGTATTCATGTTTATCTCTTGTGTACGGTATAGAAATATATGGAGGAGCAATCAAAATAGCTTACGTAAATGGAAAATAGGGAATGAGAAGGAGAGTATACTAAAAAGCACCACTATTATTTAGCGGTGCTTTTGTCTAATTTGTACTATGAAAATTGATAATATAGATCTGTCAAAAAACTGTTCTTTTGAAAAAGATAAATCTAGAAATTCAACAGTCTAGGAAAGATATTAGATATGGTTATTCGAGAAACCTCCTGGTTTAGGTGTTTTTCCTTTTTTTGATTTTCTAAATGGGTTACGAGGAAATATGTTTCTATTTTTTTGTCCTTTTCTATCAGGACCTTTTGTAAATTCTAATAATTGGGTGTTTTCTTTTTCATCCTGTTTCGGTACTTCTACTTCTCGGGTTACTGTTTCACGAAGTTCCACAACACCCTCTGTTGTAGGTTGGAGATTGACTTCCTCTCGTACTGGATTGAGATTTCTTTCTTCAGTTAGTTCGTTATCATTATTGGTAACGGGAGTCGGTTGAGTTGGATTTTGCCAAGCGACATTGATGGAATCCATTATATCTGGATTTGGATTATCATCATTTTGAACTAAAACATCTGGAATGCGTGGGTTAAAATAATCACCAACACTATTGTATATTTCTGTAGAAATACCGCCAGTTATTAAGCTTGTACCTGAAGCAATCCCCTGACTTACATTACTGAAAAAAGTACCTATAGGTTTTCGCCAACCTAATACAGTTGTAGGGTGTAATCGGTTATAATACCATTCTTTTACTTTATTATATCTTTCCCGTGTTTTTCTCCAATGTTTAGGTTGTCTGTTTGGGTTTAATCGTTTTTCTTCCTTTTTTGCGATTTTAGCAATCAATTTGGCCTGTTTTTTTGCTTTTCTATAGGGGATAATCTTATTATTAATAAATGAATTTATGATAGATGCTCCCGGGAAAACACCAACAACACCTCCTATTGCCCCTCCAATAGCCGCACCCCCAAGGGTACCCATTCCAGGAAATAAGGCTGTTCCGATAGCAGCACCAATTAGAGTGCCCGTTGCTGCTCCAATTCTAACAGATCTTCTTTCCCATTTTTTCCAGCGTTCTTTTACCAGTTTATCCTGGGTTTCTAATAGCTTTGCGTCATCACTGGTAATGGGTTTGCGTAAATCTTTTATTGCTTTTTTAAGAATTTCATCATTGCTTAAATCATCTCCTTCTGGGTTTTTGATCTTTAATTTTAAGGTGTTTAGCTCCAGTAATTCTTTAGATAATATTTTGTCCATCTCCTCTGAAACCTTGCCATTATTAGGTTCATAATTGGCGACAAGAGACATAGCGGCGCTCTTTTTTTCTTCAATATTTTTTGTTAGGAACTCTATTTTAGCTAATGTCTCTTGTTTTATCTTTTCTGGATGTAGTGCATCAATAGCTTTTTCTTGCCACAATCGTTCTCTTCTTTTTTGAGTTTTTATCATGTCTTTTGGATCGCTCGATCGTTCCTGATTGTAGATTTCCCAAAAAAGTTTTCTTCTGGTTTTACTTTTTAATTGCAAATCGTTTAATAGTGCCATAATTACCTGTTTTTAAAATGAATGATACATTAATGATGATACTAATGTATATTGAGAAACATGCGTTTCTTAATTAAAAGTAATTAATGGGAAGAATGGGGTAATAAATGGGAAATCAAGAGTATAACCCCATGCCTAAAAGATCAGAAAAGGGATATGTTGATTTTTATGATATGTTTAATCAGTATAGAAAAGAAACTCTAAATCGCACGCAAATAGCGGAATAGTAAATTATGGATTGACCAACCACTTATTTTTTCAATCCATTACGAGTATGTAAAATGAAAATAGCTGTAAACCCAAACACAAAATTCCCGTCGTTAAAGTTAAAATTATTAGGGGTTTGAGTGATAAAGTTATGTTCTTCTACACCTTGAGCATTAGTCATCTGGAATTGTAACATCACATCGCTAAGTTCCCAATTCACTCCAAGAACAAATGCATCGTAAGTATCTCTGGATTCTAATGGGTTGAATAGATGGTAATATTCTGAAACTATGGATATGTGGCCACCAACTTTATATCTGCCTCCTATACCTAATGCAAAATGATTATTAGGATCTTCTTCAAAGTTGGAACAAGCTCGATGGATAAAAGTAGGGGAGAGTTGTAAAGAGAATTGTGAGGTAATCTTTCTAGACATCAAAAGTTGACTTGTAAAAGAAAGTTTATCACCAAAGGTATCACTCTTAGGAACATCCCGGATAGAAGGTCTTTCACTTTGGTAAGCACTATTTTGTAATAATGTAATGGTAAAAGGGAATCCCTTTTTTTGTTGCCGTACCAGTTTGTACTTTAAAAAACCGTCAAAAATACCATCCAGGGTAGTACCTCCAAGACCAAAAGTAAGTCGATCATTGATCCCATATTCCAGAGAAAAACGAGTACTCATCTTATCGGCTACAAAGCTTTGTATATCTGCGTCAGCTACATTCCAAAATCGATTCCTTGCTCCGATTTCCAGTACTCCTTTTTGTAACGTTTTTGTAGAATGACCAATAGAAATTCTTGATGATTTAAATACTGCAGATTCAAACTGTGGAGGATCTGTATAAGATTCATTGAGCTCATCCAATAAGCTTTGGGCTTGCATACCATTTCCAAAATATACTAAGACTATAAAGAAGATATATATATTAGATTTCATAAGCCTGATATTCAAGTCTAAATGTTACTGAGATTGTTTTAGCAATATTTGGAGCTAATAAAGGAGGAATTTTAATATCGAAATCTTTAACAGTAAGATCGAATTCTCCAGCTAAGATATATTTGCCATCCGCATATTCAATATTGGTTTTAATCTCTATATCTTTAGTAATATCCCGGATGGTGAGTTTGCCTTTGATCAATTTGGTTTGGAAAGTAGTGTTGGTAGGATCAAAATCCACAATACTTCCTTCAAAGGTAGCTTTAGGAAATAAATCAGATTCGATATAGCTCTCGTTAAAATGTTCACGCATTAATGCCTTTTTGAAAATAAAAGCATTCATCAGCATACTTATAGCTATTTCATTTTTATCAAAATCGATAACGCTTAACACCTGATTATTCTTGGCTTCAATGTTTTCTACATTGGTATAGGAAAAAAAAGTGACCTGCCCCTGTCGAGTTATATATCTATTGGATGTATCATCACTAGTGCTAACCGATGCCATTAACAAATAACAAAAAAATAGTAGTTTATTCATCTCTTAGGTATAAATACATTCTTTAGAAATAGTAGCTTACTTTTAAAAAAAACGCTAATCTCTTTTAAGTATTTTGGTTGTTATAAGGTTAACTAATATGAAAAGGGGGATATATATTGTGTTCTTTTATTCGTTGGACCAAGAAACTTATGGTTTTGGCACCAAATATACCTATCACAATTTTGGCGAATTTAAATAAATTAAATTTAAGAATGGACGTAATTACCAGTGTATAACGTGAACAACAGGTTTTCTGGCAGAACAATGCGTAGACAATCCAACTTTAGGTATAGACAATGTGTAGACAACAGGGAAAGTCAATTAAAACAAAAGATTGACCATAAGAGAATTACGGTTTTTGTAGTTAAAACATGACTTCTTTATCAACAAATAGTCAAACTCATGATTTTTTATTCCTTATTAATTAAATAATTCAGGTTCAAGTTATTCTCTAATTATTCAGGGAAAGTTGCAAATGAGTTCTGAAGTTTTTCATGGAAATTTCAATTTACCTCATTAAAACAATAGGTTTGTGCAGTTTTTACGAAGAAGGGTTTAATCTTATAACATGTAAAAAGATGTTCCTGTTTTTTTGGGTATTTATTTGAATTAGAGTTGGTTTTCTTTAGGACAACAATCCTCTACTTTTTTTTCTAAATCTTGTATTTTTTGATTTAGAGTATTAATATGCGGTTTCATTTCTTCTACAGTATATCGTTGTTGAATATGTTGTGGGCAATTAGCATCCCAAGCGGTTACTTTAATCTTTATAAACCGTTCTACTTGAGAACCGTATTTTTCGTCATATAAAAACTGTAATTCCGGGTCATTTTTATCAATTACTGTTGCTTCTCCCCATATTTTAATTCTAGTTCGATTAGGATAATCCATTAAGAACAGATGTACTTTATTATTGTCGTCAAAATTTCCTACAGAAATGTATTGTCGATTACCCGAATAATCAGCAAATCCTAAATGGTGCTCATCAATTATTTTTAAAAACCCTTTTGGCCCTCCGCGATGTTGAATATAAGGTTGTCCATCTGCATTAACCGAAGCCATATAGAAAGAGTCTCTATCTCTTATAAAAGGCATAATCATTGTGAGTTTTTGTTGCCAATCGCGTTTTTCAGCCATTTTTTGGTAAATCGCTCTAGACCCCATTTTTTCTTGCTGTTTTTTGACGGATTCACTAAAAGCGATATCACTGATAAATTTTTTAGGCATTTTTAATGCTTTTATGATTTAATCGATATATAATTTTTAATACTGTTATTCTAATCTTAGACTTCTACTATGGCAGCAGTTCCCATTCCTCCTGCAGTACAAACGGATACCAAACATCTACCGCCTCCATTTTCTTGTAAAATCTTTGCAGCACCTGCCAATACTCTTGCTCCTGTTGCTGCAAAGGGGTGTCCAATAGCCAAGCTCCCGCCTTTGATATTTAATTTACCTCTATCTATTGATCCTAGTGCCTTTGTAGCTCCTAATCGATTTTTGGAAAATTCTTCGCTTTCCCAAGCTTTAAGAGTAGCTAGAACCTGTCCTGCAAAGGCTTCATGGATTTCATAAAAATCAAAATCTTGTAGAGTTAAGTTGTTTCTTTTTAACAATTTAGCCACGGCGAGGGTAGGAGCCATCAGTAAGTCTTCTCCGTATACATAATCAAAAGCAGCATTTTGAATATCTGTCAGATAAGCCTGTATTTCGTAACCGTTGGCTTCTGCATAGGCCTCAGAAGTTAAAAACACGGCAGAAGCACCATCAGTAAATGGTGAGCTATTACCTGCAGTAAGTGTTCCAGTAGGGGTTTTGTCAAATGCAGGAGATAACTTAGACAGTTTTTCTAAAGAAGTATTGCCACGAATAATAGTATCTTTATTATTACCCTTAAAATTGATTACAAGATCTTCATAAAAACCTGCCTGGTATGCAGCTTCTGCATGCTGATGGCTTACTAAAGCCAATTCATCCTGTTCTTCTCTGGAGATATTCCAGTTTTTCACGGTTACTTCTGTATGATCTCCCATGCTTAGATTAGTTCTGGGCTCATTCACGTTAGGGTAAATAGGTTTGAACATTTTTATCCAATTTGTTTTGAACACCTTTCCTAATCTTTTTCCGAAAGAACGACTATTGTTAATGTCTATTAAGTCATGGGCAAAATTACGACTCAAAGCAAGAGGGGTATCACTGTTGGTATCACTTCCTCCGGCAATACCAGCCTCAATTTGTCCTAGCGCAATTTTCATAGCAATGGTATTTGCAGCGTCAAGACTAGTGCCACAAGCACGAGAAATGAAATGAGCTGGTGTATGTGGGTCTAAAGAAGTGTTTAGTACATTCTCCTTGGCCCAATTCCATTCTCCTGGATAGTGGATTAATGTACCTAATGCAACATCGCCCAACTGTTTTCCTTGTAGTTGATATTTGTCTACCAAACCATTTAGGGCAGCTGACATCAACTCACTATTACTTACTCTACTGTATGTGCTAAACGATTTGGCAAAAGGAATTCTACTACCTCCTATAATGGCTACTTTTTTGGTCTCATTTCTCATAATCTTAAGTTTTAAGTGGTAAAATCTTACGTTTGATCAATTATATTGCTACAGTTTCAATTTTTATTTCATTCTGAAGCGTTTTATGAACAGGACATTTATCTACGATTTCCATTAATCTTGAACGTTGTTCTTCTGACAAGTTACCAGATAATTTTACATTCTTTTTGATAATATGCACAAAACCATCTTCTGAAGAACAATCAGCACAATCTTTTGAATGAATACGTTCCTGGGATAAACTCACTTCTATACTATCCAAATCCCATTGTTTTCGGTCTGCATACATCCTTACGGTCATCGTTACGCAACCACCCAATGCCATGAGTAAAAAACTATATGGGTCTGGGCCTTGATCCGAACCATAAGGTAGTGGTTCGTCTCCAATGATTTGATGTGTACCATCGTTAAAAACAGTTCGATACTTATCTTTTCCTATTTTTGCTGTGACTTCTTTCATGATTTTGCTTATAATTTTCTTACAAATATTCTCATCTTTTGAATAATTTCATTTCCATCCTCCTCTAGAGCAAAGTGTCCGGTGTTATAAATGTTATAATCAATGTTTTTGACATCTTTTTTAAAGGCAACTGCACCACTCTCCGGGAAGAACAGGTCATTTTTTCCCCATACAATCAATAAAGGTGGTTGATTGTCTCGTAGGTATTTTTGCCATTTTGGATAGAGCGTTAGATTGTTTTGATAGTCATAAAACAAATCGATGTTTACTTCGTGAGAGCCGGGTCTGGAAAGTCTAAGATAATCTAAGTTCCAATTGTCCGGATTTACATTTTCCTTATTACGGGTGCCATGCGTATATTGCCATTCTAATCCTTCTAGTGAAAAAGCTGGTAAACAAGCCGCTTCTGTCTCTGCATTTCGGTTTGCCCAAAGTGCTCTTATACCTGCCCAGGCCTCACCTAATCCTTCTTCGTATGCATTACCATTTTGATTAATTATTCCTACAACTCGTTCAGGATGAGCAGTAGCTATTCTAAATCCTATGGGAGCTCCGTAATCCTGGATCATAAGTACATAGGACGTTAGTCCCTTTTTTTCTAGGAATGTATTGATCGTTTTGGCTAAATTATCAAAAGTATAGGTGTATTCTTTTTTAGATGGAAAATCACTGTTTCCAAATCCTGGATAGTCTGGTGCAACCAGATGAAATTCGTCTGATAGCTGTGTTAATACTTTGCGATATTGATGAGAAGAAGCAGGGAACCCATGTAGTAAAACAATGGTTGGATTATTTGGATTACCGGCTTCACGATAGGCTACGTTTACACCATCAATATTCATTTTTTTATACGCGATAGTGGGATTTGTTTCCTTTTTATCACCATTAGTTTGATGTTCTGTACTTATTTCAGTTGCATTTTCTTTATTGATGTCGCTTTGGTTAGCAGGTTGATTACAGGCGACTATGACTAGTAGTGCCAGAGCAGTTAGCATTAAGTTTTTCATGTTTTCTATTTTTTAATGGTTTATAGTTTTTGGTTATAATTTTCGATCCGATGCGTTGATAGCTAGATCGTTGATGCTGGCATATCTTTTTTTCATAAGTCCATTTTCATCGAATTCCCAGTTTTCGTTACCATAAGCTCTAAACCATTGGTTATCCTTATTTCGATACTCATATTCGAATCTTACGGCTATTCTGTTATCTTTAAATGCCCATAATTCTTTTTTTAATTTATAGTCTAACTCGTTTTTCCATTTATCGGCTAGAAAAGCTTGTACTTCTTCTCTGCCATTAATAAATTGATTTCGATTACGCCACTCCGTGTCTAAAGTATATGCTTTGGATACTTTTACAGGATCTTGACTATTCCAGGCATCTTCGGCCATCTGGATTTTTTGTTTTGCGGTCTCTTCGTTAAAAGGAGGTAAAGGATGTTTTTGTTCCATAATTATGATTTATTTTTTACCGAACGAACGGTAAATAATTTGGTTAAAAAATTTTATACTGTTATGTATCTGTTTCTAATTTTTTGTAGGGTGTTTTCAAATATTTTTAAATCGGATAGTCCTTTTACCAGTATAAGACTTCCCTGAATTTCTACTAAGGTTTGAATGGCTTCTTCTTTAGCTTTAGACGGAGAAATTTGAAATGTCTTACCAACAATTTCAAAAACTTCAATCCATCTTTTCATCCCATTTTCAATTTGTGTCTGAAAAAGTTCTAGGCCTGATTTCATCGATAACGCACGAAAAACGCAAACCTGCTCACCATTATTATAAAAATTTCTTATGCTATCCAATCCGGCTATCAAACGTTCTTCTGGTGTTCGACTTTCGTCTAAAAGAACTTTGAAAATATGAGTTTCTACCCATTCATCAACATGAGATAACACAGCTTCGGCCATTTCTTGTTTACCATTAGGAAATCTATGGTACAAGCTTGCTTTTTTAAGACCTGTAGCCTTGGCAATTTCGGCCAGGCTTGTTCCTTCATAACCTCGTTCACGGAAGACTTCCGTTAACTTAGTGATCATATCGATGTCCAAAACTTTTTGTGGTCTCATGGGACAAATATACAAAACACATTAAAGTTACCAAACGTTTGGTAAAAAACTTGTTTTTTCGATTTCACACCTCTGCATTAAAATTACTTTATTCTAGTCAAAAGCATTTGCTTGAATTGACTTCTAATACGTATTTTGGAATCTATTTTGTAAATAGCCATGACAAAGTTGTAACATAGTTTACTTAGAATCCGTTATATAGTTTGAGAATCATTAATTATTATAAAGATTGAATAAAACTGTATTAGATGTTGCAATTATGGCCAGTGGAATTGTAGGGTATTTTATAAGTATCTCTTTGGTCACCACTTCTTTTTATAGAAATCGTGCCAACAACTATCTTTCACTATCATTGTTCTTACTCACCAGTTTGACCTTATTAGGGTGGTTTGATGTAGTAGATACGGTTTTAGAAGTCTTAGATAATCCAGTATGGGAGTATCTGTGTGGAGTTACTCTATTTACTTATTTTCTAATTCAAATGCAACATGAGTATCTTCAAAAAAGTTGGTATAAATGGCTTTATCTTCCTTTTATAGCTGCTTTCATTATAGAGACTATTCTTTATGTAAACACTGTTTTTGACTTTTACGATTCAGAATATTATGATTTGGTGTTCTTCATTATGGATAATACTTCATTTGTGTACAATGTATTTTTAATTTTTTGGGGGAGAAAACTAATAAAAGACGCTGCCATTTCGGAAGATAAAAAACGTTGGTTATTACGATTGAACCTTTTCATAATAAGTATTATTATGTGTTGGCTTTTGTCGAGTATAGAGTTTTATATACTCAATTCAGAATATGCTACAAATTTGATGTGGATAGTGCTTTCTATCTTATCATGGTGGATATTGTATTACGGAGTATTTAGACTGCAGATTGTTGTTCAAAAAGAAGAAATACACCAATATTTGGTTGCAAAAACGACAAACGGTACTCAGATCAAAAAGAAAATAAACGAAGACACTGTTTCTAAAATCACCAACCAGCTATATGTATTAATGGAAGAGGAAGAGTTATACAAAAACCCTCTTTTGAGTAGGCTGGACTTAGCCACACAATTAGAAACAAGTGAAGGGTACATATCCCAAATTATCAATCAAGAAACCAATAAAAGTGTCATCCAATTTGTAAACGAATATAGAATTGAAGCTGCCAAAGATCTGTTGCATAATCCAATATTCAATAAATATTCTCTCGAAGCCATTGGGATGGAGGTAGGTTTTAAATCTAAGAGTACATTCTATAGCGTCTTTAAAAAGAGTTTGGGGATGTCTCCGGGGGCTTTCAGAAAACTTCAAAAAGGTCCTAATTCGTAAAACACTTACGTTTTAGTACTTCTTGAGCATCAAAATCACATATTTATTTTTTTGATACACATACTTTTATACGAGTTAATCAAAAAGATATATAATGATAAAGTCATTCCAAAAATCAATTCGTTTTTTTTTCATTTTGCTTAAAAACATCAACTTACCCAGGGTGATAACAGGAAGTTTGGTCTTTCTGCTATTTTTTATCGTATCCTGTCAATCTGATGATGATGATACCGTTTCATCCGGAGATTCAATAGATGATGGATTTTGGGAAGTAGCCGAGAAAGGTTGGGTATTCGAATTTACGAACGGCACAGATGTGTTTTACAATTTTAATTCGGCTGGATGCGCTATACAGGATGCCAATTTTGTACCAGAAAATTTTTTCGGATTTACCTTGGATCAAGTGAATGAAAATGAAATAATTGGGACTTCAGAGCTATCAGATTCTGAAATCATATTTACCAGGGTGCAAAATCCGAATCCAAACTGCCTTCCAGATATGATTTCTGAAACCGAAGATCCAACGGTTAATTTTGATCATTTCTGGAATATTTTTAATGATTACTACGCCTTTTTTGAGGCTAGGAATATCGATTGGTCTCAATATGAAGGTTTACGAGATCAAGTTACAGAAGAAAATTTTTATGATGTGATAGAAGAGCTTGCCTATGTATTAGAAGATGGTCATGTAAGCATTTTTGATGAAGAGAATAATGTGGAAATTAATTCTGGAGACCCAAAACTATTAGAAAGACTAAATGCGAACTTAAGTGGAGAACTGCTCATAGAGAGTGAAACCGATTATTCAAATCTTGTAGATCAAAAAGTGAATACTATAATCGGGGAATACTTAGGAGGCAATTTTGAAATAGATGATAATCAGAGAATGGTATGGGGGATGATTGGTAATGATGTTGGATATATCATTATCGGATCGATGGAAGGATATGGAACAAGTTTTGACAATGAATTGACAGCTTTAAATACTGTGTTAGACCAAATGATGAGTGACCTTGAAGAATCGGGGGTTTCTAAATTGGTTATTGATATGCGTTTTAATGATGGAGGGTTTGACACGGTAGCGCTGGATATAGTATCTCGATTTGTAGATCAGGAACGGGTATCATATTTCAAAAAAGCCAGACTAGGGGATGGTTTTACAGAAAATATGCCCTTTTCAGTGGGGCCTAAGGGCAATTTCCAATTTACCGACGATATTGTATTGCTCACAAGTCCTTATACGATTAGTGCGGCCGAGCTTTTTACACTATGTATGAAAGATTTACCGTATGTCACCATTGTAGGAGAAAATACGAATGGTGCTTTTTCTACAATTCTCACTCATATATTACCCAATGGTGCAGAAGTAGGGTTGTCTAATGAAATATATAGTGATGCACAAGGCGAAGTGTTTGAAGTAGTTGGAATAGGACCCGAAAATCAGGAAAATCAAGTGCCATTCTTTTCAACTATAGATTTTCAGGAAGAAAAAGATAGCGGAATCGAAAGGGCTTTGGAATTATTAAACATGTGAACAGGTAACATAACAATGGTTTGAGGAACTCATAAGTATATTCTCGTACAATGAGACATATTTCCTGAGTGTCTATAAAGGTTCAGGGATGTACTATTTAATAAAAAATGAAGCTTATGTTACGCAAAGTTTTAAATTTAGAAGGAACGAAGAGATTAGGAAGAGAACAATTACAAATCATACACGGTGGAGGTTGTCCAATGGCTGGATGCGGATCTACTGATCCAAAACCCGATGAACCAGAGGATCCTTTTGAAGAATAATAAGAATGCAATAGTTGTAGTTTTATTATTGAAGATTTTTTAATTAGTTCTTTATAAAATAAATAAAAAAGCCAGCTTCATCGAAGCTGGCTTTTTGTTGTAGTTATGTAATTTGTTCTTATTTATCAAGAACCGATTCTGGTTTTAATTCAAATTGATTACTGGTATTTTTGGCACCGCCTGCTTTTAAGGCTTTGTCACCAGCAAAGAACGTTTTGTGGTCATCACCAAGGTCAGAACCTGCCATTCGTTGGTGTTTTACACAAGATACTCCTTTACGGATTTCTTGACGTTGTACCGATCCAACATACGCTAGCATACCCATGTCTCCAAAATATCCTTCTACCAAATCATTCATATGCAATGCAGTAGTGTGGTATGTTGGCAGTGTGATTAAGTGGTGGAATACCCCTGCATCACGAGATGCTTCTGCCTGGAACATACGGATCATTTCGTCTGCTCTATCTGCTAATTCAGTTCCGTCGTATTTAGCATCCATTAATTCTGCTCGTTCATATCCTGTAGTGTCTTCACCATTTTCTACCATTAGATCAAATGCTTGCTGACGGAAGTTGATCGTCCAGTTAAAAGATGGTGAGTTGTTATACACCAACTTTGCGTTTGGTACCACTTCTTTCACTCTATTTACCATGTGAGCGATTTGCTTCACATTTGGTGTTGGTGTTTCGATCCATAGTAGATCAGCACCATTTTGTAAACTCGTAATACAGTCCAATACTACACGATCAATATTAGATCCTTCTTTAAATTTATATAAACCGTTTGGTAACCTTACTGGGCGAACCAATTTACCGTTACGTCTAAAAAGTACATCATTTTCATTTACTTCTTCCAGGCTTACTTCTTCAGCATCAATAAAATCCATGTATTGTGATGCCAAATCTCCTTCTTCTACAGAAACCGGTAGTTTTTGAGTAAGACCAGCTCCTTCAGAATCAGTTCTGGCTACAATTACACCATCATCTACTCCTAATTCCAAAAATGCATATCGAAGTGCATTTAGCTTAGCGATAAAATCTTCATGCGGAACGGTTACTTTTCCATCTTGGTGACCACATTGCTTAGCATCAGATACTTGATTTTCGATCTGCAGTGCACATGCACCAGCTTCAATCATTTTCTTAGCCAAAAGGTAGGTAGCTTCTTCATTACCAAAACCAGCATCTATATCAGCAATAATTGGCACCACGTGAGTCTCAAAATTATCGATTTGATCTTGCACATCTTCACCAGCATCCAAACGACGGAAAAGGTCATTTAGTTCTACTGCATCTGCCTGGCGTAAAAAAGTGTAGATCTCTTCGATCAATTTAGGTACAGCAGTTTTTTCGTGCATAGACTGATCTGGTAAAGGTCCTAACTCAGAACGTAATGCGGCAACCATCCAACCCGAAAGGTATAAATACGTTTTGTTTGTGGTCCCTCTATGCTTTTTTACTGCGATCATTTTTTGTTGGGCCACAAAACCATGCCAACAACCTAAAGATTGTGTGTAGTTTACGTGGTTTGCATCGTATTCTGCCATGTCTTTGCGCATAATAGCGGCAGTATATCTAGCGATGTCCAATCCGGTTTTAAATCGGTTTTGCGTAGCAACACGAGCTGCATTTTCTGGACTTATAGTAGTCCAGGTATTTCCATGTTTTGCTTTTAATCTACGAACCGTATCAAGAGCTGAATTATAAGTAGTCATAATTAAGTTTTTTAAAATTTTATTTTAAGGGTTAATGCTTATTTCGAATTGTTGGTTTTCTCTGTGTTGTAATCAATAGTATTATTAATAGCCCAACTTGTAACCAGTGTTTTAGTTTTTACTTGAGATTTCATCCTTTAGATTTTTGTTTTTATTAATAATTAGAATGCAAATAGATACTTAACATCGTCTCCCAGATTCTCTTTTTGAAATACGATTCTTATTGTATCGCAGTAAATTAATTACAGGACAATATTAAAAAAAAGTTTTTGATTAAAAAAGCGAACGTTCGCTAAAATGTTATAAAAATATAAAAAATGATTGTTCGCGAAATGCAGAAAAGAAGTTTTTGGAAAGTAGATTTTGATATCGAATGATAGTGTAATATTTTAGTAATCAGGTGCTTATTTGTTTTTTTTGATTTTTTTGAACTGTGAGTTTTTTGCTGAAATTTATTTTTGAAAAAAGATGAAAAAAAATAGAGTGACGTAAGGAAAAATAGTTCCTTTTATCTTTTTGAACGATGTTGATGAACTTTTGTATCCGTTTTTGTTGCATCAAAAAATTAATAAAAAGGATTTGAGGGGTATTCTTTAAAAAGGAATTTTCTCAATACCCACCATGAAAACAAAATATAGTTGTGTGCACAAGGATTACCCTTTTTTCATGGATGAAGTGTTTCAACTGTCTTAAAAAGAGTAAAATAGTCGTTGAATTAATAATTTGTATTATTGTATTAACAATATATTTCTTTTCTTAATTGGGATCGTATAAACGCATAGTACTCTTATTATTGGTTTGCTTCTGTACTTTTGGTAATGCACAGGAGTTACCCCCTATACAAAATTTTTCTCCAAAGGAATACAATGCCGAAAACCAAAATTGGTCCATTTCTCAAGCTTCAGATAAACTCATGTATGTGGCTAACAATAAAGGATTGTTAGAATTCAACGGAGCGATTTGGAAATTATATCCTTCACCAAATGAATCCATTCTTAGGTCAGTTAAAGTAGTAAATGATAAAATCTATACGGGTTGCTACATGGAGTTTGGATATTGGACAAGAGCAGGAGACGGGATGTTGCAGTACACCTCGATATCTCAAAAGATCAATAAAGGTCTGTTAGAAGATGAAGAGTTTTGGAATATTATAGATATCGAAAATTGGATCGTGTTTCAATCCCTAAACAGAATCTACATTTATGATCTAAATGATAGTTCTGTAAACATTATTGATGCTAGTAATACCATCACCAAAGTGGTAGAGGTTAACGGATATATTTATTTCCAAATCTTAAAAGAAGGAATATTTCGAATTGAGAATGGCAAAGCTATTCTGGTTACCGATGATCCTATTGTTAAAAATAACGAAGTAGTTGCTCTCTTTCCTGAAAATAATGAACTATTGTTCCTGACTAGAGATAATGGTTTTTATCGCTTGAAAAATGATGAAGTTGCCTCCTGGAACACATTTAATAATCCCTTGTTGTCCGAAATAAGTATCTATAATGCGATTAGGTTATCAGATAAAAGTTTTGTTTTAGGAACGATTTCTCATGGGCTTATTTATCTAGATGGTAAAGGAGAGTTAGTATATCAAATCGATCAGAATAAAGGCTTGATAAATAATACCGTCTTATCTGTTTTTGAGGATACGGATAACAATATTTGGTTAGGACTCGACAGCGGTATCAGTTATATCAATATAGATTCACCCTTTAGAATTTATAGCAATAAAAGAGGAATCTTGGGGAGTGTTTATGCGGCCGCTATCCACAGCAATAACTTATATCTAGGGACTAATCAAGGATTATTTTATAAAAACCTTGAGAGCAAGGATGATTTTGAATTTGTAAAAGGAACTCAAGGACAAGTCTGGTGTTTGCAAAAGATTAATGATGTGCTTTTTTGTGGGCATAATGCGGGAACATTTTTGGTTGAAAATGATGAGGTAACCAAAATATCTAATGTGCCAGGAACCTGGAAAATCAGCGCTCTCGAAAAATATCCCAATACAATCTTGCAAGGAAATTATGACGGTTTGTATGTTTTGGAAAACGTGAATGGGAATTGGGAATTAAAGAACAAAATTGAAGGCTTTAATAACTCTTCACGGTATTTTGAAGTTGTTGAAAAGGATATTTTTGTGAATCACGAATATAAAGGAGTATTTAGGATCGCTGTGAATCCTAACTTTTCAGAAATAGAGAACATCACAATTGATACTACGATAATAGGATCTAATTCTGGACTGGTAACTTACAAGGGAGATCTGCTGTATGCCTACAAAGATGGAATCTTTAAATATGATTCCCAAAATACAAGATTTAATAGAGATAGCCTTTTAAGTTCTATATATACAGAGCAAGACTATACTTCTGGGAAGTTGGTTCTGGATCAACAAGATAATCTATGGGTTTTTACCAAATCCAATATTAGTTTTGTTACTCAGGGGACTTTGAGCAAAACCCCAAAGATTGGTAATATCCCTTTTACCACAGAAGAAAGAAATAGTGTTACCGGATACGAAAGTGCGATGAGTTTGGGTGACAAAAGCACTTATTTGTTTGGTACCAGTTCTGGGTATATAACTGTTGATATCGATAAATTAAGTGTTAGAGATTTTAAGGTCTATTTAGAAAGTGTTATTCCAACATCCAACAAAAAACAGCAGGAAGGGATAACTAGGGTCGATCATACTTTAGAAGGAGATTTCAAGAGTTCAGAGAATAACTTCAGGATTTCCTTTTATGCTCCAGAGTATAATCGATATTTGAAACCAAGATATCAGTTTCAATTACAGGGGATTTATGATGATTGGAGCGAATGGTCAGAAACCTCCTTGGTATCCTTTCAAAACCTACCACCTGGAGGATACACATTTAATGTGAGGTCCAGAATAGGTAATAAAGTATCTGCCAATGTTGGAAGTTATTCGTTTACAATAGCTAAACCCTGGTATGTTACGAATCTTATGTTAGGTTTTTATGTGTTAGCAGTTCTTTTGTTTTCTGTGTTTATGCATATCATGTACAAGCGATACTATAAAAGAAAACAAACCGAATTAATTGAAAACAACCAGCGAGAAATAGAGCTAACCAATATCCAAAACGAAAAGGAAATCATTCGCATCAAGAATGAACAGCTCAAAAAAGAGTTTGAGAGTAAGAGCAAAGAACTAGCGGCGTCCACTATCGATGTAGCCAAAAAGAATGAACTACTTACTCAAATTAAGAATCATCTCGTTGCGATTTCAGATGAGAGATCAGTGAAACCTGTTGTAGATATTATTGATGAAAATCTAAATCATCACGATAATTGGGAATTTTTCAAAGAAGCATTTAACAATGTAGATAGAAAGTTTTTGAAAAAACTCAAAAAAACTCATCCAGACCTAACCCCAAACGATCTTAAACTTTGTGCGTATTTACGCCTTAATCTTTCTTCAAAAGAAATCGCACCTTTATTTAATATCTCTGCGCGAAGTGTAGAAATTAAACGCTACAGGCTTCGGAAAAAACTAAATCTTCAGCACGAAGAAAACCTGGTTAACTACATTCTAGAGTTGTAGACTACCTATACGGATCAAACAATCACCTATACATTACCTATACAACAAGAGTGGGGAGACAATTTTTAACGCTTGTTTAATCACCGTTGCGAGATCCTTTAAACAATAGCCTTAAGAATGAGAATAACGCAATAAAACACCTTTTTTGTTGCGATGTATGTTTTTTGTTGAGGTGTATTTTGTGGATCTCCTACCTTTTTAGGATAAGTTTACTCTATCGGGGAAATTTTTAACAAAAAAACAAACAATAACAAAATTGATATGCTGAACATCACTTGAAGCATGATTTTAGTTACCATCACTAAACAAAATTTCTTCACATTTTTTTAAAGTCATTCTTAAAGTCAATAAACTCTATGAGAACTAATTTTCTACAATTCATACTGTTTTTGGGTACCGTAATTGTAAGCGCACAAGCTGATCAGGTATCAGTGGTTACCGATAATAGTGGGATCAAGTTGGTAGTCAACGGAAAAGATTTCATGGTCAACGGGGTAAATTGGGATTATGTTCCCATTGGTACCACCATTACTGACCCGGGAATATGGGCAAAATCCGACGACATTATTAAAGCTGCGATCGATGGCGAAATGACCCTTTTGAAAAATATGGGGGTTAATGCTATACGTACGTATAATCTTAAGCCCAAATGGATCAAGTATATCTATGAAAATTATGGGATTTATACCATGCTCAATATCACTTTTGGAGCGTATGGACTTACCATAAACGGTGCTTGGGTACCACAAACAGACTATGCCGATCCCGATACAAGAAAGGTGTTAATGGAAGAGGCCAGAACTATGGCGAATACCTACAAAAACACGCCAGGGTTGTTACTCTACATGATAGGAAACGAAAATAATTATCACTTATCGTGGACTGGAGCAGAAACCGAAGACATACCTATCAATGATACGAGTGCAGGAATTAAATTGGCCGCCCGAGCATTGTACAAAGCATTTAATGATGCAGCGAAAGAAGTGAAAGCAATAGACCAATCACATCCCATCGCAATTTGTAATGGGGATCTATTATATGCTGATATTGTAAAAGAAGAATGCACCGATATTGATATTTATGGTACGAATATGTACCGTGGGATATCTTTTGGAGATGCTTTTCAACGGGTAAAAGACGAACTTGGATTACCTATTCTTTTTGCAGAGTTTGGAGGAGATGCTTTCAATGCTAGGGATAACCAAGAAGATCAATACTCTCAGGCATACTATAATCTTGGGAATTGGAAAGAAATTTATGAAAACGCCGCCGGACTTGGAAGAGCAGAAAACTCCATAGGAGGGTTCACCTTTCAATTTAGTGATGGATGGTGGAAATATAAGCAAACCGAAAATTTGGATGTGCATGACAATGCCGCTTCGTGGTCTAATGGGGGATATAGCAGAGACCAGGAAAAAAGCGACGATAATAATATGAATGAAGAATGGTTTGGGATCTGTGCCAAAGGACCAACCAACGAAAGAGGACTTTACGAATTATATCCGCGTGCAGCATATTACGCACTAAAAGAGGCGCATCGATTGAATCCATACGATGATGGAATGACATTGGATTTTGTAATTAATTATTTCAACAATATTCAAATTACTGATGCTGTGCTTAGAGCTCGTGGCGATAAAGCCGCCCTCGAATCCAAAAGAGGAGGGAAAATAAGGTTGAGCCAGCTTCGAGCCGAATTCACAACATTTAATACCGGGGGATCATTAATCACAACTCCAGAAAATGAAGATCCAAATGCAAATGTATTTCCAAATCAATTGGGTTTTGATCATATGGAATCCTATTACATAGGTGTAGAAGGAAGACCTTCCCCTAGTATGCGGGCCAATGTTAATTTTAACATCCTCGGTAATGTTGCTGAAAACCCTATCAATGAATTGTTTTATGAAAGTGTAGGTAGACCAGTTATGGTGCAAGGTGTAGAAGGAGGGAATGACCTGGATGTTGAAATAGAAGATTTTAACAGGCTTCGAGTGTATAATGCTGAATACGAATGGAACACAAAAATTGCCGATATAAAGGGATTCTACAGAACAGGGCATTATCATTGGGGATATGAAGGTGATTTTTTTGGCTTATATCCCGAGGCTAACTATGGTCCTAATCTAGATATCTATAATGGTGAAATTTTGGGAATGGAAATCGATGGTAAAGGAGATCTAAACGGGTTAAAAGCAGCATTTGGACCTCAAATATGGTGGGGAGCTAATCCTACAGCAATACTTAAGTATACTACCAAGATCAAAGACTTCGATATTACAGGTATTTACCACAGAGATTTTGAAACGGATGTAGAATTGGATGAAAATGGTCGCCGTATCCTGGATGCTAATCAGGTACGAAGTGGTGTAATTCCGCCTTGGCCTACGGAGAGAGCTACATTAGTGGTAGAGAAGGACTTTGGTGCATTTGGAGTGACACTGGGAGGAATATGGGCAGGTAGCCCACTAAATGATATTACATATCAAGATGTAAGAGGCGAACCAGGGAATTATGTAGTATATCAGGATAAGGTAAATAGTGACGACAATTGGGGAGCTAAAGCGAGAGTCACCTATTCAAAAGGAAAATTTAATTGGTACGCGCTAGGAGGTGTCACAGGATTGGTCGCCAATGGGGGGGGTCGATCAAACACAATCATTTGCCGGATGGAAACTGAAAGATAATGGGAGCGGAAATCAAAATAGTTTTTTAACAGGGTTTACCTATACCATAGGAGACTGGCAAATAGCGCCTAACTTTTTATGGCAAGAACCATTAGTGGATGCCATACCCAATGATGTTGGCGGAGCAGGAAGATTAAGAAATATACTTGTCGATCCTTTCGTAGTTAGAGCCAACAGAAAAACAACAGCGGGAGAAATATTATTTACCTACGATCCAACCCCTGGTTCATGGTTTTATCAATGGGATAGTGATAGGTCCGAAGATGCCAAACTTGCATTTAATTTAGGATTCGTGTACTGGCATCTGCCAACAACAATGGATGCACATATCGGTTTTTTAGCAGATCGTACCATATTTGCGTTTCCTAATTCTGTGCCTGCTAAGGATTTATGGGAAGTAAATTCCCGTATTGTCTCCAAAATGAATCCAGACTTGGCATTAGTAGCCAACTTGTTTGCTGGTAAGGGGCAATCTAACGGAAGTGATCCCAGAGCCATTGATAGAATTGGGGGAGATATTCGAGTGATCTACAAAAAATGGAAGTTTCAACATACGTTTCAAATAAACGATTGGGGACCTTATGATTATCATCGTGATTTCAATTTAACGTATCCTGTCCAATTAATGTTGGATATATCTACTTCTATAGGGAAGCCGGACTGGTTTATTTTACCGAACACCAGAATAGGGGTTCGAGGTACATGGCGTTCATTAGATGAATTCTCTCCTAGGTATTCACCAACAGCGGTTCCACCAGGCACTTTTCCACCAGTACCCGTATTAAGTCCAGTCGGATTTGATGATGGTAATGAATGGGAGATAAGAACGTATTTACACATTAACATAGGAAAATAATACAATGAAAATGAAGAATAGAAAACATATAAACGTGAAAACCATATTCTCTTTGACATTGGTTTTAATACTACTATCGAGCTGCGAGAGGGGACTCTCAGACGAAGCAGTCTTTGCGACTTTTCCAAATACCGCCGAAATTTACACAGATAGCCCAGTAGGTTTAACAGACGAATTTTTTAGATCATTTGATCCCGCACTTGGCGCTAATCCTGAAGCCTTTGGTACAGATGATGATGTGGCCTTTGAAGGGAATTCTTCCATAAGAATTGATGTACCAGCTCCAAATGATCCTAATGGAAATTTTGTAGGAGGCATATTCCTGGATAGAGGAGAAGGAAGGAATTTAACAGAATACACGGCCTTAACTTTTTGGGCTCGGGCTTCTATCACCGCTAGTATAGGTTTGGTAGGCTTTGGGACAGATTTTGAAGAAAACAAATTTGCAGTCGAACGACGAAACATTCCACTATCAACAGATTGGCGAAAATACATTGTACCAATTCCAGATCCTTCAAAATTGGTGCAAGAGAAAGGAATGTTTGTTTTTTCTGCCGGAGGCTTAGATATCATCGATTCAGAACCTAACGGGAATGAGATTGGTTTTACCTTTTGGATGGATGAATTACGGTTTGAAAACTTAAGTACAATAGCTCAATTAAGGCCTGCAATATTTTCTGGAGAAGATTTAACAGAGCAGGGCTTTACGGGAACCATCTTACCAGTGGTTGGTTTAGAAGCCATATTTAATGCACCTAGTGGTGAAAATATTACTGTTATACCAGCACCTCGTTACTTTGATTTTTCGTCATCCGATACAAACGTAGCGTTTGTGAATGAACTCGGGTTGATTGAAATTGTTGGCGAAGGTACCACAACCATTACAGGGCAACTCGACGGGGTTTTGGCCCAAGGATCTTTGAACTTAGAAGTACTTGGCAGTTTTGTAGGTGCAGAAACACCTCCGGTTAGAGATCCGGGAGATGTAATATCCATATTTAGTGATGCCTATACTAGTGTTACTAATTTGAACTTCGCAATATTCAATGATCCAAATGTACAGGTCCAAACCCAAAGCTTTAATGGGGATCAGATTGTTACTTATGATAATTTAGGTTTTGTAGGATTAGGTTGGGATGGTACAAATGACGTATCAGGGATGACTCACCTGCATGTAGATGTACAGCTGACTAGTTCTACCAATCCAGCACTTACGGTTGAATTAATCGACTTTGGAGCGGATAACGCTGATGGTGGAGGAGACGATACGGGAGGAGGATTTGTTGTACCTAGTTCAGACCTAACAGAAGGAACATGGGTCGGGATAGACATACCTATTAATGCTTTTACCCAAGCAACAGGTGGTGGGTTTTTAGGCTCACCTAATTTGAATAACATCGCAAGAGTTGCCTTTATATCAAATGGGAGTTCTTTTATAATCGATAATATATACTTCTACAGAGAATAAAAAATTGAAAAATGAATAAGAGTTTAAATAAAATAATTGGATTTCTATTTGTTTCCAGTCTTTGTATTACAGGCTGTGGGACCGATGATACTCAAACAGTTGCTACATTCACTAGTTTGGTAGCAGAAGATAATTTTGATGTAGATGGGCAAATCGATACCTCTTTTTGGAATTTTGATATTGGCGATGGCTCAGAACAAGGAATTCCAGGATGGGGAAATAATGAGTTACAATTCTATACAGATAGAACCGAAAACGTCACTGTAGAGAATGGTTTTTTATTAATCACTGCTCGCCAGGAAGATTTTAATGGAGCGCAATACACTTCTGCAAGATTACAGACCCAAGGAAAAATTCAACAGCAGTATGGTCGTTTTGAGGCGCGGATACGCCTGCCTTTTGGTAAAGGCATGTGGCCAGCTTTTTGGTTGTTAGGTGATGATAGTGATGGCAACATCTGGCCTCAGATAGGCGAGATAGATATCATGGAAAATACGGGGGATGCCCCGACAGAAATATTCGGTACTGTTCACGGACCTGGGTACTCTGGCGCAAATTCTATATCTAAGACGTACACCTTCCAGGATAGCCGAGTGGATACCGACTTTCATATTTATGGGATAGAATGGGGACCAGACTATATCAATTATTATGTAGATGATGTGTTGTATTACCAAATGACTCCCGAAGTTTTGGCAGAAGAGACTAATGGGGAAGGAGAATGGGTATTCAACGATAGACCGTTTTACATCATTTTAAACCTGGCTGTTGGGGGCAACTTGCCAGGTCCACCCAATGCAGAAACTGTATTCCCTCAAACCATGGTCGTCGACTATGTTCGCGTATATGAAAATATAGAAACTAATTAAACCAATTAAGAAGAAATGATGAAACGAGCCATAGCGTATTGTGTTGACTCACAAAGAAATGAGTATACGGTAAGTTTCATATAACCTCTAAAACAATAATATCACTCATGAAACAATTAATAACAAGAACCGGGATAATTTGTCTTTTGGTAATAACAGTTGCCTTTTTAGGGTGTGAAGATGATGATGATAACAATTTACCGCAAGTTGTAGCAAGCTTTGCGCAAACTATAAATGAAGATACAGGAAGAGTATCTTTTATCAACCTCTCAGAAAATGCAGATAGTTATACCTGGGATTTTGGAGATGGTACGACTTCTACAGAGATCAACCCTGTAAAAACATATCCTACGGGTAATTACACCGTAATATTAACTGCAAAAAATGGAGCAGGAGCAGAAGGTACTTTTGAAGATGAAATTCGTATTAACATTCCTCTTCCAATTACGTTTCCGGTTAATTTTGATGATGCTAATGTAAATTATGAAGTAAGTGTATTTAATGGCGCTACATTTGCGATTGTAGAAAACCCAGATCCTACGGGAGCTAATGCCAGTACTTCAAATGTGGGGCAAATCACAAATAGCGGAGCTGCTTTTGAAGGTTTCTTCTTTAATTTGGGTGATCCATTAGATTTAGCAGAACAAAAATCAGTACGAGTGCTTTTTTGGTCGGATACTCCAATAGATGTTTTACTAAAACTAGAGGAAGGTACCGGAGCCGATGTAGAGGTTACTGCTAGTCACGGAGGAACAGGTTGGGAAGTAATCTACTTTACTTTCGATTCTCCAGATGCTTTTTCAAGATTCACCTTATTTGTGGATGGTCCGGGTACCACAGCAGGCACGTTTTATATAGATGATATCTCACAAATTAATACCGCAGATATCCCTTGTACAGATACTTTATTAGAAATACCAATAGATTTTGATTGTGAAGGGATTGATTATGTAACCAAGATTATAGGTAATGTATCATTTACAGTAGTAGACAATCCACAGTTATCAGGAATAAACAGCGATCCTACTATGGTAGGGCAAATTACAAATGCAGGAGTAAACTGGGAGAATGCTTTCTTTAATTTGGATACGGCTATCGACTTTGCTATGGATAAAGGGGTAAGACTGAAATTATATTCAGATCAGGCCTTACCTATTTTATTGAAATTTGAAGATGGTACAGAGGCACCGGTTGAAAATGTACAAAACCACAGTGGTTCTGGATGGGAAGAATTGACTTTCACCCTTAATTCTTCGGGATCGTATAATGACATGGTGATTTTTGTAGATGGTCCGGGTACGGCAGCAGGAACATTCTTTGTAGACGATATCGACCAGGTTTCGGTAATGGTTCCAGATCCTTGTACTCCAGAGACCACTCAATCTTTGGATGCTGCAGATTTTAATTTAACCTTCCAAACAGATCCAACAGCTAGCATAGCTTCTTTTGATGCAGGTCTATCCTTTGTGGATAATCCAGATTTTGACAATGCAGTGAATACTTCTTGTAAAGTAGGGCAAATTGATAGATCGGGAGCAGCACTATTTGCCAACAATCAAATTGATTTTGATGCTAAGTTTGATTTTAATGCGAATGGAGGATTTAAGATGAAAGTATGGTCTCCAAATGTAGGAACCAATGTACTGGTCAAATTAGAGGACAAAACCAATGCGGCAATAAATGTAGAGGTAGCAGCTGCCACGAGTGTAGCTAGTGCCTGGGAGGAGTTAACCTTTAATTTTGATAGTGGAGAAAGCGGTAAATACGATAAAATCATATTGTTCTTTGAGTTGAATACCAACACCGAGGAAACCTATTTTATAGATGATTTCAGACTCTTTAGTGCTGGCGGAACAGGAGTTGGATGTGTAGGAGGACCAACAATGGATGTGACTTCTTTCCCTGTTGATTTTGAAAGCTGCGAAGGGTTTAATGTTTCTTTTGGATCTAATCAATCCAGAGAAATCGTAGATAATCCAGTTTCGGGAGGGATCAATACTTCTGATAAGGTGTATCAGTTTATTAAATTAACAGGTGCAGATGGGTTTGGAGGTTTTCAAAATATTTTCAATACCGGGAGTTTTACAAACAATTCGACGATTACCTTCAAGATTTATTCTACACAACCTAATCAAGAAGTTCGTTTAGAGATTGTGGCTATTCCCAATCCAGGGGGTATCGGTAATCCTGCACCATATACCCAAACATTAGCAACAGCAAATGATTGGGTAGAAATGTCTTTTGATTTGTCTGCGAATCCCTTTCCTAACTCATCAGACGAAACGGTATATACGATGTTGGTGGTAAAACCAGGAAACGTTGATCCCGGTACCACACCTGCAGATGTCACCTTTTATTTAGACGATTTCAATATCACACCAAACTAATATTCTAACCAATCAAATCTACAGGGTCGAGGATTAGGTTACTTGGCCCTGTTTGAACCAAAATAACAACCTTCTAACTTTAATTAAAAATGGTAAAAGATTCCGTATTAACACCGGGAACAAGGCAAGATAAAGAGATAAAGCTCGAATCGGTCACTATCCAAAACGAACAATTTTATAGAATTTCGAATAGTGATCTTATGCGCCCCTTTTTTATGAGTATCGTGAGTGATGCCAATCACTGGATGTTTATATCCAGCAATGGGGGATTATCTGTGGGTAGAAAAAATTCAGACTATGCTATTTTTCCATACTATACCGATGATAAAATTACCGAGTCGTATGATATGACAGGTAGTAAAAGCATTTTTAGAATTAAAAAAGAAGGGAAATTATCAATATGGGAACCATTTTCTGAGCGCTATTCAGGGACCTATCAATATTCTAGAAATATCTATAAAAATACCTATGGGAATAAGATTTTATTCGAAGAAATAAATCACGATTTAAAACTAACCTATAGGTATATGTGGAATTCGAGTAATGCCTATGGATTTGTTAGAAAAAGTAGCATCATCAACAATTCGGATTCTGAAATTCAAATAGAAATATTAGATGGCTTGCAAAATATTATGCCACATGGTGTGAATACAGATATACAGGCGATACGTAGTAATTTGGTGGATGCTTACAAAAGGCATCAACTCGTACACCAAAATGGATTAGGAATTTATACGCTTAGTGCAATCATTGTAGATCGTGCTGAACCTAGCGAAGCTTTAAAAGCAAATATCGTCTGGTCAAAAGGTCTTGAGAATTGCAAATATTTACTTTCATCATTTCAGCTCGATCGCTATAGAAATGGATTAAACATAGATCAGGAGGTCGATATTAAAGCTGAAAAAGGAGCTTATTTTGTAAACGCTGAAATTACCATAGCGTCCGGAGGTAGCAAAGATTGGATGGTAGTTGCTAATGTAAATCAAGGGCCATCACAGGTTGTCGAAATTTCGGAAACTGTTGCCGCCGATAGTGAGATCATCCAAAAAGTAAATGATGATATAGCATTGGGCACATCGCGATTAATACAACTTACCTCGGCATCAGATGGGTTTCAATTAACCGCAGATAAAAAAGGCAATGCCAGGCACTATGCTAATACCTTATTTAATATTATGAGAGGTGGTATTTTTGATGCGAATTATGTCATCGAAAAATGGGATTTTACCAATTACCTCACTCAAGCAAACAAAAAGGCTTATCAAAACAATGAGGACCTGTTGAAAAATTTCCCGGATACGTTTACACTTTTTGATCTCAGGGAAGCTGCTTATCAGAATGAAGATAAAAATTTCAGAAGACTTGCTTTAGAGTATATGCCACTTAAGTTTAGTAGGCGACATGGAGACCCAAGCCGGCCTTGGAACAAGTTTTCAATAAATACCCAAAGCGAGATAGATGGATCCAAAATTTTGGACTACGAAGGGAATTGGAGAGATATTTTCCAAAACTGGGAAGCCTTGGCACACGCCTATCCAGAATTTGTAGAAAGTATGATTCACAAATTTCTAAACGCTAGTACGTTTGATGGCTATAATCCTTATAGAATTACCAAAGGAGGGATCGATTGGGAAGTGATCGAAGAGCACGATCCGTGGTCGTATATCGGATATTGGGGAGATCATCAAATCATCTATTTGCTGAAGTTTTTAGAGTTTTTTCAGGACCATTATCCAGAGCGATTACAACCGTTTCTCAACAAGGATAGATTTGTGTATGCCAATGTGCCTTATAAAATTAAACCGTACGATGACCTCTTAGCACATCCAAAAGATACTATTGTTTTTGACTATGATCTTGATAAAAAAATACGCGAAGAAAGAGACCTTTTAGGAGCCGATGGAGCGTTGTTAAAAGATCAAAACGACACAATTTATCAGGTGAATTTTATAGAAAAGCTATTGGCTACTACTTTGGCTAAGCTATCTAATTTTATTCCGGAGGCAGGTATCTGGTTAAACACACAACGACCAGAATGGAATGATGCTAATAATGCTTTGGTAGGAAATGGAGTTTCGATGGTTACTCTGTGTTATTTACGACGTTTCTTGGTCTTTTTCAAAAAGCTATTATCCAATTCAAAAATTGAGGGGACGGCCGTTTCTGAAGAGCTGATGATTTTCTTTGTTCAGGTTACTCGAACATTAGAAGATCACCAACATGTGCTTTCAGGCAAAATAAGTGACAAAGACCGGAAACTTATTTTAGATGGCCTTGGTGTAGCTGCAAGTGATTACAGATTGTGTATTTATGAGCAATCATTTTCAGGTCGAAAAGAGAATATTTTACGAGATGATTTAGAAGGTTTTATCAATATAAGTCTTTTGTATATAGAGCATTCTATTGCGGCAAACAAGAGAGACGATAATATGTATCATGCTTACAATTTGATGACCGTTAAAAATGATGAAGAAATATCCATTTCTTATTTGAGCGAAATGCTAGAAGGGCAGGTAGCGGTATTAAGTTCGGGATATTTATCTTCAGTTGAAGCTCTTCAACTGTTGGACGGTTTAAAGCACAGTCAATTGTTTAGATCAGACCAGTACAGTTATTTGTTATATCCGGATAAAGAATTACCAACATTTACCGAAAAAAACATCATTCCAAAAGAGAAAGCAGAAAGTTCGTCTTTACTTCAGCATTTGCTTACTGACGGTAATACCCAGATCATTGAACAAGATATGCTGGGAAACTACCATTTTAACGGGAATTTTAATAATGCAGATAGTTTAAAAAATGAATTGAATTGTCTTTCAACAACATATAAAGAGCTGGCTCAAAACGATCGAGAATTAGTTCTGGAGATTTTTGAAGAAGTATTTAATCACAAAGCGTTTACAGGTCGATCAGGAACTTTTTATGGATATGAAGGATTAGGATCAATTTATTGGCATATGGTTTCGAAACTGTTATTAGCAGTACAGGAATGTTGTTTAAAAGCGATACGTAATCAAGAGTCTGATGAGGTTATTGGGAGATTACTAGAGCATTATTACGAAATTAATGAAGGGATTGGTGTCCATAAGTCCCCAGAGTTGTATGGAGCTTTCCCGACAGATCCATACTCACATACCCCTGCAGGCAAAGGAGCACAACAACCGGGAATGACTGGCCAGGTAAAAGAGGATATTTTAAGTCGTTTAGGAGAATTAGGTGTGTTTGTTGAAAATGGGAGGCTACGATTTAACCCATGTTTGTTACGAGCAGAAGAATTTCTAAAACACCCAAAATCATTTCATTATATCGATGTAACTCAAAAGGAAAAAACATTGCAATTGTATAGACATGAATTGGTGTTTACCTATTGTCAGGTACCGATTGTGTATTCGTTAGCTGCAGAAAATTGCTTGGATATCACCTATCGCGATGGTTCCATTTCTTCTACTCCGGGTCTAAAATTGGACACCACAACAACACAAAAATTGTTTAAGAGAACTGGGGAAATTGAAAGTATAAAAGTAAATCTTGAGAAAACGATTTTAAAATAATAATACATGATACAAAGACATTACATAGTACAATCACTGGTTTTGCTGTTACTGATGTTGTCTTGTAACCAAGAACAAAAAACAAAACAATCTATGCATTCCCCAAAAGGCATTACCGCAAAAGACATTTTAGGCAATCCAGACTACTTGGCAATATCCTATGGAGGGTATCGCAAATCATCGAGAGCTTTTCAGCCCACCATACTGCAGCTGAAAGAAGATTTGAAGATCCTACATGCGATGAATATAAAAGTATTAAGAACGTACAATGTGCAATTGGCGCAGGCTTCAAATTTGCTGAAAGCAATACAGCAATTAAAGCAAGAAGACAAAACTTTTGAAATGTATGTGATGCTAGGAGCATGGATCGATTGCAAAAATGCCTGGACAGATCAAAAACCTGATCATACCGTAGAGAGCATACATAACGAAGGTGAGATACAAAGAGCGGTAGCCTTGGCTAATCAATATCCGGATATTGTAAAGGTCATTGCAGTGGGTAATGAAGCTATGATTAGATGGGCGACAAGCTACTATGTGCCACCAAAAGTGATATTAAAATGGGTCAACTATTTACAAAACTTGAAAAAGGAAGGTAAACTACATAGAGACCTTTGGATTACCTCTTCAGATGATTTTGCCTCCTGGGGAGGAGGCGAAGAAAGCTATCATGTAAAAGATTTAGAAGACCTGATCAAAGCCGTGGATTATATATCCATGCACACATATCCTTATCACAATACACATTATAATCCAGATTTTTGGGGAGTTGATGTAGAAGAGGAAGGCCTTTCTTCTGAAGAAAAATTAGAAGCTAGCATGCAACGAGCCTTAAAATTTGCTCAAAAGCAATATCAAGCAGTTTCAAAATATGTAAAAAGTCTAGGGGTAGAAAAGCCTATTCACATTGGAGAGACCGGATGGGCAACAGTGTCTAACGGTCATTACGGACCCAATGGTTCCAAAGCCACCGACGAGTTAAAAGAAGCCTTGTACTATAAGTATATGCGAGAATGGACGAATAAAGCGGGAATCTCATGCTTTTACTTCGAGGCTTTTGATGAACCCTGGAAAGATGCCCAAAATCATAAGGGTTCTGAAAATCATTTTGGATTAATTACGGTAGACGGAAAAGCAAAATACGCCCTTTGGGAACAGGTAGACAAGGGGATTTTTGAGGGATTAACCAGAGGCGGAAACCCAATCACTAAAACCTATGATGGAGATATTGATGAAATGATGAAAGATGTAGAATTACCTGTGGTAAAAGAGATAATGTCTGTTGGTTTTTGAAATGAGAAAAGAGATTTATAGCATACTAGCAATTGTTTTGATCATGAGCGCATGTACAGATAAAGACATTCTTGAGGTAGCGGTATACGAAACTTCAGCAAGTGGTAATCAAATGAAGAAAATAGAGGAGTTCCCATCTTCTGTATCCAAAGATCGTATCCTATTGAATCCTGAAAAAAGTTATCAAACCATTATAGGTTTTGGAGGTGCTTTTACAGAAGCTTCGGCATATTTACTCAATAAGTTGAGTAAAGAAAATAGAGCCAAAATTATGGAGGCTTATTTTGGAAAGGAGGGAGCAAACTATTCGCTTACGCGAACACATATCAACTCTTGTGATTTTTCACTTAGTCAATACTCATATGCGCCAACAGAAGATAAAGAACTCAAAGATTTTTCGGTTGACGAAGATTTGGAAGATTTGATTCCCATGATCAAAGAGGCAATGGCGGTTTCTGAAGAGGGATTCAAAATTTTTGCTTCTCCCTGGACAGCACCTCCCTGGATGAAAGACAACAAACATTGGGTAGGAGGAAAATTATTGCCAGAATACTATGATACCTGGGCATTGTTTTTTTCAAAATATATAGATGCTTATCACGAACAAGGAATTCCTATTTGGGGACTTACCGTAGAAAATGAACCTCATGGTAATGGAGACAATTGGGAAAGCATGCATTTTACTCCGGAAGAGATGACGGATTTTGTACAAAATCACTTAGGACCAAAATTAGAAAAAGAAGGTAAAGGGAAGATCAAAATCCTGGGATATGATCAAAATCGGGAAGGGTTAAAAGAATGGGTTGATGTAATGTATGAAAACAAAGCCACGTCGAGATATTATCACGGTACTGCGATTCATTGGTACGAGAGCACTTATGATTATTTCCCAGAAGCGCTGCAATATGCACATAAAAAAGCACCAAATAAATATTTGATCCAAACCGAGGCTTGCGTAGATGCCGAAGTGCCCCACTGGCGAGATGATGCATGGTATTGGTCCAAAGAAGCTACCGATTGGGGCTGGGATTGGGCTCCCGAAGATAAGAAGCATCTGCACCCCAAATATGTGCCTGTGTATCGCTATGCAAGAGATATTATTGGCTGTTTAAACAATTGGGTAGATGGATGGGTAGATTGGAATATGGTACTGGACCCACAAGGAGGTCCTAATTGGTTCAAAAATTGGTGTGTTGCTCCGGTAATTGTAGATCCAGATACCGATGAGGTATACTTTACGCCTTTGTACTATACGATGGTACATTTTAGCAAATACATTCGCCCTGAAGCCAAAATCATCGAGGTGAACCACTCAGACACAGAAATCATGGTAACCGCTGCCAAGAATCTTAATGGATCTATTACTGTAATAGTGTTCAACCCTACAACGAAATCAAAACAGTTTTCATTGATTCTCGATGAAAAATCAAAAGATATTTCTATTAACGCACAGGCTATTCAAACAATAGTAATTAAAACTTAGAACGATGTCAAATATTAAAACTGCCGCAAAAGATAAAGTCCCTGTAGGTCAAAAAGCCGCTTTTGGAGCGGGTCATCTTATTAATAATTTAATTCCAGGAATACTTGGGGTTTTTGTTGTTATTCTCAAATCCCCAGAGGGTTTTGCCATGAACACGATTTTGGCGGGTTTAATTGTAGGAATTCCTCGTTTGTTTGATGCGATTACCGATCCGGTGATGGGGTATATTTCTGATAATACCAGTTCAAAATATGGTAGAAGAAGGCCTTATATTTTCTTGGGGGCGATATTTACAGGTATAATTTTTGCCGTTTTGTGGCAAGTACATGATGTAAATCCAGAAATGTACAACTTTTGGTATTTACTGTGTTTCTCTATCCTTTTGATTTTTGGAAATACTATTTTCTCCACTCCATTAATAGCATTAGGGTACGAAATGACATCAGATTACAATGAACGTACCCGACTTATGAGTTTTGCCAATACTATTGGTCAAATTGCCTGGATGCTGGTTCCTTTTTTATATGTGTTGATCCCTGATAAAAACCTGTTCGATTCGCAACCAGAAGGGGTACGAAAAATAGCATTGATATCAGGAATTGTTATCATAGTTCTTGGGATTTTACCAGCGCTGTTTTGTAGAGGTATCGATGCCAGCAAAATGAAAGGGAGAGAGGAAATTACGCTAAAAAGTATTTGGAGTAGTATGGGAAAAATATTCAAAGGGATCAAACTGGTGTTCAAAAATGCTCCTTTTGTAAAATTGTGTTTGGCTACCTTTTTAGTGTTTAACGGTTTTCAAATTGTAGCAGAATTTGGAGTGTTTATTATCAATTTCTACATGTTTGATGGAGATTGGGGCGCTTCAAAATGGTGGGTAGCACTTTTCCCGGCGGTAACTGCAGCATATACTGCCTTTATTGCCATACCTATAATTAACTTGATGGCCAATAAATATGGGAAACGCAAAGCATTTATTATTGCAACAACCATATCCATTATCGGATACTTATTGAAATGGTGGGGATTCAATCCCGAAAACCCTTATATGATTTTCTTACCGATCCCATTGATGGCATTTGGTATGGGGTGCTTGTTTACGCTAATGATGTCCATGACAGCCGATGTATGTGATTTGGATGAGTTAGAAAATGGAATGCCTAGAAAAGAGGGGACCTTTGGAGCTATCTACTGGTGGATGATAAAAGTGGGGCAAGGATTAGCATTGGTGTTTTCAGGGATTATTCTTAGTCTATTGGGATATGACCCAACTGCATCGACACAAACTGCAGAAGCGTTAACGGGAATGCGTATTACAGATATCGCATTACCCGCCATTACTGCAGGGTTGGCGATTTGGGTAATGTGGAAATATAGTTTGACCGAAGATAGAGCCAGAGCAATTAAGGCAGAATTGGTAGAGCGTAGAGGAGAGTTATAATTTTTAAATAGAAAATGTACAATCATGTCAATTAGAACTGAGAAATTTTTAGCATTAGCATCGATAGATTATGCAGGGAAGAGTGTGGAAGATCTGCAAGAGATGTTCAGAGAGTTTTTGGCAGAAGGCATGTATGGATTGTGTTTTAGTCCTTATGTAGAAGGCCAGCAGCCGGGAGATCAGTTGTCTGAAGCACAGATAAGACGTCGTATGGAAATCATAGCCCCACATACCAAGTGGGTACGGTCTTTTTCTACTACAGAAGGAAATGAGCTGATTCCAAAAATTGCCAAAGAATATGGAATAAAAACCCTGGTGGGAGCATGGCTAGGAGATGATGACGCTATCAACCAAAAAGAAGTAGCGAATCTTATAGCATTGCATGAAGAAGGATGTATTGATATTGCCGCAGTTGGAAATGAAGTACTATATCGAGGGGATTTGACCGAACAAGAGTTACTAGATTTTATCCATCTGGCCAAATCAAAAATAAAAGATATCCCAGTTGGGTATGTGGATGCCTATTATGAGTTTGTAGATCATCCTAGAATTAGCGAAGCTTGTGATGTTATTTTGGCCAATTGTTATCCTTTTTGGGAAGGCTGTGATCTGGACTACTCATTATTGTATATGAAAGATATGTACCAAAGAGCGCTACGGGCAGGAAATGGAAAAAAAGTGATCATTTCTGAAACAGGTTGGCCGAGTAAAGGAACAAATCTAGAAGGAGCATTCCCATCCTACGAAAATGCAATAAAGTACTTTATCAACACCCAAAAATGGGCGAATGAAGAAGGAATCGAATTATTTTATTTTTCTTCTTTTGACGAATCTTGGAAAGTAGGTGCAGAAGGCGATGTTGGCGCATACTGGGGGATTTGGGATAAAAACGAAAAGATGAAGTTTTAAGCTAAAACCGAAGTAATAGATCAAGATTTTTACTGGAGTTAGTGCACATTTTATTCATTAAGTTGTTTATACTATAATTCTACTTTTTTTTTAAAAAACTTGTAAGGTTTACTTTTTTTTACCTACTTTTATACTGTAATTAAAAAAATTACAGTAATGATCAAGACCAAATTTTCCATAGCAATACATATCATGACACTATTAGCCATGTATAAAGAAGATTGGATGAATTCTACTTGGATTGCTGAAAGTTTGAATATCAATCCAGTATTAGTGCGAAAAGAAATCGCAGCTCTAAAAGCAGGTGGATTGGTAGAGAGTAAAGAAGGAAAAAACGGAGGAGTTAAATTGTTGATAGATGCCAATAAGATACGACTATCTGATATTTTCAAAATCGCAAAAGGTACCGATACGGTATTATCTCCTTTAAAAAATAAACCAAACCCAAACTGTAGAGTAGGAAAACAGATTAATTCAAAAATGGATACGATCTTGGAAGATATCGATACGGCAATTAGTAAAGAACTAGAGAAGCAAACTTTAGAAGAGTTTATGAATCAATTCTAAAAAATTTTACTTTAAACTGTAATAAAAAAAGTTACAATATAATGAAAATAAGAAACAATATCATCACCATTGACGGGATAGCACTGTTTTACCGAGAAGCAGGTAATCCGAATAACGAAACCATTCTGTTACTGCATGGTTTTCCTTCCTCCTCACATATGTATAGGGAAATTATAGATTTACTAGCAGAAGATTACCATCTGATTGCTCCAGACTATCCAGGGTTTGGGTTAAGTGAAGCTCCAACCATAACGGATTATGAATATACTTTTGATAATATCACTAGTACGATGGAGAGGTTTATTGAAGCACTTGAACTATCTTCTTTTTACCTAATGATGCAAGATTACGGTGGGCCTATAGGCTTACGGATCGCTTCAAAAAGACCTGATCGGATCAAAGGATTGCTCATTCAAAACGCAAATGCCTATCTGGAAGGTTTGGGAGAATGGGCCCAGAAAATTGGGAAATTTCAGCAGGAAAATGACTTAGTGGGACTTACCAACTTCAAAGATTATTTAATGTCACCAGAAGGTATAAAAGAACAATACCTTCACGAACATATCGAAGAGGATAAGATAGATCCAACTTCTTATCTAACAGACATTGCCTTTATGCAACGTAGCGGGATTCATGAAAAACAAACGGTATTGTTTACCAATTATGGAACCAACTTTCCAAAATATGCAGATTGGCAATCGTACTTCAAGACACATCAACCCAAAACACTGATTGTTTGGGGAATCCATGACAAATTTTTTAGTAAAGAAGGCGCAGAAGCATATACCAAAGATCTGGTAAATGCTCAGATCCATCTTTTCGAAGGAGGGCATTTTATGCTGGAAGAATACCCGCAAGAAGTAGCAAAGCTTATCAAGAATTTTATCAAATAATATATAAACTTAAAATTATTTTACAATGAAAATTACAATCGTTGGAGCCGGAGGAAACATCGGCCAAAGAATCACCAGAGAAGCAGCAAATAGAGCACACGAGTTGAATTTAATCACATCAAAACAAGTATCGGATTTTCAGCTAGAGTATACCCAAAACGTACAAACAAGCCAAGTAGATATTTTTAATACAGATGATTTGGCACAAGCCTTTAGTGGTAGTGATGTTGTGATTAGTTCCTACGCACCTCCGCATGATAATAATGATCAACTTATCGAGGCTTCAAAATCTTTGGTTCAAGCTGCAAAGAAAGCAGGAACACGATTGATTGTTGTAGGAGGAGCGGGAAGCTTGAATGTAGCGGATGATCTATTGCTGATCGATGCTCCCAATTTTCCATCAGAATATAAATCAATAGCGCAGGCACATCTTACTACTTTGCAAGAAGTTTATCGACCAGAAACTGAGCTGAATTGGACCAATGTATCTCCATCTGCATATATTTTTGAAGGAGAACGCACGGGAAACTTTAGAATAGCCGAAGATACTTTGATTAGTAATGAAAAAGGGGAAAGTGCCATTTCGATGGAGGATTTTGCCGTTGCCATATTGGATGAGGTGAATGCATCTAAATTTCTAAAGAAAAGATTCACAGTCGGATATTAAGATCTTATTGATGTCTTTCAAATAAACATAATCTAGATGGTATGAATCAGCCAATTATTTCAAAATTAAGGATATATCCTATCAAGTCTTTGGGGTTTTTAGAAGTAGAAGAAGCCGAAATCGGTATGCATTCGTTAAAAAATGATAGAATTTTTGCCATGGTTGACGAAGATGGGCGATATGTTAACGGCAAAAGAACCAGTCTCGTGAATCAGCTAAAAACTAGCTACGACCTTGAAGAAGGAATGGTGTATTTTAGCGAAAAAACAGCCAAAGATCCTATTGGATTCGAGCTAAGAGAAGAGAATACCGATTTGAACAACTATCTAAGCGATTTCTTTGATATCAAGCTTCGATTGATACAAGACGAGCAAGGAAGGTTAATGGACATTCCTTTTGAGAGTAGTGTAACAGTAGTAAGCGAAGCTTCGTTACAGTATTTGCAAAAAGATTTGGACCGATATTCCCTGGAAAATATGCGTCTTAGATTTCGTTCCAATATCGAACTCTCAGGAGTCGAAGCATTTTGGGAAGAACAGTTGTATGTACAACCAGGAGTCGGGGTAAGATTTCAGATGGGAGACGTAGAAATGATCGGGATCAGTCCAAGAGCGAGATGTAATGTGCCTCCTCAATCTCCCATCGATGGAGAAATGGATTTCCGTTTTGCCAAAAATATGATGGAGAGCCGAAGCAAGCATGTTGACTCTATTGATAATGTGCTTCAATATGGTAAAAGCCCTTATTTTTTAACAATCAACGTATTTGTTCCAAAAACAGAACAAGGAAAAAAAATAAATCTTAATGATCCGATTAAAAATCTAGAATCGGTGCAATTGAGAGCTTGATTTCGTTTTTTACTTATAGTGCTATCGAACCCATAGCATCATAACAAGAACCCGGCAGAGATGTCGGGTTTTTTATAGTTGTAAAAAGGAACAGTAAAAGAGCCCTAAACAGAAAGAGTTGTGGTCGTAAATCTTTATGGATATGTCGGTTTTGTAATAGTAGAATAGTAAGTGATCCTCTAATTTTATAGGTAAGTATAACATACTGAAACCAACAACATAAAGGGATTACGCATGAAGCAGATTTATAACAGTATTATTTTGGTTTTTGCTATAGTTTTTACATCTGGTTGCGCGAGTTATGCTCCAAAAACTAATGATCTAACTGCAATTTTAGTAAAGACAAATGAAACAATAACTCAACTAGAGGAGAAGATATTAATTTCAAAAGACAGAGAATTGATCAATGCATATGCTGAATTAGATCAAAAACAGAAGGAATTATTTCCATTATTAGAAAAATGTAATGAAAAATATGCGCTTACTTCAGAATACCTATCAACACTTCGAGCAACACAAAAGATTTTGGCGGATATGGATAAAAATTTTGATCAGATAACTGACAAAAAATTCATGCTGAATGCCGTTTTCCAGGATTATGAGGCCAAACTACAAACCATTCAGAATACTGCCCAGAATGATGCGACAACCAAAATTAAGGTAGTGGTCAACTCAGGACAAGAAGAAGGTTTTTTTGTATTTGGAAAGTTATCTTTTGAAAAAGAACAGGAAATTAAACGTTTCCGTTTTAATCAGCCCACTCAAAATGCATCCCAAGATTTTGTCCCGGGATATTATTTGTTTTGGTTGGAAAAGGACAACCGCATAAGTGAACCAGAATTACATTTGATCATGAGTAATAATGGTGAAGAAGAAAAAACATTAGTCTTAGCAATTCCAAAAGAATAGGTCTATGTTAGTTTCAAAGTTAAAAGAGGTTTGGAAAGAAATTACCTTACTTAGTACCTGGATAGTTTCGATAACTGGTGCTTTTATCATACCATTACCCTCTTGGTATGCGGCGGACGAGAATACTTCTTTTTTTGTAAAATTTGGAGTGTTCATTGCTACAGTGCTTGCAGGATTTTTGATTTTGTATTCCTTAAGAAATAAGGTGATAAGAACCTGGATGCGCCTTTCTATAGAGTTCATAGTTCTTTTTGTTGGGGTATACGCAACCTATCATTATGCTCGTGAAACCAAAACATTACCGTATCTGCAGAAAGATATTGTTATAGGTAACGAGTTTGTAAGTAATAATCCTTTTGAAGCATTTGAAGTAGCTCATGGATTTTTACCTGCCAGAAATGAGCGAATGATGATTGTTTTAGGGGATCCCGAAAAAGCCTGGACCAAAGAAAGTATCACATCCAATAGAATACAACTTATTATTCTTTTATTTCTGTGTTATCTGTTTTCTGCAGGTTTTATCATTTCTTTTTGCAATCTGATCATTTTGTATAAAGAAAAATACCAAACAGAAGAGCAAAATAATTCGAAGTTGGCTTCCTATGAAAAGTAATAACATTCTGTTGAATTTTTAATAAATAAATCGAACCTTTGTTATAAGGTGTTTAAAATGATACAACTTCTCTCGGATTTAACATTTATTACAGATTGGATTAAAAAAATGATGAGTAGTTTTATGGGAATTTAATAAACCTAAAACCACTAACTCCTGTAACCGTCATTTTTTGATGAATTTTTTTAGAGTTTCTTGTCTATTTGAAAAACTGATACCCGTAAAAAAAACTAGTATTTACCTAGTTCTTACAACCCTTTTTGGTTTGTGGTCTACATCCTCTTTTGCAAAACTTCAAAAAATAGATAGTCTTTTACATCAATTAAATGTGCATGAAAAGGAAGATATTCAAAAAGTAGATTTATTAAATACGATTGGCTACGAATATTGGATTATGGATGCCAACGAGTCCATCAATTTTGGAACAAAAGCATTACAACTATCTCAGCAACTCAAGTATAGAAACGGTGAAGCTCGAGCGAATCGCGTTGTGGGAGTTGCCTATTGGGCGCAAGGAGATCTCAACATGGCGCTGCAATATTTGAATGGATCTCACAAGATATATCAGGAAATTGAGGATAAGACAGGACTTGCCAATACAAGACTTAATATAGGGATGGTATACGCAGATCTCAAGGAGTATAAAAAAGCCAAGTTTTACTATAAACAGGCCATTAATGAGTTTACAGCATTGGGATTAAAGAGTAGAATTGCAACCACGTTTACAAAAATCGGAACGATGCTCGTAGAGCAAGGACAAGATACAGAGGCCTTACGATATCTTACCGATGCGTTGCAAATGCATACCGATTCTAATTTTACCTATGGTATTGCAGAGGCACATAGTAAATTGGGAATGTTATATCTTCATAAAAATGAAATTGAGCAGGCGTATTATCATGTCAAAAGATCAATGGAGTTAGGAAGTATGGTGAGTGATACTGATGGTTTGACCAATAACTTGATTCTTCATGGAAAAATTTTGAGATTATCAGGTCGATTGCAAGAATCGGCTGGAGAATTAAACAAAGGACTACAATTGGCCAAAGAAAATGGTTTAAAAAAGTATGAACTATTGGCTTACGAAGAATTAAAAGAACTAAAAAAACAACAGGGCAACCCCGAAGAAGTCTATGAATTTTATGAACAATATATAATTCTTAGGGATTCTCTCTTTAATTTGGAGAAATCAAAACAAATAGCCTATATGGAGTTCGAAAATGAGTTGGAGAAAAGAGATAAGGCTCTGGAAAGCTTAAAGGCGCAAGAAAAGAAAGATCGATTGATTCAATATTTATTGCTAATGGGGACATTCATATTAGCAATAGGAGGGACTTTTATTTTTGTAATCTATAAACAACGTGCTCAAAAAAGTAAACAACTGGTCACAAAAAATCAGGAACTTCTGGAATCTGCTTTTGAACTGAGCCAGAAAAAACTGGAAAATGCAGAGTTAAAACAGCAAGAGCTCAAACAACAATTAGATTTCAAAAACAAAGAACTGAGTTCGTATACCCTTAACTTCATCAAAAAGAATGAAATTGTACAGCAAATTCAAAAGACTATACAGCAAATTCAAAAAACGTCTTCGGTAGAAAAAAACAAATTAATTGCTGATCTTAATAAGATCGTTAGGAAGAATATGAGTATCGATAAGGATTGGGAAGATTTTAGCCGATTTTTTGAAGATGCGCATCAGGGGTTTTACACTCAGTTAAAGTCAACCCATCCGGACTTAAGTACCAATGATTTAAAAATTTGTTCGCTGATACGATTAAATCTTAACGTAAAGGAGATGGCCAGTATTTTGGGAATCTCGCCAGACAGTGCGCGAACTGCAAGATATCGTCTTCGGAAAAAAATGAAACTGACTCCAGAACAAGAAATCCTATCATATTTGATTCAATTAGAAAACGAAAAAGTAGTGTAATCACAAACTCTCGAAGCCTATTTTTTTGGTTTAATATTTTGATTTACAGTGTTTTAATTTTTTGATGTCTACATAATGTACCCCATTTTTTAACAACTTTTAGGATTGCGTATACATATTGTGCATACCACTATTAAGGTTTTAGACTTTTCTTTCTCTAGTTTTACGATGCATGAATTAACGATATACGATGATGAAACCTAAAACAGCATATGCCAAGAGTGGAGATATCAATATAGCCTATCAGGTTTTTGGTTCCGGATCGGTGGATCTGGTTTATATTCCCGGATGGGTATCCAATATCGATTTGATGTGGTCTTGCCCAGAACTGGTAAGTTTTTTTGAAGAACTCGGCAAGTTTGCAAGAGTAATCTTGTTTGATAAAAGGGGAACTGGACTTTCGGATAGAGTGGTAGATTTTGCAACACTCGAAGAACGAATGGAGGATATCACAGTGGTAATGGATGCGGTAGGATCAGAACAAGCGATACTTTTTGGTCATTCTGAAGGAGGTAGTGTCTCGGCATTGTTTAGTGCGACTTACCCAGAACGCGTGATTTCATTGATCACTTTCGGGATTTTCGCAAAACGGAGATATGCTGAGGATTATCCCTGGGCTCCAACAGATCAAGAACGACAACAGGTTTATGATATGATCGAGAGCAATTGGGGAAGCGGAGAAATGAATCTGGAGTCTCTAGCGCCTTCAAAAGCTGAAGACCCTGTTTTTATGGAGTGGCTAGCGAATTATTTTCGTTCGGGAGCAAGTCCCAGAGCAGCCATGGTGTTGACAAAAATGAATACTCAGGTAGATATTGTAGATATTTTAAGTTCTATAAAAGTACCTACCTTGTTGCTACAAAGAACCGATGATATTGATGTAAAAATTGAAGAAGGGGCGTTTATTGCAAAACACATTCGAGGGGCGAAGTTTGTGGAGCTCGAAGGAAATGATCATTTGTTTTGGGTAGGAAACACCGATATTGTTTTGGAAGAGATGAAAAGCTTTATCCTGAATATCGAACCAGAACCAGTATATGAAAAAAAATTGTATACCGTGATGATCGGTCATTTAGAGGCTTCTGAAGATAATAAGTTACATCAGCAACTCATCCGTAAATGTGTAGATAGGCATCAAGGGAGTATAGTTGCCTACACATCACAAACCTTTACTGCTACTTTTGAAGGCCCTAGCAAAGCAGTACATTGCAGCACAGATCTGGTGCATCTAATGCAAGAACATAATGCAAAACTATCATTGGGTATCGATATCAAAGAATGCTATATCGGGCGTTGTATCTGCGAGGAAACCGAAGGTTTTGCCACGACGATATTCAAAGATCCTGTACCTAACCAGATCATAGTAACACAAACAGTAAAAAATCTGTTGATCGGTACCAATGTGAGTTTCACTCCGTATAAGTCTGTATTCAAAACCGAATCTGGACAATCTTTGTTGCTATTTACAATTGACGAAAAACCAAAATCCAACACCTCACAATATAAGGTAGATCAGGATAAGATACATGCAAACGATTCTTTTTTGGGTAAAGTACTTCAAAACATAGATCATCATATGAGTAATGAAAATTTTGGGGTAGAAATGCTTTGTCAAGAGATTGGGATTAGTGAACGACAGTTACAGCGAAAACTAAAATCCATTACCAATAAATCACCAAATAAACTTATTAGTTCTGTGCGTCTAAATAGAGCCAAGGAACTGCTTCTTAAGCAACAGCATAGTATTGCCGAAATTGCCTTTCAGGCTGGTTTTACAAACCCTTCCTATTTTTCAAAATGTTTTAAAAAAGAATTCGCGATCAAACCTTCAGACCTTATCCGACCTTGATCTATTTTCCTAGCGATTCAGAGGAATGGTGTATTTCAGAATTTAATAGCTTATAGAGCTCTTTTTGGTATGCTTTAGTTGTTGATAGTGAGATTTATAGCGTGGTGTCGGGATAATTAAATTCCTTATTCGATGATGTCGGAAAAAAGATAGTTTTTGGCCGATTTGTACTAGTCTAGATAAGAGTTAATTACGAAATTTGATCTCATACAAATCAATAAAGAAATCTAACACATACTATGAGCAATATGTAGTAGGTTGTCTTTTGAAAGTGTAAAAAGAATGTAGATATATCTTGGATGATGTGGATAATCTTACATGACACATTCAAAAAAAAGAGAGGTATTGCTAAGGGATAATACCTACATGATTTAAATTGGTCACGGCTGTTATTGGGGGATAACAGCCGTTTTACTATTTCTTGGTTGCATATTGCTGTTTTGTGAATGCAAAAAAGGTTATTTATCGTATGCAAGTTAATTGTTGATGTATTTTGATTATTTATTTGTATTTTATTGAAATAACAATCAATAGCAATCCATTAATACTTGATTTTTTTGTTGAAAATGAGATAGCGATACGCCGAGTTGAGTTTCTGAGATCTCTTCTAATACCATAATGACTTCTTTTTGCATCGCAACAGAACCACAAATCATGATCGTACCTTTGTTATTTAAAACAGACGATACCAATTCAGATTGTTTTTGTACTACATCCTGAACATATTTTTTGTCCTTTCCTTCTTGAGAATAGGCGATATAATGATTGGATATCCTGCTTCTGGTGATAAAATCAGTATACATAGTTATAGAATCTCTGGTGCGTCCTCCCCAAAACAAATGATGGTTGGCTTTGGGGTGGCGATTAAGCATTCCTAAAAACGGGGCAATACCTGTCCCGTTCGAAATCATGATAACATCTTTATTTCGTTGAGGATAGTGGAAATCTGGATTTGGTTGTATAATAGCTTCTACCTGCTCATTAGGATGTAGCTGACTCAAATAGTTTGAGCAAACTCCAAATTCATGTTTTTTTACGGACAGGAGAATGTCTCCATCTATTTTGGCAATAGAATACAAACGCTCTACGGAGTCTTCCTTGGGATAAAACGCCAACAGGTCACCAGATTCGAAAGGAATATTCTTTTGCGAACGAAGTCGAAGTAAAAAAGTATCATCACTATTAAGTTCGGTTCTGTTGATTACCGTAAACTGATTGAGCTGTATCTTTTTGTTTTCTGGAGGATTTTTAACTTCAAGCGGTATTTGAGTTTCTTGGCTCCAAGTAGATACCCAATTTTTAAAGTCGGGAAAGGATTGATTATTGATCTTGTAGGGTTCTAAAATTGGCTCGAACTTCGAATTTGTTTGAAGCAGTTGATCTACATCGGTGGCGTATTTACAAAAATCAGGATAGGCAAGAGAACCCAAACCTACTACAGCATATTGTAATGGGTGAATCGGGGTAAGCGTATTGAATAATTGAGTAAATTTTTTGGCATTGGTCGGAGGTTCACCCACGCCATAGGTGGCAGTAAAAATAATCAGGTGCTTTGCCTTTTTATATAGACTATATTGGTTTAATTCTGAAACAAAAACGGTCTTTCCGCTTGCTGATAGCGCATTTGCAAAAAGATTTGCGAATTTAAAGGTACTTCCCGTCTCCGAGCCTACTAATATGATGTATTCTGATTCATCTTTGGAGTGCCTTAAATTCGAATTTATCAGATTTTTTCGTCTTTTTAATGTCATGGCAAAACCAGAGTACATAAAGAAGAGGATAGAACATGATGATAACAACAAAATAATAGACCAAAGTACATTACCTTGTCCGGTATGCAAAATAGAACTCCACGAAGAAACAAAAGCAACAAAAGGGTAGGATTGTTGACTAATAATAGCTCCAGTAAATTGATTCACGATAACTTCTTTGTCCGATAATTTTAACAAGAAATAATCTTCTTCGGCTTCAGAAAATGGGAATTCTACTGTTCTTACATTTTTCAATTGCGTGGTTTTGAAAATTTCAAAATCCTGAATAGTCAATTTTGGAGAAGCTGTAAAAGAAACATCCTCTATTTGGTGAGAAATTTTGGGTTTTGGCAATACTGAAAACCGTTCCAAAGACAAGTATACTCCGGTAATAGCAACAATAAGAACTGGAATAAGAAAAAGCCTTCCAAAAACGATATGATAATACTGAGAAAAATATTCTTTTTCGATTTTGCCAAAAAACTTTCGGATACCTCCTTGCCTTTTAAGAATCAATAGTATACCTGTTATCGCAATAATAATTAATAGAAAGGAAATTAATCCAACAAAAAAACGTCCGATACTTTTCAAGAATAGCGAACGATGCAGATTGGTGGCAAACTTAAAAATAGGGGCTTTTTCTGTCGGGGTACCCAATTTTTTTCCAGTTAAAGGGTTGACGTATATGGTTTCGCTTTTCCCCTCATTGGTAATTACGGATGCTAGCAGAGCATCATTAGCATCAATTTCAAAACTGATGACCTCTTCGTAGTTTTCTTTTAGAGTGGTTATGGTTTCTGAAAGCGTAAGTGTTTTGCTTTCTTTTATCGCATACGAATGAATGGAATCTGAAATGGGTTCAAAAGCCAAAATAATTCCAGTAATAGAAGCAATACATAAAAAAAGCGAAGAAGATATAGCCAACACAAGGTGGCTATATCTCCAGATTGAAATGGTCATATGGCTCTAATAATTATTGTGGAAGCATACGCACGTATCGTATAAATCCTTTTCCTTCAATTTTACTCTTGATGGTTTCGGAGGTGAGTTCAAATTGAATATCATCTTTGTAATATTCCTGATCTTCAACAGCAGTTTCAAAACGAATTTTATATCCGGTATCAATTTTATCATTCTCAATTTCAATAACACTGATAGCACGTTCACCACCGCTTATGGTAGCACCAGTAATGGCATCGATGTCTGGGCGTCTTTTCCCATAAAAACTCCACCACTCGGGGATGTCGTGGTACCATTCTTCATCCTCACCCTGTACATGAAGTGTTTTTTTATAATTTCCATCTGCATCCAGCAAAGAAATAACAACATAGGCTCCCTCTCCTGTATAGTTAACCATCTGGATGAGACATTTGTATTTGGTGCTCTCTGTAGTGGTTTTAAAACTAGAAAAAGCAAAAATGATAATCATCAAAAATGAACAAAGACCGAAAAAAAGTTTGTTCCTCATCGTATTTTATTATTTAAGTAAATTCAACACTAAATTATTCTCCTGCAATAACTCATTTTCGCGAGCCAGGTCTAAGGCAGATTCCTCGAAATCAGTTTTTATAGATTTGTCTGCACCGATAGACAACAAGTAGGTAAGAATTTTATCGTCTTTTGAAGTCATTGCAGCTTTATGCAAAGCAGTAATTCCATCCTTGTTTTTAGCATTGACATCAATGCCTAACGCATTGACTTTTTTTAATAAGTCGATATTCTTTTTGTCCAAAGCGATATGAAACAGCGTATTTCCGTTTCCTTGTCCTTTGGTCAATACCAAACCTTTTTTGGTTAATATTTCCATCTTACGCTCAAAGTCATCTTGTTTTTTTGGATTATAAGAATTGATCAAGTAGTAGGCAAGGGTATTTCCTTTTTGGTCCGTAATCGATACATCCGCTCCTTTATCCATCAAAAACTGAACAATTTCGTTTGAATTTCGTTCTATAGCATAGGTCAATACCGATTTTCCTTTACCATCTTGTGCATTGATGGCTATACCTTTATCTATAAAATAATTTAAGATCTCTTTGTCCTTGCTTTTGGCCGCAAGAATATGCAAAGGTGTTACCCCATTTTTGTCGGTTACATTTGGTGAGACTCCTAAATTCTCGAGATAGGTATAGACTTCTATGGTATTTGCATGTCCGCGAGTAGCTTGACTTGCAAAAAGCATCGCATTTCCGTTTTCTTTATTTAGTCCTTTGAAAGCAACTCCTTTTCTGATTAGATAGTCTAATAATTTGGTATTTCCTTTTTTGGAAGCGTAGTTAAAAATCCCATTCCCAGAATTATCGGTGCTATGTAAATCGATTCCTTTAGCTGTAAAATAGTCGATGAGGGAATAATCAGTAATGAAAGGAGCAACTAACAATAAAGCATTAGCGCCGTCATTATTCTTTTCCTGATCAATACGGGCACCATGTTGGATACAGAAATCGTAAAGATTGGTGTTAAGTTGTCCGGTAACGGCTGCAAAATTGGTCAGTGAATATCCATGACTATCTATAATATCAGTTTTTGCTCCTTTATCTACCAAAAATTGCATCATCTCCAGATTGTTCTTGTAAGCGGCCCAAAATATGTAGGTTCTCCCATCATGGGTCAGTTTATTAACATCATTCCCTTGTTTTGAAAGAAGGTGTTTTACCGTGGCATTATCTACTTTTTCGATCAAAGCCCAGGATACTGCATCAAAATAGTGTTGGTTTAACTCGGCAACATCATTTCCTTCTTTAATTTTTTGCTCAATTTCGGCAATACTAGGGTTGGTTTTCCAGTAGGCACGATTCAAAAAAACATTGGCATCTTGTGCCAATGTTATTCCTGCTACAAAGAACAAGGTTATACAAAGCATTCTTTTCATCTGCTTGTTTTATTTTATAACTATTATTTTTTTACAAAAGATTCGATCACTTTAGCGATATCATTTTCTTGGGTATAATCTTCAGAGAATAAGTGTTTGTACAAAGCTTTGTTATCTACTTTTGCTTCTAAGGATAAGTTTGTATTTCTACCAAATACTTCATCCCATTTATTTCGAACCAAAGCCCATTTTCCTTGATGTTCTTTCCACCAATCGGCTGCAGCTTGGCATTTACTATCATCCACTTTTACGTAGGTATTATATCCTTTTTCTTTGGCTAATAGCATGTCTTCTTTTCCGTTTTCTCTTACGATTTTTTCATTATCCTGATCATGCACCCAACCATTGCTAGTAATTTCATGTCGATTACCTCTGATCATTAAATTATAATCACTTCTTGTTGTTTTTTCACGTCTTGGCAGTGGAGCTGGAGTAGTGTTTTCCCAGAAGCTTTTTCCATCTACATGCACCCATGTCGAAGAACCTTCATATCTAGGGCTGTCATCTACTTGATATACTTTTTGGGTCCATTGCCCCTTTACACTAGGCTTTGATTTGGTTTCATACAACCAATTATTATTGCTATCAAACATGTAAAAATCAGTATTCTCGAATAGCCAATCTTGTCTCCAGTGTTTCACAATATGTGGTTTTGACGGATTCCCAACTTGTAAAATGTGTTGAATAGATACTTTGTCTTTTTCATCAACAACCAGTTGCGCCCATTCCAATCCTTTATCCGTTTTGGACTTGGATCCTTTATATAATGAATCTTTGCTGTATTGAAAAGTTTCTGCAAAGTTAAAGGTCACTTCAAAACAACCACACATACTCTTGATGGCGTTAAGATCTTTTGTCTTTTTGTTTTGTGCATTAAGCGAAAAGGTAATTATGATTCCAAATGCAATAGAAGTTATTGTTTTCATTGTTAGATGTTTTGATAAAATTTTTTCCAAAATTACTTAAATTTATTTAGAATAAATAAAAATAACGAATATATTTGCGCATTATTAAGAATGATTATAAATAGTAATAATGGGTAAAGAATTGTATATGAGTGTGTTAATTGTTTTTGTGTTTGCAAAAATATTTTCACAGGAAATTGTAACAGATACCACAAGGGTTACCGAAATGGACGAAATTGTTCTTACTGCGACACGAACCGCACGGCAACTTTCTTCTTTACCTCTTCCAGTCACCTTAGTGGATAAAAAAAATATTATTCAATCAGGAACCATACGTTTAGATGAAATCCTAAATGAACAAACGGGCATTATCACCGTTGCTGATGAAAGTGGTTTTGAAGGAGTTCAGATTCAAGGGATAGCTTCAGATTACATACTGATCCTAATAGATGGAGTTCCTTTGGTAGGCAGAAGTGCTGGTAATTTTGATATTAGTCGACTTACCGTAGGAAATATAAAGCAAATAGAGGTCGTAAAAGGCCCGTCTAGCAGCCTTTATGGATCCGAAGCATTAGGAGGAGTGATCAATATCATTACCGAAAAACCTAAAACCGAAACTTTATCAGGGAGTGCATCGTATCGTATAGGAAGCTTCATGCAACAGGATATCAATTTGGATATTAAACAAAGGGTTAAAAATTTCAGATATGGAATTTTTGCTAATAGATTTTCGAGCGATGGGTATGACCTTAATCCTGATGTTGATGGCCAAACGGTAAACCCTTTTGAGAATTATACATTGAATGCCAGGGTATACAACGATTTTTCGGATCAACTATCATTATTTGCCTCTGCACGATATTATAATCAAAATCAAGAGGCTGGTTTTACACTAGACGATACCAGTTTTGAGGGAGATAGCGAAGAGGAGGAATGGAATGCCCATTTGCGATTTGATCATGAGTTTAACACCAAACTCGATCTGGAATATGAGCTGTATTATACCAATTATACGGCTACAGAGAGGTTGGTTGACCCTATATCAGACGATGTTTTGACGGATAGTAATTTTGATCAAAGACTTCTTAGACCAGAAGTAAGAGGAACGTATACCTTCAAAAATGAAAGTAAACTTACCACCGGTTTTGGATTTCAGTATGACGAATTGGATCGTACATTTTTTGATGAAACCGTGGATTTTACTTCTCAATATGGGTATGTACAATACGATACAGATCTTTTTGAAAAGGTAAACCTGATTGCAGGAGCTCGATTTGATAATCATTCTGAATATAGTAATCAGTTAAGTCCCAAATTAGCGCTTCGATATAAGATTACTGATCGAATCGCGGCAAAAGCTTCTGTAGGTTATGGATTTAAAGCTCCGGACTTTAGACAATTGTATTTCGATTTCACGAATTCTGCTGTTGGGTATACAGTGTTGGGATATAATGTGGCGGTAGACAAGCTCAATGAACTTATCGACCAGGGGCAAATTATAGAGGTAGTTGTACCCGTGGACGAATTACAAGATCCTCTGGAGGCCGAAAGTTCGATTGGATACAACCTAGGAGCTACTTATAAAGCACCTAAATGGAATGCCGAGGTAAATCTATTCCGAAATGACTTTCAAAACTTAATCGATACTAGAATCATTGCTAGAAAAACCAATGGTCAAAATGTGTTTAGTTATGTAAATTTTGATGAGATCTATACCACAGGTGTAGAAGCAAATTTTGGATATACCTTCAGAGATTTTCTTACGATCAATGCCGGGTACCAATTACTATACGCCTTCGATAAAACAAAAGAAGATCAGGTAAATAGAGGAGAGGTTTTTGCTCGCGATCCCGAAACGAACCAGACCATACAAGTAGAAAGATCCGAATATTTTGGGTTGGTTAACCGATCTCGACACAATGTAAATTTCAAGGTGTTTTGTGATATCCCTTCGATTGATACCAACATCAATCTTAGACTTATTTACCGAAGCAAATATGCACTTTTTGATACCAATGGAAACGGACTTATCGATGATTTTGATACCAGTTTTGTTGACGGTTTTGTGACGACCAATGTGTCTGCTACCAAGACCTTTTTCAAAAACTTCGACTTGCAAATAGGAGCCAATAATCTTTTTGATTATACCGATGCTGCTATCCCAACACTTCCGGGAATACAATTGTACTCTCGACTTAACTATAATTTTTAAAATTTAAAACACAATCAAAATGAAAAAAGTAATTTTAGTACTCACCATTTTTAGTTTCTTCTTTGTCGCCTGCGATAGTGATGATGATAATGGGCCGGTTGTAGAGCCAATACAATCGAAACAATTTGTAAATCTTTTCGCCCCTTCTACCGGGCAACCCGGGCAAGAAGCGGGACCGTTTACCAAGTTTGATTTCGAAACAGGAGAGGTAACCACCAGCGAAACAGATTGGGACATCGCTTTTAGAGCAACTACGATAGCTGTAAATGGCGGAGTAGTAACTGGAACTGTTGATGAACCTGTGCGTAATGGTGAAGCAAGTGCGACTATCGTAAACGGAACATTTGCAAGTGTTACCACGGCAGAGGGACTTACCTTTGGTCAGGATACAGACGGTGGTTTTGCAATACCAATAGGAAGTGATAATGGATGGTACAATTACAACTTTATGACCAATTTGGTAACTCCAATCCCAGGTAAGGTGTTAGTATTTAAGACCAGAAATGGAAACTATGCTAAGATTGAAATCTTAAGCTATTACAAAGATCAGGACAATACCCAAGATTCAAGATACTATACATTCAATTATATCTATAATCCAAATACAGGAGATACTTCTTTTGAGTAGTAAAAACCACTAATCCTGCTTGACAAAAACATAAGACTTCAATAAAACTATGTAACCGGCTTGCTTTAGTTAAGTTATTGTTTTTGTTACTTTTTGTGGCAGGCCCCCTTTGCGTCATCAAAGGGGGCTTTTATTTTTAATCAATCTAACTATAAATCAATAAAATACATCTGTTTATATTGTTTCTATATACTAGTATTCCTAATTTTATAAGAAACTTAAAACCCTTTAAAAATGGCTATTCGATTAGGAAATACCTGTGCAAATTGTGAAAATTTGTTAGACAAAAATGTATGCGCCATCCATAAAGTTATGGTAAGCAGAATTTATACTTGTGATAGTTTTAAGATGCAAGAAGCTTTAAAGGATAATAGAAATTGTGTAACATGTGTTCGTTATGAAGAAAGTGGTTGTGCAAATCCAGAAAAAGCAGCTCCAGGAATGCTTTGTTCGCACTGGGCTCCGCAAAACGCACAGGCGTAAAATTGAACTATCAAGGTAATTTGTAATTGGTTTTGTTTGTATGTTCTTTTACAAGGAATTTACAAACAAAACCGATTTCATAAATTCTTGTATATTTAGATCCTATTACAATTAATCTGGTTCGAGGAGATCTTGAATCAAAAACTTAGATTTTTCACATTCATCAAATATTTTGGGTACAGATTAAACCTTTTCTAGGTTTAGTAGTCTTACATCTACGGACAACCACAAAAACCCAAAATATGACTATAAACAAACTACTTGGTATTACTATAATTTTAATGCTAATCTCCTGTTCTGGAGATGATAATAATGTAGATGTTCCGGATAACGGAACCGAATCTTCTGTGCTTCAACAAATCTTTGGAGACAATATCGATTTAAGCAATCTATATAATTATGCCAATCAAGACATTCCTGTTTATATTACAAAGGACAATACAGATACCAATGTGATTACAGATGCAAAGGCTACATTAGGTAGAGTTTTATTCTATGATAAAAATTTATCTGTAGATAATACTATTGCTTGTGCTAGTTGTCATCAACAAGCTTTTGCTTTTGGCGATAATGCTAATGTTAGTACAGGAGTGAATGGAGTTACGGGTAGACATAGTATGCGTTTAATCAACTCTCGATTTGCAAGAGAAACCCGTTTCTTTTGGGATGAAAGAGCAAATACGCTGGAAGAGCAAACTACACAACCGATACAGGATCATGCCGAAATGGGATTTAGCGGTCAAGATGGAGCGCCTGATTTGTCTGATTTATTGGTAAAGTTAGCCGATTTGGAGTATTACCAAGAACTGTTTGAGTTTGCCTACGGAAATACAACCATTACCGAAGAACGTCTGCAAGAAAGTTTGGCGCAATTTATACGGAGTATCCAATCGTTTGATGCTAAATATGATATTGGGAGAGCACAAGTGCAAAATGATAATCAACCCTTTCCTAATTTTACAGATCAAGAAAATCTAGGGAAGACCTTGTTTTTTACACCACCCAATCAAAACGGTGCAGGTTGTATTACTTGTCATGGAGCTCCCGAGTTCGATATTGATCCTATAAGCTTAAATAATGGGGTTGTCGGGGTATTTGGAGATCCTACTGCCACCGATCTTATAGTTACCAGAGCTCCAACCTTGAGAGATATTTTTAACTATCAAGGAGTTTTGAATGGAGCCTTAATGCACGATGCTAGTTCAGCAACTATGGTGAATGTTATAGAACATTACAATGAAATAGATGCTACAGGCAATACAAATCTTGATAATCGATTAAGAGGTGGGCCAGGAACTAATGGTCAAAACCTGAATCTAACCGAAACAGATATTCTAGCGTTAGAAGCTTTTATAAAAACCTTATCAGGAACCAATGTATATACGGATACAAAATGGAGTGATCCTTTTGTGAATTAATGACACCTTCCATTTCTTGTTAATAACATAATAGTATAAAAAAAGCCACCTAAAGATTTAGGTGGCTTTTTTTATATAGGTAGAATTCAAGAAATATTAAAATGTTGATAATCATGAGTTAATGTGGTGTGTGTGTTTTCATTTTGATGATGTTTCGAATAATCCACGTCTTTTTTTATCCAAAATTCGTCATCAATCTTTGATGAGGTGCATGTAGTTTTGTAAACCTTATTTAGATTAAATAAAATTAAAAAAATGCTCCTCGACACACAAACAACAGTTACAACCAAGGGTGGTATCGATCAATTATTTGATTCGAAATCCAAGTATACCTACGAAGAATATATTCATAAAGCTACGCAACACATCAAATCCTTTTTGGATAGAGATCAATTTTATAGTGGGGATTTTCAAAGTGATTTTGAATCAAAATCTGGCCTAGTAGCTATAGACGAAAACGCGAATTTATCTATAGACGAAGCGTTACAGGAGATTAAAACACTTTTTCTGGATCATACCATTGCTTTTCATCACCCCAATTATGTAGCTCATCTCAATTGCCCTGTATTATTGCCAGCATTGGTAGGAGATTTGATAGCCTCGTCAGTAAATACGGCTGTAGAAACCTGGGATCAGAGTACTTCAGCTACTTTTATTGAACAGGAAATGATTCGGTGGATTTGTGATGCAATGAAACTTCCCAAGACTGCAGATGGAGTGTTTACCAGCGGCGGAACACAATCCAATTTTATGGGGTTATTGCTCGCCAGAGACGATTATGCATTCAAACATTTTGGACTTAACCTTAAAGAAAACGGATGGTCAGAAGAGGTGTCTAAATTTCGATTTTTTTGTTCAGAAAAAGCACATTTCAGTATTCAGAAGAATGCGGCATTGTTAGGGATGGGATATCATTCTGTCATTCCTGTTGCTACAGATGATACCATGAAAATGAAACCTGATGCCTTAGTGCAGGCGATAGAAAAGGAAAAACAGTTAGGTAATCTTCCTATCGGGATAGTAGCAACCGCAGGGACAACAGATTTTGGGAGTTTTGATCCTATACAAACCATTGCCAAAATCGCCAAGGAGTACAATATCTGGTTTCATGTCGATGGAGCCTATGGAGGTAGTTATGTCCTAACCGAAACGCATCAACATCTTCTTAAAGGTATCGAACAAGCAGATTCTGTGACCATTGATTTCCATAAAACCATGTTTCAACCGGTTTGTTCTAGCGCTTTTTTGGTAAAGGACACCAAAAACTTCAAATATGTCTCTTATTATGCGGATTATCTTAATCCGTTGGAGCATAGAAATGAAGATTACCCAAATCTTATTGAAAAATCCATACAAACAACCCGCAGGTTTGATGCCTTAAAATTATGGTTCACCTTAAAGATGACGGGGGAAAAGACCATTGGTTCTTTCTTGGAGAAAGTACATTATCTGGCATTACATCTATACCATAGCCTTAAGGATGACCCATGTTTCGAATTGGTGCATAAACCAGAACTGAGCACCCTGGTATTTCGTTATGTTGCTGGCCAAGAAGATATTGATGCAGTAAACCTGTACATAAAAAATACCCTTTTTAAGTCAGGTCAAGCCTCTGTGGCAAGTACAAAATTTAATGGAAATACCTACCTCAAATTTACTTTACTCAATCCCAAAAGTACCATTGATGATTTGTTAAGTATCATCGAAATGATTAAAGAAACTGCGAAAACCTATAAAAATTACAATTAAAATGGATACCACAATACAGCAAGAAAATATATATGACTTTGTAGCCATAGGCGTAGGCCCTATGAATTTGGGATTAGCCTGTTTAACCGCACCTATAGCCGAGCTAGAAGGCGTCTTTTTGGATAAAAGAATATCTTTTGATTGGCATCGGGGAATGATGCTGGAGGGAACAACCCTTCAGATTCCTTTTATGGCAGATTTGGTCACTCTTGCAGATCCAACAAGTCCTTTTAGTTTTCTAAACTATTTAAAGGAAAAAGGACGTATTTACTCCTTTTACATTAGGGAAAACTTTTTGGTATTACGAGAAGAGTATAACAGATATTGCCAATGGGTAATACGACAGTTGTCGAATATTCATTTTCAAACTGAAGTCACTAACGTTAGCTACGATCCAGAAAAAGAATATTATACTGTTTTTGCCTATTGTGGCAAAACTGCAGAACATAAGGTATATAAAACCAAAAAACTGGTTTTGGGAACAGGAACTAACCCTTACATCCCTAATGCATGTAAAGGATTACAGGATCATGCGGTTCATTCGTCCACTTATCTTTCAGTAAAAGAAGAATTACAATCCAAAAAATCAATTACCGTTGTTGGCAGCGGACAGAGTGCTGCAGAGATCTTCTATGACCTATTACAAGAGGTAGATAGCAAAGGTTATGCATTGAATTGGATAACACGATCCAACCGATTTTTTCCATTAGAGTATTCCAAACTAACTTTAGAAATGACCTCTCCCGAGTATGTAGATTATTTTTACAATCTTCCTTCGGCAAAACGAGATCATTTGATTAAAAATCAAAAACACTTATACAAAGGGATTAATCAAGATCTGATTGGAGATATTTTTGATCTTATTTACACCAAACAACTGTCTAATACGGTAAAGATCAACCTCCGTACAAATTCTGAGCTTAAACAAGCCACCTACGATGATGCGCTAGATAGATTTTACTTAGAATTCCATCAATTAGAAGAGAACAAGTACTATCAGCATCAAACGGATGGTTTGATATTGGCTACGGGTTACGGTTATAGGAAACCAGAATTTGTTGAGGGGATCAAGGATCGAATTCGATGGGATGAAAAAGGGAGATATCAGGTGCATCGTAATTATGCTATAGATCATCTGGGCAAGGATATTTTTGTACAAAATGCAGAATTACATACGCACGGGTTTGTGACTCCGGATCTTGGTATGGCATGTTATCGTAATTCATACATCATCAAGGAACTTACAGGAACAGATTATTACCCTATCGAAAAACGAATTGCTTTTCAGCAGTTTGGGGTGAATGCTGAAGAAGAGGTCCAAAACAAAGAATGGGTAGAATGAAGAGATTCCTAATCGTAATGACTTTGGTAGCCGTGGTAAGCGATTATCTATTGCATCCTTTTTATCCCCAGTTTTTTGAAGCTCGCTTCGGAATCAAGGATCCCGATAAGGTGGGATACTATTTTGCAGCTATTTGTTTTATGGTAATGTTATCTTTTCCTTTTTGGGCATACATCGCTAAAAAAGTCGCAGAGCTTCATATTTTGGTATATACGCAATGCATTGCAGGAATATTGGCTTTATGCTGCTATAGTGCAACTTCGTATATCAATTTTTGGATCATCTCATTAATCATGATCTTGTTTAAGGGGAGTTATTTGTTGGTATACCCGTATATCCTAAAAATTAGTACCAAAAAAGAACACCCCAAAACCATTGCCCTACTTTCTGTAGTAGTGCATTTGGGAGGTGTTTTGGGCGCAGTAATCGGTGGAGTAACCGTCGATTTTATTGATGCTAGTTATATTTTTATCATTATGGCTCTTGGTGATTTTGTACAAATGGCGATGAGCGCCTATTTGTTGAAAACTAAGAAGGATGTGATTTCTGAGAATATTGAGGAACCAACAAAAAACAACATCCCTGATAAACTCTTTCCAAAAGGATTTGTGCTTAAGATAGGTGTTACCACATTAGTACTTTATGCCAGTGGATTTATTACAAGACCTTTTTTTTCATCCTATTGGGAGTATATATCGATTTACGATAGTAAGCTTGTATCAGGTAGCATCTATGCCATACCGGCTGTAGTAGCGCTTCTAGTGCTCTGGTGGGATGCAACCAAAAAGAAAAAGGCCAGTAACGGAATCATAATTCCATTATGCATCGGGATTGTTGGTTTATGGATACAGGGAGTTCCTGTGTCAGGAATTGTCATACTAGGTAGGATACTATATGGCTGGGCAGTCTTTCGGGCGATTGTACGTTTTGATGTATTACTTTTTGAATACAGTACCCCAGAAAGTTATGCATTGGATTATAGTAAAGTCCATTTTTTTCAAAATCTGGGCGTTTTGATAGCTTCTTTTTTTGTAGGAATTTTGGTAGATCATTATGGATTGCAAATACCCTTTACCATTGCCTGGATTGGTTTTGCGGTCACCTTAGGCTTGTTCCTAATCTTTTTCAAAACAACAATCAAAAAAACAATTCTGAAAACTACCTGATATGGATATGATAAAGAAACAAGAGGAGGTGTTATTCAGCAAAAATGTAGAAGGTTTAGGTGAAATTCAACTACGATATATTGATCTTGAGAAAGATACAAAAACGATTTACGATTGGGTGACTCGCCCATACGCCAAATATTGGGGGATGCAAGAGTACGGTATCGATCAGGTAGCAAAGGAATACGAAGAAATAGTAGGGCATTCGTCTCATCATGCTTGTATGGGAATGTTAAATGACACTTCTATTTTTTTGATGGAATTTTATGATCCAAAAAATGACGTCGTTGGAGCGTATTATCCGGTACTGGAAGGAGATGTTGGGATGCATATTTTGGTAGCTCCAGTAGAACAAAAAATCTCAAATTTTACCTGGAATGTGTTTACCACCGTTATGGATTTTTTGTTTTCCAAATCAGATACTAAGAGAATCGTAGTAGAACCAGATATCGAAAATAATAAGATTCATGTTTTGAATACCAAAGCAGGATTTCAATACCTCAAGACTATTCAGTTACCTCATAAAAAAGCCGGATTGGCAGTATGTACACGACAGGATTACAAAAATGCCATCACAAAAAACAAAACAATGAACACAACATCAAATACTTCAGTATTAACAGAGCAAATCGACCATCTCAATCCAGAAATTTGGGCTATCGTAAACCGAAATTTAATTCGGAAAGCGATAAGCGAGTTTGCGCATGAACTAATTTTAGATCTGGAAATTATAGGACAGGAAGAACCTTGGACTATCTATAAATTAACCACGGATTCTCCCGAAACAGCATATTTTTTTAAAGCCCAAAAGCAGGCTTTAGATCACTTACATATAGATCTTTTATCGATTACTAAAACAAGAGAAGGGAAAGAAGTAGAATTAGATGCATTGGATTTTATTTTGGAACTAAAAGACACCTTACAGATACTGGATGCGATGTTGCCTACTTATATGGAAGAGATTACCAGTACTCTTTTTGGAGCTGCTTATAAGTATGCCCATCAAAAATTTGATTCGGTAGCTTTAACCGAAGTCGATTTTCAGCAGGTAGAAAAAGCGATGACCGAGGGGCATCCATGTTTTGTAGCCAATAATGGTCGCATAGGTTTTAATAATTCACAGTATCATCATTTCGCCCCAGAAGTATCGACCACATTTTCGTTAGTTTGGATCGCAGCTCACAAAACCAAAGCAGATTTTCATAGCACAGCATTATATCCATATGAAACTTTAATAGAAAAAGAATTGGGCCCTGATCTATTACAGACATTTAATGAAAAGTTAAACAAAAAAGGATTAAACACTCAGGATTACATTTTTATGCCTGTGCATCCATGGCAATGGGAAAATAAGATTAGTACCACTTTTGCCCAGGACATAGCCCAACAGTTCATTGTCTTGCTTGGTGAAGGCACAGACCAATATGCAGCACAACAATCCATTCGAACTTTGTTTAATACCACAAATCCCGAAAAACTGTATACCAAAACAGCATTGTCTATTCTCAATATGGGCTTTATGAGAGGGCTATCTCCATATTATATGGGGAGCACTCCGATAATTACCGAATGGATTTCGGATTTGTTGGAAAATGACAATTTTTTGCAGGAAACAGGTTTTACTATGTTAGGAGAAATAGCTACCGTAGGGTACAGAAATCGCTACTATGAGACTTTGGGAAAAACCAAACCACATAACAAAATGTTATCGGCTTTATGGAGGGAAAGTCCATATCTAAAGATAAACAATAACCAAAGCCTGATCACCATGGCTGCTCTATTGCATCTGGACAATAATGGACAATCTTTGGTTGTAGAAACCATTAAGAAATCAGGGGTATCTGTAGCGATTTGGTTAGAACGCTACCTTAACGCCTACCTTACCCCGCTTTTACATTGTTTATATCAATATGAATTGGTGTTTATGCCTCATGGGGAGAATTTAATTCTGGTCTTAGAAGATAATATTCCCGTAAAGGCAATTATGAAAGATATTACCGAAGAGATTGCCATTTTTGATCATACGATTGATTTGCCTGAAAAAGCAAAACGCTTGCATGTAGAAGCTGATGATGAAATAAAAGCACTTGCTGTTTTTACAGATGTTTTTGACTGTTTCTTCAGATTCTTATCAAACATTTTGGTACAGGAGGGTGGCTATGACGAGGCTATTTTTTGGAAAAAGGTCGCCGAATGTGTTTTGAAATATCAGGCGGTAAACCCCCAACTTTCAGAAAAATTCAAACAAATAGATCTATTCGTCCCCGAATTTAAAAGATGTTGTCTTAACCGATTACAACTAAAAAACACCAAACACATGTTGGATTTGGCAGATCCAGTGGAGAGTCTACAATTTAAGGGAACAATCACTAATCCAATAGCCATATACAAAGTAAATAGCGAATTAAAAATTGAAAGCAATCATGAGTAATCAAAATAGAATTTTAGCAATAGATCTGGCCCGAGGATTGGCGGTGATCATGGTTGTTTTGGTACATACTTTATGGATTTATGGCACCTCCATTACCCAATCCGAAACTTGGTTAGGGACAGTGATTCACTTTATTGGTAAAGGAACACCAATCTTTTTGATTGCGATGGGAGTATCATTTACCTTATCACGTAATCAAAGTATTATGTTGTCTATCAAAAGAGCTTTATACATTTTAACTGTTGGTTATTTGATGAACTTTTTGAAGTTTATCTTTCCCGTTTGGTTAGGTTTTATGCCGGATGATTTTATCGAAGCCTATGGATGGACCGCTCCGGCAACGGTAGATAATATGATTTATATGTTTGGAACCGGAGATATTTTACAATTGGCAGGAGTTTCATTGTTATTTATGGGGGTGATTAATCATTTTTCAAGAAACAAATATGTGCCGTTGTTGATTGCTGGATGTATTGTTATATTGACCAGGGAGGTACATGGTTTTCAGATCGAGGTTCCAGGTGTGAGTTATCTGTTGGATCTTCTCTGGGGAGCTGGATGGAATGTGTATTTTGCCGTATTTCCTTGGTCTTCTTTTATCCTGATAGGGATGTTTTTTGGGATGTGGTACAAGGAAGAGAATAGAAGTGAGAATCATCTTTTTTCTAGAATGGGGATCTCAGGGGGCCTTTTGATGCTCTTAGGTGGAGGATTATGTTTTTATAATTTTGAGTATCACTTCGGCGATTATTTTCACCTTGGGCCAGGGGGAGTTTGCTATCTTGCAGGGTTTAATTTGGTAGGATTATGGATAATGCATCAGATCGTTACCAGAGTCAAAGAAAACGGAGTGATTCGGTTTTTATATTATTGTAGCAAACGAGTTACTACCATATACGTCATTCAATGGGTTCTGATTTGCTGGGGGATGGGCATTTTGGGATATCAACAATTAGGTGTAATAGGTGTGCTTTGTTTGATTCCTATCTACCTATTATTGACTTTAGGATTCCAAAAATTCATTTTAGATAAATTATCTCAACAAAAGACGGAAAAAAATAAACTAAAACAGATTCCGATAAGATAATATGATTATACATTTTTTTTGGTATTGTTTCGATACACTTTAGGTGTTATACTCTCTATTTTCTTAAAAGCTGCAGTAAAATGCGTAGAATTCTTATAGCCTACTAATTCTGAGATTTCGTAGATAGGTTTTGTGCTATGTTGAAGCAATTGCTTTGCTTTTTTCATCCTAAGTTCGGTGGCATACTCAAAAATAGTTTTGCCAAACAACTGTTTAAATTCTTTTTTAAGGACAAAATCGTTTAATCCTACCTTTTTAGATAATTGCTGTATAGAATATTGAATCGAAAGGTCAGAAGAGATGATGTGTTGAGTTTGGTATAGCTTTTTTATCAGATGATCCGATTGGGTTGCTGTTTTGGTTTTTGTTGTGGTAGGGGTTTCCAGCTTTAAAGCGATTAATTCTAGGGTTTTAGATTCTAGAAATAGTCGTTTTAGTAACCCTTTTCGTTGATCGATTAGAATTTCTGAAAGGATTTCCTGAGTTTTGGGACATAAAGGCCTCAAAAAATCATTTTTCACTTTTAACAATGAATAGTTTTCAAGGATATTGTAGGCGGCATCGAGTCGATGCCTTTTGATGAAATCCATGGTCATTCTAATCTTAACCTCTTTAAAAGACTTTCGTTTACGATAAGATATTGTCCCTTTGATAGCAGATAGATATAAGAAATAGCATTCTTGCCCTTCATAAATCAAATCTTGTGGTAGCCCTTCTATTTTGATGATTTGTTCTCCTTCGATCAAAAAAGAAAGTTCTAGAAATTGGTCGGAAATATATCCTTCAAGTACTATATCTCTTTTAAAAACAGCATCAAATATCATAATGGATAACCCATCAAATTGATGAATTTCAAAAGTGCCAGAACCGTAGGTTTCCAAAAAAGTATGTTTTTTGGAGGTAATTCCACACTGTTCTGATACTTGGTTTAAGGTAGTAATAGAATAGAGGCTGTTAATTGGTTTCTCAAGTATTTTGTTGGTTGTAGGTGACGTCTTTTTACGTCTTTTTTTATCCATAATGCGTCATTTTTCTTCTCAGCGAGCTATTAATTTTGTAGCTAAGTTTATTTAGACCAATTATAAATAGTTTTTCTCAGGTCGCTAAAGTAAACAAAAATTAGTTATCGTCAGTGAAGATTTTAAAAAGAAAAAACAGCATTTTTTTCCTGCTTTTCGCTACGCTTTTGTGTAGCGGTCAAGAAGTTGTACAAGGAGTCGTTTTGGATCAAAGTTCAAAGCCCATCCCCGGGGCATCTATACGTATAGATGAGTTACAAAATACAGGAGCCAGTAGTGATTTTGATGGGCGATTTAGCTTTTCGGTCCCGGAAGGAAACTATACTTTGATCGTGAGCTATATAGGCTTTAAGACCGAGTATCTTACTACTACTGTACCCTTGGCCCAAGAACGGCTACAAGTAGTTCTAAAGGAAGATATAGAAGAGCTAAATGACGTACTCGTAAAAGGTAAAAGCCAAGCGCAAAAGACTCGCGAAGAAGCTTTCGAAGTTGAAGTTATACAAACCAAAGGATTAAAAAATGTGAGTGTTGATATCAATTCGGTATTGGCAACCATTCCAGGGGTTAATGTACGACAACGCGGTGGTTTGGGATCTTCTTTTGATTTTTCACTTAATGGATTATCAGGGAAACAAGTAAAGTTTTTTATTGATGGGATTCCCTTAGAGAATTTCGGAAGTTCATTATCCTTAAATAACTTTCCGGCGACCTTGGTAGAAAGAGCCGAAGTGTATAAAGGAGTAGTACCCATAAACCTCGGTGCTGATGCATTAGGAGGAGCGGTAAATATCATCACCAACAGACGTAAAAATGATTTTTTGGATGTGTCTTATGATGTAGGCTCTTTTAATACGCATCGTGCCACGCTAAATGGGCAGTATTATGGTAAAAAAGGATGGATGGTGCAACTCTCATCCTTCTATAACTACTCAGATAACAACTATACCATAGATGGGATTGAAGTACGAGATGAGCTGGGTAATGATACAGGTATTCGTAGAGATGATGTAGAACGATTTCATGATGCGTATAACTCTCAGATGTTTACCATAAAAACAGGCTTGGTCGAGCAAACATTTGCAGATCAATTATTGATAGGATTCACAGTTTCTGCCAACGAAAATGAAATACAGCATCCTATCGATCCACAAAATCCTTTTGGAGAAGTATTTACCGAAAATGATGTGATTTCGGGGTCTATTTCTTATGAAAAGAATGACTTGTTGAAGGAGAAATTAAAACTGAAAATTTATGGATCGATTACTCAAAATAATGAGAAGGTAGTAGATACTTCTTCTCGCAAATACGACTGGTTTGGTGATTTTATAGAACGAGGGGATCAAACATTGGGAGAGTTTGAAGCCAGTAAAACGCTATTCGAGTTTAAGGACAATCTACACTTGATCAATGCACTGGCAAGCTATACCTTCAATGAGTCTCACGCATTACATGTTAACTATACCAAAAATTACATCCGAAGAAAAGGAGAAGATCCGGCAAGGACAGGAAGAATCGCATTTGAAGACCCTCATATTGTCAATAAAAACATATTTGGATTATCGTATGATATTAAAGCATTCGATGCCCGATGGAACACCTCTTTATTTACCAAAGGATACCTGCTCAATTCTGAAGGGATTCTTGAAGATTTGTTTACTGGTGTTGAAGAAGATCGTTTTACTCGATTCGAGAATACCTTTGAAGAATTGGGCTATGGGTTTGCTACTACCTATAAGATTTTAGAAAACCTGCAGGTCAAAGGATCTTTTGAGAGAACATTCAGAATTCCCGAAGGATATGAGGTTTTTGGAGATGGATTCCTTCTAAAATCAAACCCAGAGCTGTTACCCGAAATGAGCTATAATGCCAATCTGGGCGCTTTGTTTAATAAAGATTTTTCTAATGTTAAACTTCAGGTAGATACCAATGTCTTTTTACGAGAATCCGAGAATTTTATTGCCATTCGATCCGAAGGTATTTTTTCTCGATACTACAACACAGCGGATGCCAGAAGTACAGGTGTAGAAGGCGAGATCAGAACGTTGTTCCATAATCGGTACTTTTTGGATATCAATGCTACCTATCAGAATATCATCGATCAAAACGCGGGAGAAAATGCCGGGGTAGACTTCTTAAAGAACCAGCGTATTGCCAATATCCCGTATCTGTTTGGAAATGCAAGAATAGGAGGGAGATTTAGTGGAGTAATTACACCAGAGGATCAATTTACAATTTCCTGGGGTAGCTACTATGTCCACGAATACCCGCTTACCTCCTTTGTAGAAGGAAATCCCGAAGATAGAGATATCATCCCAGAGCAGTTTTCTCATAATCTACAACTAGGATATTCTTTTGATCAAGGAAAATACAACCTATCTCTTTTGGCAAGAAATATTACCGATGCCAGGATCTACGACAATTTTGAGATACAGCAACCTGGTAGAGCTTTTTATATCAAACTGAGATACTTTATATCAAATTAACATAAACACTAATATTTAAAATCATATCAAAAATGAAAACAATACAATGGATAAAAAATGTAGTGGTACTCTTTGCACTAGCACTGTTTGCTATTTCATGTGGAAGCGACGATGACGGAAGTCCGGTAGAACCCGAACCAACTGCTGTTGCTAAATACGTAGTTGGATTTGAAGCCTTTCCTGTAGGAGATGCAAGTCCTGTAGACTATATTTTAGAGTTACCCTCTTTAGAATCATTAACCACCGGAGAAATCTCTGTAGAAGGACAGGGAACACCACTTCGTGGATGGCGCTTTTTTCATGGTGCAGGAAACACAGTGTTTACTGCGGGTTATGCCGATGATGATAAATGTATCGCCTACCAATTGGATGAAAATGGAGCGCTAAATGAAGTAGCCAACTTCGCCTTTCAATCCACATTAGATAATTATGCAGCAGTAGATGATCAAACCTTAATTGCGGTAGAGTTAACCTATGGAGGGCTTTCTGATAAACGTTTTCACTTTATCAATGCCGAAACCGGATTGTTAGAAAGAATTGTAGAGCATCCTATCGATATTGATATGGGGAGTGGTACTGCCGAAGATCCGGGATCCATTCCATGGGTAACCGGGATGGTGCTTAGAGATAATAAATTGTTTGTGTCCTACCACAAATGGTTGGCTGATGGGTCTTTTGTAACTCCAGATGTGGATCGTGCTTATTTGGCAGTTTTTAATTATCCAGGGATGGAGCTAGAAAAAATTATCGAAGATACTCGAACTAGTCCAATCGGAGTGAATGGACATAGCACAGGTATAGAAAAGACAGAGAATGGTGATATTTATTCATTCTCTACTTCGGCACTAAGTGCAGGATTTACAGCTGCAACCAAACCTTCAGGAATTTTAAGAATTAGAAATGGAGCCACAGAATTTGATACCGATTATTTCTTTAATATCGAAGAAGCAACCAATGGCGGTAAGTTGTTCTGGATGGATTATGTGGGTAATGGTAAAGCGATTGGAAGAATCATCGTTGATGATACTAATGGAGCCTTAGAGTGGGGAGCTTTCTTCAAAAAAGATGTATTCAAATTAGTGGTAATTGATCTTGAGGCAAAAACAGTGACAGATGTAACCGGAATCCCAGTGCATGGCCATCGATACACCTCGCCTATGTTTGTAGAGGATGGTAAGGCATATATCAGTAGTTCAACAGATACGGAAACCCATGTGTATATTGTAGATCCTGAAACGGCCACTGCTACACAAGGAGCAAAAGTTTTAGGATTAGGACTTAAAGGAATTTTCAAAGTAACTAACTAACTCAATTATATCCCCAACACTCTCTGATGCCTTTGTGCAGAGGAGAGTGTCTTTTTTATATCTGCTTAATCATGCCAAAGAAGAAAAATACACGTAAGACCATCCTTAAAATCCATAGAATATTGGGTATGGTAACAGGTTTGGTAGTGTTCGTAGTATCTATAACCGGTTGTTTATGGGTTTTTAAGGAAGAAATTGAAAGTTTCTATGATGATTATAAGTACGTAACTCCTCAAGAACAGGCATTTCTTCCCGCTTCAATAATCAAAAATTTGGCAGAGCAGGTTATTCCTAATAGAACCATACATGGAGTAATTTATGGTCAACCTAACGAAGCTATAGAAGTAGTTTTCTACGAAGCAGAACCCGAAGTTTTTTACCACAGTGTATATTTAAACCCTTATAGTGGAGCGTTAATCAAGCAGATCGATAATGATGCTGGTTTTTTTGGTTTTGTGCTGAAAGGACATTTACGTTTATGGCTACCTGATGCTATAGGGTCCAGAATTGTCTCTTATTCAGTCCTATTGTTTTTATTCATTTTGATAAGTGGATTGTTTCTTTGGTGGCCGAGGAATAACAAAAACTGGAAACAACGTCTGAAGTTCGATTGGAATGCAAAAACCCGTTGGAAACGTAAGAATTTTGACCTACACACCGTAGTAGGTTTTTATGTTTCGACTTTTGGGTTGATTTTCGCTTTTACCGGATGTGTGATGGCTTTTAATTGGTTTTACTTTATTGCATACAAGGCAACTGGGGGTAGTAATGATCCAAGATTTGTAATTCCAGAAAGTGAAACAAGACTGATTGTGGAAAAGAATGTTACTCCAAAATACGATCAGTTAATCCCAATGTTATACGATGTTTATAAGGATGCAAAGAGTTTTGAATTACACTATCCAGAAAATGATTCTACTTCGGTTCTGGTAGAAGTAAGTAACTCCAAAGGGCTGTATTACAATATGGATTATCTCTTTTTTGATCAAAATACGCTTGCCGAAATTGAAACCCCAAGTATTTACGGGAAGTATAAAAATGCCAGCTTTGCAGATAAAGTGATACGAATGAATTATGATATTCATATAGGAGCTATTGGTGGTATTGTCGGAAAAATCATTGCTTTTTTAGCCAGTTTGATTTGTGCCTCACTCCCAGTAAGTGGGATTTTGCTCTGGTACGGCAGAAAATATAAAAAAGCAAAGGTCAAAAACTACAACCTGGAAATATTGTAAAACGAAATAGTCTCTTTTACAACTATGTTTTATGGTAAAAATACTGTTAGATTATGGTATTTGTGTAAAATTAAAAATACTAATTAACTGATTGGTAATGAAAAAGTTGCAAAAATTGCTTTTCGTCGATTTTTATTGAATTTCATCGATAAAAACATTCTAATTTCTTCTTGATAACATCAGCTTGTTCAAGCAGTGTTCTAATTTCGTGCTCGAATTGATAGGGCAAATGATTAAAACATCATTTTCTCAAATTCAATGTAATGCCACCCCCCATTACATCACATACCCAAAACATTTATTTTTTATTAAAACCTGTTACACTAATGAACAATATTATTAATGCATCTTTATTAATTGATGACGATAGGGCGACTACTTTTTTTAATAGATATCTACTGTTAAAACACGGGGCTTTTAAAAATGTGAAAACCTTACAAGGAGGGATGGAAGCTTTGGATTACTTAAAAAATCTGGACCAAAAACTAAATATAAAGCCAGATCTTATCTTTTTGGATATCAATATGCCATTTATGAGTGGTTGGGATTTTTTGAAAGAATTCGCAAGATTAGGAAATGAAATAAAAGAAAATATAAAAATCATAATGCTGTCTACTTCTAGCGATCCTCGAGATTTAGAGAGAGCAGGAGAAAACAAGTATGTAAATGATTTCATTAATAAGCCATTAACACAATTTGATATTAATAGAATGTTACAAAAACATTTTTCGTATCGAATAGCAACGTAAATACTTTTTAATTATGAAATATAACCTCCAGTACTAATGAAAAGATTGAATTGTTTACTTATTGATGATAGTCGATCCACTAATTTTTTTAATAAAATCATGCTAGAAAAATCTACAATTTGTGAGGAATTGCAGATTGCAGAAAATGGAAAAGAAGCTCTAGAAGTTCTAAATACTTCATACATTCCAGATTTAATTTTTTTGGATATTAATATGCCGGTTATGGATGGATGGTCCTTTTTGGAAGAGTTTCAAAAATTGGATCATGATTACAAAGAGTGCAATATCATCATTATGATTGGAGCTGAGTTGCCTCCCGAAAAAAAAGCATGGATCAAGACCATTCCCAATGTAAAAGGATGTGTAGGTAAAATGCTTACACGGGAAACCATCACTCATATTATTACGAATTTTAGTGATAGTACTATTGATAAAATAAGCGATTCTCTATTAAAATGTTAGTGGTAGAATAGTGAATTAAGTTCATTTTGTTTTATCCAATCCAGGGATAAAAAAAGAAAAGCATAAAGTGTATTTAAACTTTATGCTTTTTTAGTACTCAAATCAGCTCGGGGTAATTTTATCTATGTATGGCATTACTGCAAGCAGCAGGCAACTGCTTAAAAAACTTTTTAAATGCTTTTACATCAAACAAAATCATACCGTAAAAAAACTTCATATTCCAGGTTTTTAAAGATTATACATTAAATCTGTAAATATTTCTTGACATTTTGACTATTACAGAAAAACAGACATTTCTAGTAGACTGTTTTTTTTGATAAAGCAAAAATAAAAAGTATAAACATTTGGTAATCAAATATGTAATGATGTGATGCGTTGAAAATCGATAAAAAACACATCTTTTCGATATTGTGTTTTGTTCAAAGTGTTTTTTGATTGATAAATTTGTTAAACCGCAGATGGATTGGCTTGTAAAACTCCTATGTACTTAATTTTGAATATTTTTATAAAAGGGCAATAGATAATCTAATGAAAGTGATAATAGTTTTTACCAACCGACTATGTAGGGGATATTCTCCTACTATACCTTTGGTATTATTATTTGGGATATTGGTTGCCATTTCAGGTTATGCACAAAAAAAGTCTTTTAAGTTTACCCATTTTGGTAAACAAGATGGGCTTAACCAAAGTAGTGTAAATTACATTTATCAAGATTCCAAGGGATTTGTTTGGATTGCTAATTTTGGAGGGATAAATCGATTTGACGGATATGAGTTTGTTTCCTATACTCACTCATTTAACGATAGCACATCTATTGCGGATAATTCTGTTTGGACCATACTAGAGAAAAGAGATAAAACCCTTTGGTTTGGAACCAAAACTGGTTTGAGTGTTTATAATGAAACGACAAATAATTTTTCAAATTTTGTTATCCAGAAATTAAAAACATCATCAGCAACTTTAGCCGTCAAAGCACTCTATGAGGATAAGAAAGGTAGGTTTTATATAGGTTCTGAAGGTAAGGGTATACTTTCTCTTCAGAATCTAAGACTTTCCAACCTGTTCTTATTTTTCCTTCTGATGCAAAAATAACTTCTATCACAGAGGATCCAAACGAAAATTTATGGGTGGGCACAGAAGATATGGGATTGTTTCGAATTTCACCGGATCGTTCTCAAATTCATCATATGAATACTCAGAATAATTTCAATAGTATAACACTATGGAATTTATATGTTGATGGTGATTTTTTATGGATTGGAACAGATAAGGATGGATTAGCACGCTATAATATCGGGGAAAATACTTTTGTGTTTTATAATAAGTCCGATATCAATGAATATCAAGCGGGGAGTAAAATAAAATTTATCGCCAAATTTCAGGATATGATCTGGATTGCAAGTGCAACAGAAGGATTGTCTTATTATTCTTATCAAGAGGATAAATTCTATTCTTATCAGAAAGATCCATATTCAAGAAATTCCATATACGATAACGATGTAAGCGGAATTTTCGCTGGACAGAACGGAGTAATGTATGTGGGATTTTATACTAAAGGCTTTGATAAATTGATATCCGTTCCGTTTTACACTATTCAAAACGATCCAAAACAAGAGAATTCGTTAAGTAACAACAATGTGTATAGCATGCTTACCGATCGCGAAGGAATGTTGTGGTTTGGAACGTTTGGAGGAGGGTTGAACAAATACAATCCACAAACAAACAGTTTTAAACGATTTCTCTACGACCCTAATGATAATCAAAGCCTTAGTCATGATTGGATTCGAATCATTTATGAGGATAGGAAAGAAAGATTATGGGTAGGAACCTGGGGTGGAGGTTTAAATCTTTTTGATAAAAAAACAGGAAAAAGCAAAAGGTATTTACCAGATACAAATAACCCCAACAGTATAAACCATAATATCATAACAGCAGTTTTTGAAGATGCCCAGGGAGAGCTATGGATAGGAACCTACGGAGGAGGAATAAATAAATACAGAGAAGAAACCGATGACTTTCTTTCTATAGTTCATAATCCAAAGAATCCAAATACTATCAGTGATGATCATATCACTTCTTTTTATCAAGATAAGACGGGTATTATATGGATCTGTACTTATGGTGGAGGTTTGAATGCTTACAATAAAAGTACTCGGACATTTAAACGATTTATGCCTGATTTTGAAAGCGAGTATAGCCTAAATACGTATAAAACTTTACATATTTATGAAGAACCAGCAAAAGGTTATTTTTGGATAACTACCCTAGGTGGGGGAATTAATAAATTTTATTTCAAAGAAAACAAGTTCTTAAACTACACTGAATCGGATGGGTTAAGTAATAATTCTACCATGGGGATGCTTAAGGATGCAACTAATATGTATTGGATTAGTTCTAACAATGGTTTGACCAGATTTGATCCTCAAAAAGAAATGTTTACAAATTATACAACATTAGATGGATTGGCAAGTGATGATTATAACTTAGAGGCATTTACAAAAACTGCAGATGGAACTATGTATTTTGGAGGAAAAAATGGGATTACCTATTTTCATCCTAACCGGGTGCATAGCGAAACTACTTTCCCTAAAATTAGGTTTACGAAAATAAGCGTTGGAAAAACCATCTATAATTCGATACCAGAAAAAATTGAAATCCCATATAAAGGTAGAAGTACATTTGAGTTTGCGGCAATAAATCCAAATAAGACAAAGGTAATTGAATATGCATACCAACTGGTTGGGCAAGATGAAGAATGGAGATTGCTACAAAAAAATAGGTATTTAGAATTCGAAAATCTCGACCCAGGACGGTATGAACTAAGAATAAAATCTACCAATAGCGATAAAATATGGAATCAACAATACACGAGTATCCCCATAGTGATTCCAACACCTTGGTATTTAACTTGGTTTTTTAGGATAGGATTGCTTACGATCATACTTTTAGTTGCTTACGGGTATTATAGAGTTAAACTTAATCGAATAGAAAAGCAGAATAGGGAATTAGAAAAAAAAGTACAGGAAAGAACACAGACAATACAGGATAGGAATGTGGCTTTATCCAAACAAAAAGCAAAAACTGAAAAAGCATATGTTGAGCTAAAAAAGTTAGAAAATTTTAAACATGAATTTACTAGCATGTTGGCTCATGATCTCAAAAACCCTTTGGTCACTATTTTAGGATATTCTTCAGATGATTCCAATAATTCAGAACTCAAAAGTATTAACCGTTCAGGTAGGGTAATGCTAGACCTGATAGAAAATATGTTGGAGGTACAAAAATTTGAAAATGCAGGGATTCAGCTTCGTTTGGATAGAGTTAATTTGCAAAATCTTGTTCTTGAATCCATAAAGCAAGTTCATCTCCTAAAAGAAGAAAAAAGAATCAACATACAAACCGATATCCCAGCAGAAATTATGGTAAATGCCGATAAGGATATTGTAGAGCGTGTACTGATCAATCTACTTACTAATGCAATCAAATTTTCTTCTATCGAAGGTATGGTCAAAGTTTTTGTACATTTAGATGATACAGCAAATCGGGTTAAAATTAGTGTAAAAGATAACGGGGTTGGCATTCCAAAAGATCAATTAAGTAAAATCTTCTCCAAATTTTCTCAGGTGGAGGCAAAAAAGATGGGAGTAGCCAGATCAACAGGCCTTGGCCTTACATTTTGTAAAATGGCTGTAGAAGCACACGATTGTGAGATAGGTGTAGTTTCTGAAAAGAATATAGGGAGTAAATTTTACTTTTATCTTCCCAGATTAGAAGATAGTATTGTAAAACAACATCGTCATGATAAACTTCAAGAGAAAGGTTATGAGAACCCAATGTCTAAATTAGCTTTGGAAGTTTCTGATGTGAATGCCATTAATAAGTTTAAAGAAAAAATGGATACATTAAGTATTTATGAAACGGGAGCCTGGTTGGATATTTTTGAAGAATTGAATCAAACACCTTCAGAAAATCTCGAAAAATGGAAACAATTAATGATGGAGGCTTTAACCAGTTTTGATGAAAGCGCATTTTTATATTTAAAAGAGATAGTGAAAAAAAATAATTAACAACCCTTCTAAAATTACCCTCTAAATGGAATATTCAGTATTAATAGTAGATGATAGACCGGAAAACATAAGGTATATAAGTTTATTGCTTAAGGAGATGGATTTTGAAAATAACATTTATTCAGCCCCCAATGGTAAGGTAGCTTTACAATTAATGGAAAAGGTAACACCAGATATTATTCTATCAGATTGGGGGATGCCAGAAATGAATGGATTAGAATTATTGAGGGTCTTAAAAGAATCTCCCAAAACCAAAGATATTCCCTTTATCATGATATCTGCCGTTAAGGTGGATGCACCATCAATGAAAGAAAGTTTTGACGCGGGAGTACATGATTACTTAAAGAAACCATTTGATAAATTAGAATTCATGGCCAGGGTAAGTGCTACTTTAAAACTTCATGACGCCTATCTGAAGATAAAGAAAAGTAATGAAGAAATAGCCAGTCAATCTCGTTTGATCTCCAAACAACGAGAAGAATTAGAAAAATTGAATAAAACAAAAGATAAAATTTTTTCGATTATTTCCCATGATCTTCGGTCTCCATTGGCGACACTGGATGGTTTACTACAGATTTTTGGTGATGATCAAATAGAATTGACTAAGCACGAATTAAAAGATTGCACAGACACAGTACAACAGGAGCTGAACAAGATTCAATTACTTATGGATAATCTATTGTATTGGGCAAAATCTCAAATAGCAAATAGACAGCTTACAAATTCGGATATAGTTTTAAATATCATTGTAGATGAGGTTTTGCAACTGTTCGAGGATAAAATTAACAACAAAAATATCGAACTAGTAAATACCATAGATCCGAATATGATCATTTGGGCCGACAAAAATATAGTTTCATTTTTGATAAGAAATTTGTTGGCTAATGCTGTTAAATTTACCTCAGAAAAGGGAAGTATTACTATTTATGGGGACGAAATAGAAGATAAAGTTAGGATTGCTATTAAGGATACAGGTATCGGAATGGATCAGGATACCATTGATAAGCTTTTTCAAGATAGAATAATGTCTACTCAAACTGGTACTTTTGGAGAACGCGGAACGGGTCTTGGTCTATTGCTTTGTAAAGATATGATCGAACAAGCTAAAGGTTCAATACAGGTCAAGAGTACTCCCGGGGAAGGAAGTGAATTCAGTTTTATGCTTCCAAATAAAGCAAATTAGTTTTTTCAGTTGTGTGTAATGTAGGTAAGTAAGAAAGGTTTTTTGAATTCTATCAATAAATCTTATAGTACTATGTTAATTATTGTTTAATGTTTTAGTTTATTAGTTAAACAATTTTGTAATTTTGAGTAATACACAAATCAATGATTTGTTGATTAATGACTTAATTTAGAGAATGACTACAAAAAAATGTAAGTATTACTTGTGGAAGCCCTCTAAGCATAAACATTAAAAATTGCTATGAAATTTGAAGATACCACGCTAGATCCCACCAACGGTTATGTGCTAAATGGATTCACCCACGAAGAAATAGGAGATGATCATTTATATACAGGTATTAAAACCCCAATGAAACCAGATGCTTTTGAGATTTCGGATGAAGAAAAAAAAGAGCGTATAGCATCTTTATTTGGTGAGATCATGGATGTTATGGGATTAGATCTTACCGATGATTCACTTAAAGGAACTCCAAAACGAGTTGCCAAAATGTATATTGATGAGATCTTTTCTGGTTTAGATCCCAAAAATAAACCCAAGATTGCACTTTTTGATAATAAGTATCAGTATAACCAGATGCTAGTAGAAAAGAATATTTCTTTTTATTCCAACTGTGAGCATCATTTTGTTCCTATTATCGGGAAAGCCCATGTGGCTTATATTTCTTCTGGAAAGGTGATCGGTTTATCCAAATTAAACCGAATTGTTCAATATTATGCCAAACGTCCGCAAGTGCAGGAAAGATTAACCAACCAGATCGCTTTGGACTTGAAAGAAATTTTAAATACCGAGGATATAGCTGTGATCATAGATGCTAAACATTTATGTGTGTCTTCTAGAGGAATCAAAGACGATACGTCAGCTACGGTTACTTCGTACTATGGGGGAGTATTCAACACACCAGCTAAAATTGCAGAATTGCAAAATTATTTGAAGGATTAATCACGCCGTAACATCTAAAATAGAAGACATGTTTGGATTATTTAAGAAAAAGTCAGAAATAGATGTACTTCAGAAGAAGTATGAGAAATTGATGAGTCAATGGCATGAGCTGTCTAGCATTAATAGAGCAGAAAGCGATAAAAAATATGCAGAGGCGGAAGAAGTTCTGAAAAAAATAGAGATGCTCAAAAACAGTCAATCGGCATAAGAAAACGGAGTAGATGAATTTTAAATACCTATTAGGAGTCATCTTATCAATCCCCCTTTTACCGATCATGTATTTTCAAGGGAAACGCATAAGAAAAGAAGTCCCTTCATTACCTGAAGCAAAAGGAAATCATGGTAAAGTTACCTTACCTACAAGTAAACATTTAGATATTCTTATTATCGGAGAAAGTACAATGGCCGGGGTTGGAGTCGCAACCCATGAGGAAGGTTTTTCTGGAACCTTGGCAAGTGAATTAGCCTCCCATTTGAACGCAAATATCACCTGGAAAGTATATGCCAAAAGCGGATACACAGCCAAAATGGTTTCTCAAAGACTTATCCCTAGAATCAAAGACCAGCATGCAGACGTAATCATTATAGGATTAGGAGGAAATGATGCATTTACCCTTAACCGTCCGAATAAATGGAAACATCACATTCAGGAATTAATTCATATCTTACAAACTAGATATAAAGATAGTATCGTTGTCTTTACTAATATGCCACCTATCAAAGAGTTTCCAGCTTTTACCCCTGCAATAAAATTTACGATAGGAAATCTTGTAGAAATATTAGGAGAAGAATTGGCAGCATTAGTATCAGAGTACGATAATGTATATTATCAGGAACAGATCGTCACTATTGATAGCTGGAAGCAAAAAATGAATATTAATGAGGAAGCTAAAGATTTTTTTAGCGATGGAGTTCATCCTTCAAAGTTAACCTATCAAACATGGGCTAAAGATTTTTCGAACTTCATAGTAAGTCATAAACAAATAATGGCACGACTTGATTCCTTAATGCAAGAATAATATGAATACAGAAATTGCAGGATTAGTTTTTGATTTCGGGATGCTGGTCTTAATCTGGATTGTTCAGCTGGTGATTTATCCCGGCCTTACATTTTATCAAAGACCAGATTTAATGCGATGGCATAAACAATATGTAAATAGAATTACATATATCGTAATGCCGCTTATGATTGGCCAATTAAGCTTGGCAATTGTAAAAGTAATTACTCATTTCGACATCATACATCTATTTCTTTTGATACTCATTATTGTGGTTTGGATGCAGACGTTTTTTCAATTTGTTCCGATGCATAACAGGATTTCTTTTGGTGAAGTGGATGAGTATTCGATCGCACGAATAATACAGAAAAACTGGTGGCGTACTATACTTTTAACGATTGTGTTTTTTGTGCATTTATTGAAAATCGTATTTTGAAATAAAACCACCGTACCAAAGTAATCTTTGCTAAAACAAATGAAAACACCGCTGCTTATATTTAATGAAAATGGTATTTATTGCGAAGCAGCAGACGTGTATATTGATCCCTGGAGAAAAGTAGATAAAGCGATTATTACTCATGGCCATGCCGATCATAGCCGTTGGGGACATAAACAGTACATTACACATCATGATAATGTTCCTATTATCGAACATCGATTAGGAAATATTTCGGTTACGGGGATCGGATATGAAGAGTCTTTTATGATTAATAATGTGAAATTCTCTCTCCATCCAGCAGGCCATATTATTGGGAGTTCGCAGGTACGAGTAGAACACCAAGGAGAAGTATGGGTGTTTACCGGGGATTACAAAATAGAAGACGATGGTATTTCTACGCCTTTTGAGCCTGTTCAATGTCATACCTTTATTACAGAATGTACTTTTGGTTTACCCGCGTTTCGATGGGTTCCGCAAAAGGAAGTTTTCGCAGATATCAATAGCTGGTGGGCATCCAATCAATCTGAAGGGAAAACCTCGGTATTGTTTGGGTACACCTTGGGTAAGGCACAACGGTTACTCAAACATCTGGATACTTCAATTGGTAAGATATACACTCATGGTGCCGTTGAAAATATGACCAACGTGATTCGGCCTATGGCCGATTTACCAGAAACCACATTAATTACAGCCGCAGTTTCCAAAGAAGAATTGAAAGGCAATATTGTAGTTGCTCCACCAAGTGCCCATGGAAGTACCTGGATCCGAAAAATGGTGCCTTATGAAACCGCTTCGGCAAGTGGATGGATGACCTTTAGAGGAGCACGTCGCAGAAGAGCTATTGATAAAGGCTTTGTACTTTCTGATCATTGCGATTGGCAGGGATTGTTAGATGCTGTAAAGGCCACGGGTGCACAGAAAATAATAAGTACCCATGGGTATACCGATATTTTTTCAAGGTATTTGAGGGAGCTGGGATACGATGCCAGAACAGAAAGAACGCAATATGAAGGAGAACTCAATGAACTGGAAGCAAAAAAAGAAAGTGAGGTGGACGGATGAAACGTTTTGCCGAATTGATCAAAAAGCTAGATAGTACCAATAAAACGAATGTAAAGGTGGATGCGCTTGCCTCTTATTTCAAAGAAGCAGAAGATCCAGATAAGGTGTGGACCATTGCTATTCTCTCCCATAGACGCCCGCCAAGACCTGTAAACACTACTTTATTACGTTCATGGGCTTCAGAATTATCAAGTATTCCACTTTGGTTGTTTGAAGAATCGTATCATATCGTTGGAGATTTGGCAGAAACCATAGCACTGGTCGTTCCTTCTTCAGAACAACATACAGAGAAAAGCCTGACCCAGTTTTTACAAGAAATTTTAGCGCTTAAAAAGAAAGAGGAACCTGAGAAAAAAGAGTATTTACAAGATAACCTTAGAGAACTCAATTATTACGAACGTTTCGTGTTCACCAAATTGATCACAGGTGGTTTTAGGATAGGAGTAAGTCAAAAGTTGATGACCAGAGCCTTATCCAAAGCTACACAGATCGACGAAGATATTTTGGCGTACAAATTAATGGGGAATTGGGATCCTAATACTATTTCTTTCCATGATTTGGTGATAGCAGAACGGGCTCAGGACTATTTGTCAAAACCCTATCCGTTTTACCTGGCCTATGCCGTAGAAAATGAGGTTTCAGAATTGGGGAATGTACAGGATTGGAGTGTAGAGCACAAATGGGATGGGATTCGAGCACAGCTTATCATTCGAGATGGGCATCTATTTGTATGGAGTAGAGGAGAGGAACTCGTTACTGACAAATATCCCGAGTTTCATCAATTTATAGATCAGATTCCTGATGGAACAGTAATAGATGGAGAAATTTTGCCATTCCCAAATGGTCAGATAGGAAGTTTTAATGACTTACAAACCCGAATCGGAAGAAAAACTGTGTCTAAAGCACTATTGGCCAAAACTCCGGTGGTCTTAAGAGCGTATGATCTATTAGAATGGAATGGGAAGGATATCCGGCAAGCACCTTATGATCAACGTAGAGAAATATTAGAAAAACTGCACAAGGAATATACCTCCAATTACAGCAATACCGACAATCTCACCTTTCAACTTTCGGAAAAAATGTATTTCGATTCCTGGGCAGCAGTAGAAAAGGAAAGAGCCAAATCCAGAGAGAAACATAGTGAAGGGCTGATGTTAAAACGAAAAGATTCTCCCTATCAAGTAGGCCGTAAAAAGGGAGATTGGTGGAAATGGAAAGTAGACCCTTTAACCATAGATGCAGTGCTCACTTACGCCATGAGAGGTCATGGTCGAAGATCTAATCTATTTACCGATTATACTTTTGCTCTTTGGGATCAGGAACAAAGAGAGCTGGTCACTTTTGCAAAGGCCTATTCTGGATTGACCGATGCAGAATTCAAACAAGTAGATGCATGGATCAAAAAGAACACCGTAGAGCGTTTTGGCCCTGTACGTAGTGTTACTCCAGAATTGGTTTTTGAAATTGCTTTTGAAGGTATTGCACTATCCAAAAGACATAAAAGTGGTATTGCTACTCGATTTCCTCGTATTTTACGATGGAGGCAGGACAAAAAGATAGAAGAAGCCAATACTCTAGAGGACCTAAAAGCAATGATCCCATCCAAGGAGTAGACTATGAATAGAAAAGAATTACAACATATTGCAGCGGATTGGTTTGAGACGCAAGGTTGGACTCCTTTTGCGTTTCAAAAACAAACATGGACTGCCTTTTTACAAGGGAAACATGGATTGCTCAATGCTCCTACGGGTAGTGGTAAAACCTATGCACTTTGGGTAGGTATTGTATTGGATTATATAAAGAGAAATCCAAATTACGCTTCCAAGCATAAAAAAGGCCTGAAAGCGATCTGGATTACTCCCTTAAAAGCATTGTCTATAGAAATCAAACAGGCAGCAGAACGTTTTGTAGAAGGAATTGATGTCCCATTAACCGTAGGAATCCGCACAGGGGATACCGAACAAAAAGTGAGAGCCGCCCAGAAAAGGTCCATGCCAGATTTATTGATTACGACTCCAGAAAGTTTACATCTTTTGCTAGCCTCCAAAGACTATGATAAAATGTTTAAAGAGGTAACCGCAATTGTTGTGGATGAGTGGCATGAGTTATTGGGCAGCAAACGAGGAGTACAAATGGAATTAGGGATTTCTCGCTTAAAGACTGTTGCACCAAAACTTCGTATTTGGGGAATTTCGGCAACCATTGGTAATTTGGATCAGGCCAAAGAAGTGCTCTTGGGGCCTCAATCTGAAGCGTTTAAGAATTCGATGTTGATCAAGGCAAATATTGCCAAAAAAATCAAGGTAAAATCCATCATTCCCAAAGAGATGGAAACTTTTCCGTGGCGAGGGCATTTGGGATTACATCTTCTGGATGAGGTGGTTCCAATTATTAAGAATAGCAGAACAACCTTGCTTTTTACTAATACCAGAGCCCAATGTGAGATTTGGTTTCAAAAAATCCTGGAACGGTATCCCGAATTTGCAGGCGAGATCGCGATGCATCATGGGAGTATTAACAAAGAAACCCGAATTTGGGTAGAGCATGCGATTCGAGATGAAGTATTGAAGGCAGTGGTATGTACTTCAAGCCTGGATTTGGGAGTAGATTTTGCTCCTGTAGAAACCATTATCCAGATCGGAGGACCCAAAGGAGTAGCAAGATTTATGCAAAGAGCCGGGCGTAGCGGGCATCAACCAGGTAAAGAAAGTGTGATTTACTTTTTACCTACCCATGCGATCGAACTTATCGAAGCTTCTGCCTTGCAAAAAGCAGTGGTGAAAAAAGAGATCGAAGATCGTATTCCATATCTCAATTGTTTTGATGTTTTGGTACAGTATCTTACGACTTTGGCCGTATCCAACGGCTTTTACCCAAAAGATATATTACCCGAAATAAAGAGCACTTTTTGTTTCCAAACCCTAACCGAAGAAGAATATCAATGGGTACTCAATTTTATTACGATAGGTGCTCAGAGCCTACAGGCCTATGATGAATACAAGAAGGTGGAGATCGAAGCTGATGGGAAATTTAAGGTAAATAGCAGAGGAGTAGCGATGAGACATCGTTTGCAAATAGGAACTATTGTGAGCGATGCAATTATGACGGTTAAATATTTAAAAGGAGGATACCTGGGATCTATCGAGGAATGGTTTATTTCAAAACTAAAACCGGGAGATGTATTTACTTTTGCAGGTCGTAATCTCGAGCTCTTTAAGGTGAAAAACATGCAGGTTTTAGTAAAAAAATCTACCCAAAAGACGGCCAAAGTTCCTAGTTGGATGGGGGGACGAATGAGTTTTTCTTCAGAAATGAGTGAATTGTTGAGAGAAGAGCTCTACCTGGCCAACGCAAGCTCAGGGAAATCAAAAGAGCTAAGAGCCTTATCCCATATTTTTGAAAGGCAACAAAGAGAAAGTATTATCCCTGGTCCAGATCAGTTTTTGATCGAAACCTTTAAAACCAGAGAAGGTTACCATGCGATTTTCTATCCTTTTGAGGGGCGTTTTGTGCATGAAGCGCTAGGGAGTTTATTGGCCTATCGTATCAGTTTATTATCCCCAATTAGTTTTTCTATTGCCTTTAATGATTATGGGTTTGAGCTATTATCTGATCAACAAATAGACATGCAGCAAGTGTTGGATAATGATCTTTTTACTACTCGTTTTTTGCATAGCGATTTGCGAAAGAGTTTGAATTCGACAGAGATGGCTAGAAGAAAATTCAGAGATATAGCGGTGATTTCAGGATTGGTATTTACAGGTTATCCTGATAAAATGCTGAAAAGCAAGCACCTTCAATCCAGTTCACAGTTGTTTTTTAATGTATTTAGAGATTATGAGTCGGATAATTTGTTGTTTCAACAGGCTTTTACAGAAACCTTTGCCCATCAATTAGAAGAAGGACGACTACAGCAGGCGATGGAACGTATTGCCACACAAAATATCATCTGGAAAGATTGCAAGAAGCCAACTCCTTTTTCGTTTCCAATTATTACTGATCGTCTGCGTGAGAAGTTGTCTTCAGAAAAATTAGCGGATCGCATCAAAAAAATGCGAGTACAACTCGAAAAATAGTAGTTTTGGATGTGTAATGGAAACCGCAAACCTACATATTGATACCCAGAATTTTGAACTTCACCCCAGTGGTGCTATGTATTGGCGTGAGCAAAACTTGCTTTTAATTGCTGATGTGCATTTAGGAAAGGTCACTCATTTTAGAAAACACGGTAGTGCAGTACCTCAATCTGTGATTGCCGAGAATTTTGACCAATTAAATGAGGTCAACACCTATTTTCAACCCAAAACAATCTGCTTTTTAGGGGATTTGTTTCATAGTTATTTGAATAATGAATGGATATTGTTTTCAGAATGGGTAAAGTCCATGTCGGCAAAAATCATACTGATTGAAGGGAATCACGATGTAATATCGCCTTTGAAATATGAAGAATTACAGATCGAGGTCGTCGATGAATTAATGGTAAATACCCTATTTCTTACACATCATCCCGAAACTCGTGATGGGTTATTTAATATCGCAGGGCATATCCATCCTGGAATTCGTTTAAGAGGTGTTGCAAAGCAATCCCTTACCGTATCCTGTTTTGTAAAAAAGTCCAACCAATTGATCTTGCCTTCTTTTGGGAGTTTTACGGGTAAATATATCATGGATATTGAAGAAGGGGATCAGATTTTTGCAGTTACCGATGATGAGGTAATACGTATACAATAGTTATTTATTCTGTTAAAGGTGAATCAATCCCTTCTTTTTTGTTTAACTATTCATTAAATTTGTTAAACAATGTTTTGCTGATGAAAAAAAGTAACCTTCCCCAAAAAACCTGCATTGTTTGTAAAAGACCTTTTACCTGGAGGAAAAAATGGGAAAAAGTATGGGATGAGGTAAAATATTGTAGTGAAAGGTGCAGAAGAAACAAAAAAATGGCAGTATGAGTAAGACGGGACTGGTTTGGTTTAGAAATGATCTACGCACAAAAGATAATACTTCGTTACAAAAAGCGGTGTCGGAGAACACGAATGTGATCGGGATTTATTTCTTTGATCCTAGACTTTTTGAAACTGATAGATTTGGGTTTAGGAAAACCGGAAAGTTCAGGGCCAAATTTCTACTAGAATCTGTTTCGGAGTTAAAGGAGAACTTAGCACAACTCAATATACCATTGTTTGTTTATCGACAATTCCCCGAGGATGTATTACCACAGTTTTTTGAAGATAGAGACATGGCTGCAGTATATCTGCAAAGAGAATGGACTCAAGAAGAAAGTGACGTCCTGGCTGCAGTCAAAAGTTCATTGAAACATTATACTGTTGATTGGTTTGAGCACTACGATCAGTTTTTGTTTCATCCAGAAGATATTCCTTTTGGAATAACAGATGTGCCAAAGGTGTTTACCAATTTCAGAAAGAAATGCGAGAAATATAGCAAGGTGAGATCAGAAGTGGATATCGAAAAACTTCCTGAGGCTAATATGATTACAAATGATACGGTACTTCCCTCCTTGGTTGATTTGGGTTTTGAAGCATTTCAACCAGATCATAGATCAGCATTTCCTTTCAAAGGGGGCGAGAAAGAAGGGTTACAACGAGTCACCTCGTATTTCTGGGACACAAAAAAGCTATCGTATTACAAAAAAACCAGAAACGGATTGATTGGTACTAATTATAGTTCAAAATTATCTGCATGGCTGGCAAATGGCTGTATTTCGCCGCGAACTATTTACCATGAGGTAAAAAAGTACGAGCAACAAATTGCAAAAAATGATTCGACCTACTGGTTAATTTTTGAATTAATATGGAGAGATTTCTTTAAATATATCTCTCTGAAATATGGAAATGCAATTTTCTGGCAAAAAGGAATATTAGAGCGTTCGTATGATTGGAGTAACAACAAGGAAGCTATACAAAAATGGATAGATGGAGAGACGTTTGAACCTTTTGTAAATGCCAATATGCTGGAGTTGAAGTATACAGGATGGATGAGTAATCGAGGCCGTCAGAATGTTGCCTCATTCTTTGCCAAAGAATTGGAGTTGGATTGGAGAATTGGAGCGGCATATTTCGAATCGCTTTTGATCGATTATGATGTACATAGTAATTACGGTAATTGGATGTATGTAGCTGGAGTAGGGAACGACCCCAGAGATCGAAAATTTAATATAAAACTACAGGCAGAGCGCTACGACCCCCAACAAAAATATCAAAGCATTTGGCTTCAACCTACATTATTTTAATATGGTATTACGATTAATTCTTGGTGATCAACTCAATCAGCAGCATTCCTGGTTTCAGGATATTGATGAAGAAGTATGTTATTTCATGGCCGAGATGCGTCAGGAAACAGATTACGTAAAGCATCATATTCAGAAAGTAACCGCTTTCTTCTTGTCGATGCGTAATTTCTCAGAAGGGTTAAAAAATCAAGGATTCGATGTCATTTATTATACACTTGATGATCCCAGAAATCAACAAGATTTGGTAAAGAACCTTTCGCAAATTATCAAAGAAAAAAACATTGCCAGATTTGAGTATCAATTACCAGACGAATACCGTTTGGATCAACAATTGAAAGGTTTTTGTGATAGTATTGATATAGATACCAATACCAATGCCTTTGATACTGAACATTTTTTGACATCTCGTACTGATTTTGAAAACTTTTTTGAAGGGAAAAAGCAATATGTGATGGAATACTTTTATCGCTACATGCGCAAGAGGTACGATATCATGATGTTGGACGCCAAAAATCCAGAAGGAGGAAAATGGAACTTTGATCAAAGCAATCGAAAGAAATGGACAGGTACTCCTGAAATTCCAAATGAGAAAACCTATAATCACGATGTTGCATCTATTGTCAGTTTGATTAGAGATCAAGGCGTACAGACGATAGGCAATATCGACTCCAAACGGTTTAATTGGCCAATAAGTAGAGAAGAATCATTGGATCTATTGAACTACTTCTGTAAACACTTATTACAGTTTTTTGGAGATTATCAAGATGCGATGCACGAAGAGCAAAAGTTTCTTTTTCATAGTCGACTTTCCTTTGCTATGAATAGCAAGATGTTGAGTCCAAAAGAAATCATTAGTACGGTTGTGACCTATTGGAGAGAACATCAGGACGATATTAGCATTTCTCAGGTTGAAGGTTTTGTACGTCAAATTTTAGGATGGAGGGAATACATGCGAGGGATGTATTGGGCAAAAATGCCAGATTACAAAGGTTTAAATGCTTTAGATAATTACAATACACTCCCGGATTTTTTCTGGACAGCTGATACAAAGATGAATTGCATGCACCATGCAATCAAACAAAGTTTGGACGAAGCGTATGCACATCACATCCAACGGCTAATGATTACAGGGAATTACGCATTGCTTACGCAAATTCATCCCGATGCGGTAGACGAATGGTATTTGGGGATTTATATCGACGCTATAGAGTGGGTAGAAATCACGAATACGAGAGGTATGAGTCAATTTGCAGATGGGGGATTGGTGGCCACAAAGCCTTATGTGTCTAGCGGTAGTTACATTAATAAAATGAGTAATTATTGTAAAAATTGCCATTACAAAGTGTCTAAAAAAGTAGAAGATGATGCATGTCCTTTTAATGCCTTGTATTGGAATTTTTTGGATGAAAAAAGAGCTTACTTTTCATCCAACCAACGAATGCGAATGATGTTGAATCTATTGGACAAAATGGACAAAGATCAACTAATGAGTTTAAAGAAAAGAGCAAACGATATAATACAGAATGCGGATGAGTACTAATGCAAAAGAGCAGGTGAATGTAGTTTGGTTTAAAAGAGATTTGCGCTTAGAGGATAACGAAGCGATCCATAATGCAATATCTTCGGGTAAACCTACTTTACTATTGTATGTTTTTGAAAAATCATTAAAAGAAGATAACCATTACAGTGAGCGGCACTGGAACTTTATCAGACAATCCCTAATCGATTTGAATCATGAGTTAACGGCTTATAATACCAAAGTACTGGCGGTTTCTTCTGAGGTGATTCAGGTTTTTAGTACACTCCAGCAATTTTGGAAAATAGATACTGTGTTTTCTCATCAGGAAACAGGAATACGCAAAACCTATGACCGAGACAAGGTATTCAGGATATTTTGTAAAAACAATTTGATCACCTGGAACGAAAATGGTAATAATGGAATCATCAGAGGATTACAAAACAGAAGTACCTGGAGGGAAGATTTTGAAAAATACCTGACGGAACCCCAATTTGAATGTAAGGCTACCAAGGATAATTTTATCCCATTGGAGAAAATAAAAGACCTGGAAAAAGTATTTAATATCGAATCTTTGGAAGTAGATGAGGCTTCCAAATTTCAGCGAGGAGGTACCGAAACCGCTATGAGATATTTGAAATCTTTCTTCTACAAAGGGAGGTATAAAAATTATAGTTTCCATATTTCAAAGCCCGAACTATCTAGAAAAGGATGTAGTCGTCTTTCTCCTTATCTTGCATGGGGAAATCTATCGATACGTCAAGTATTTCAATATGCGATAGAATTTCGAAAAGTATCTGACAACAAAAAGCAAATTGATGCTTTTACCTCTAGATTACATTGGCAGGTCCATTTCATACAAAAATTCGAGATGGAAGATGTGATGGAATTCGAAAGTATAAACAAAGGATATCACAGACTCAAAAAGAAAGTTTCGGCAGAATATCAAAAGGCCTGGCGCGAAGGAAAAACAGGATATCCTTTGATCGATGCTTGTATGCGCTGTCTGAAGGAAACCGGATATCTCAATTTTAGAATGCGGGCGATGGTGGTGTCTTTTTTTACACATAACCTATGGCAACCCTGGCAAGAAGCGAGTGCCTATTTATCTAGTTTATTTTTGGACTTCGAGCCGGGAATTCATTTTCCGCAACTACAAATGCAAGCAGGAGAAACCGGAATCAATATGCTACGAGTGTACAATCCGGTAAAAAATAGTATTACACATGATCCGGAAGGCGAATTCATCAAAAAATGGGTGCCAGAACTGCGCAATGTTCCAGTAGAATTTATCCATGAGCCTTATAAGATGACCACCTTGGATCAAAAGTTTAACAACTTTGTGTTGGGAGAAGACTATCCATCTCCCATAGTGGATATTCATTCAACTCGAAAGACGGCGAGTAAAGCTTTATGGGACATGAAAGATGATCCTTTGGTACAGCGTGAAGCAGTGCGGATTTTGAAAAAACATACCCTTCCTGGAAGAAAAAAAATAGAATAGATGAAAGAGTTATCCATACGAGATATTGACAGAATTATAGAAATGGCATGGGAAGACCGTACGCCTTTTGATGCCATTTTATTGCAATTTGGGCTCAAAGAGCAAGAAGTAATACAATTAATGCGCCGACAGATGAAACCTTCGAGTTTTAGAATGTGGCGAAAACGTGTACAAGGCAGAAAAACCAAACATCTAAAAAAACGCTCTTTTGAAGAAGGCCGTTTTAAATGCACAAGACAAAAGCAAATAACACATAACAAGATTTCAAAGCGATAATTGGTGCATATGCGATCAATAATTATTACTTTGTAATCAAACGAGTATTATATAGTCAAGACAGATGAAAAAGAAAAAACCAGACCATATCGTATACAACGAGGAAAGCGAAAGTTATGATGCAGCCCTCAAGCCCTATGCAACAGATTTGGGAGCGCCAGTGATTACTACAAATGATACTGTTGCCTGGAAAAATACTAATATTCATAAGGTAAATAAACAAATTAAAGCTCGATACGATGAGCTCAAAGCAGCTTATGATGCCTTGCTAGAAGAATACGAGTATAACAATTTGGTATATAGTGCCAAATTTACTTTTGAACCCATTGTAGGAGAGATGTATCACTTGTATCGTAATAAGGATCAGAACCCTTTTTTATCCATCATTTCTCCAGATGAATGTACTTTTGATCACCTGGGCAGTTTTCGATTAAATGCCGACAAAATCTGGGAGAAAATGTAATTTTTACAAAATTAAACTTCGGTCAATTAGTCATTACATGTTAACCTTTTGAGGAATTCCTCATAAAGGAGTGTAAAGACTAAAATTATGACCAGAATTTTCACACTCTTATTCATTTTGAATTGTTCTTTTGGAGCGTTTTGCAAACCAAAACCAGGTTTTGCTTATTGGCTTCCCAAAAAAATAATCGAAATCAATGATGAACATCCAGAGCAACAAACGACCACAACTTTTGGATATGATGAACATTATCGTTTACTATCCATTATCAGATCCAATTCGTATGATCATCATATAGCCACTTCGTTTATCAAGTATAATGATCGGGACCTTATTGCAGAAATTACGGAAACTTCTACGAATCCGGTAATTCCAAAATCAAACTTTCGATTTGTATACGACGAGGGAAACCTTATTGAGATACAGATGCATAAAGGTGAGAAGTTTTCCAAAATGCAGGTTCAGTATAATCTGCAGCATCATAGTTATTTGGTTACCAATGGTGCCAATAAATCGCATTTCTTTCTAGGAGAGAATAATGACTTGAAAACCATTTTGGCTAACGATAGCAAAGCCTTAGAAATCAGTACTAGTTCCAATTTGGGATTGTGCAAAGATATAATGATCCCAACAGCTTTAACATTGATACAAGATCAACTGCAAACCGCCAATTCGATGGCTATGTTGTTCTATCAAACAAGAGAAGTTACCTCAATTTTGTATGATGGATACCAACTCGTTTCAGAACATCAATATGATGAATATGGGAATATTGTTGAAGTGAAACTGCAAAATCATCCAGAAGGGATATTCACTTACCAGATAGTATATGATCATCAAAACATAAAGCTATAGATCAATAGCACAATAGTACAAAACACATATTAAACATAAAAACAAGAAATCATGAGGGGATTAACAATAATACTCGTTGGAATAGCATTGTGTATATCACAAAATGCGGAAGCACAATTTTGGAAAAAAATAGCAAAAAAGGCTGAAGAAAAGGCCAAAGAAGTAGTCATCCAAAAAACTGGTGAAAAAGTAGCTCAAAAAACAAGTAAAACCATAGATAAAACCTTGGATAAGAACCCAAGAGGTACAACTAATGAAGACGAGAATCAAGGAACTATGGAGTCAGGAACAGAAACGGTTTCAGAAAAAGAATATGGAAACATTACCATGTATACCAAGTTTGACTTTGTAGCAGGGAACGATATTCTGTTTTATGATGATTTTTCTTTGGATAATCTGGGAGATTTTCCTTCAAAATGGGATACCGATGGTACGGGCGAGTTGGTAGAAGTATTGGGTAGAAAATGGTTAAAAATGAGCGATAAATCCAACTATTTGCCACTGCTGGATCAAAAACTGCCCAAAGAATATACGATTGAATTTGATATGATGCTAACCAATTACCCAGCAAACAATGGAGGGGTAGGATCGCGTTTCTGGGTTTGTTTAGACGAGGACGAATCTTACAAATTTAGAGGGAAGAATCGTGTTGAGGTTTCAGTTGGTTTTTGGACGGCTTTGAAGAATCAGATATGGATTAATAATAGAATTAACGGGAAACATCTCATAGCAAACAATATTGATCACGTTATTCATGAGGAGTTTTATCAGCCCGCCCATATTTCGATAGCGGTAAACAAAACCAGGTTTAGAATGTGGGTAAACAAAGTGAAAATTGTTGATGTACCAAGACTAGTTCCCAATGTGCAATTATCGAAGATAAAATTGCATATGAACGGGTATGAAGATGATTTTTTGATCTCCGACTTTAAATTTGCAGTTGGGGGACAAGATATACGTGGGCAGCTCATCGAAGAAGGAAAATTTTCTACCAATGCCATTCAGTTTGATTCGGGATCTGCAGTATTAAAACCAGAATCTTTTGGGATTTTAAAGAGGATCGCAAATGCTTTACAGCAAGATAATTTTACCATTCATATTATTGGTCATACAGATGATGAGGGTGATGAGGAATCGAATCTAATACTTTCTGAGCAGAGAGCTGAGGCAGTAAAAGATATACTGGTATCCCAGTTCAATATTGACGAAACCTTGTTGAGTATCGAAGGCAGAGGAGAGACAGAACCTGTAGCCGATAATTCTTTATTAGAAGGTAAAGCCAAAAACCGCAGGGTAGAATTTATAAAGTTGTAATCCGTAAATAATTGATTTGAAATGATTTAGTTAATTTGCAATTGGTTACTTTTATAGACCATAGATAACCCTAAAGCAATACAATAACATCAATAATAAACATTCACACAATGAAAACAATCACAAGACATATCATTATAGTTTTTTGGGCTACTTTTTTATGCAATGGATTTCTTTTTGCACAAGTAAAGACTAATAAAATTAATAAAGATATTGGTATAAAAAATGATCAAATTCTGCGGAAAGGTCTTAACAAGAGGTATTTAAAATTAAAATCTGTTCAATTTGATAACGACTATGTTTTATTTGAATCCGATTTGTATCTGGCACATCTTAAAAATGAACTTAAGCGATTAAAAGCAAAGAAATCGAAGAGTAAGTCTTCAAAAACCACAAGCAAATCCAGTAAAAAATCGAAGTATCGTATGCAAAAGATAGGTGCTCAGATACTGGATATGGAGAAAAACCCGGAAAAACATGATTACCCAGGAATCTATGCTGGGAATGGCTGTGGAGGCAATAGAATCAGTAAGGATTTATGTGATAAAATCAGAAATGCTATGCGATTTGAGACTATTGAGGAAGACGAAGTGCCAAGACCTTGTCCAGATGATACTAACCCGCATTGCCTGCCTATTGATGTTAAAAGAAGTTTGAAATTTATTGTAGTACCAAAAACAGTTTCAAATTTTAAAGCTTTATTTTATGATATAAAAGGGAATAATGTTGGAAAAACTGGTAAGCCCTTACTAATCCATGGAGATAAGAATCATGTGGCCTATCCAATCAATATTTCAAGTGCTAGCGGTAATGTTTTTGTGAAAATCCATAACTCTGGATCAAACCTTAAACGAAATTATAGGGTACCTCTTTCGATATTTTAATTTTTGACATTTATTCAAAGTTTTATATTTAGAACAGCTAATTGAAGGATTTTTTTATATAAAAGCTATATTAAGTTTTTAATAATTAATACTTTAACCTCATGTAATACATGGGGTTTTTTTATGAGATTCTTTTTCTATTTAAGCCTTCTACTGTCTTTTTTTACTTTAGGAGCGCAACAAAATCAAGACTCTTTAGATATAGTAACAGCTAGAGAGTTATATAATAAAGGTAGAACCTATCGTTTCCAAGATCTGGATTCTACATACTATTACTACTTACAATCGTATCAACTTTTTCAGAAACAGAAAGATTGGTTAAATGCCGTTTTTGTTGTTAAGGGGATGAGTTTTGCGAGTAGCTATCACTATGATTTAATTCGATTCAAATCAGCACTTAATTCGATAGATTCAATTTTGGAACAACGATCTCCGTATTTTGATTCGCTGAACGTAAATACGTCTCTGAAAAGTAGGCATTATTTGGAAAAAGCTAATTATTATTCCAAAACCAAAAATCATGAACAAACAGGAATATATGCAAATAAAGCTATAAACCTTATCAGTAATATTCCTGATTCCGTAATGAATTCAAGGTATTTTCAATTAATGTCTTCGGCTTATGAATTTTTAGGTGATTCATACAAGCATGAAGGAGAATACACAAAAGCAGAGGAGCTATATAACAAAAGTTTACGGTTAATTTCAGAACATCTAGATGAGAGTTTTGCTATACCCACATATCGATTATTAGGAGATTTATATAGGAAAAAAGAGGAGTATTCAAAATCGAATACCTATTTAAGAAAACGTCTGGATCAGGAGATTGAGAAAGGCTCTCCCTCCAAAAATAGAATCGTAAAATCGTGTTTTGCCATCGCCGATAATCATGTAAAAATGAACCAAGCTGATAGCTCATTTTATTATCTGGATATTGCATATCAACAACTGTTAGAAAACGATCCGCTAACATTTCAGTATCATGAAAAAACTGGTAAAACTTATTTTTTACAGGGTAATATTGAAAAAGCAATTGAAGAATTAGACACCGCTATTAGACTGCTAAATGCTGAGCATTCTGATTCAAAAAGAATTGATATAGCAAGACTGTTTAGATTGAAGGGTACCGTGCTTAACGAAGCCAAAAAATATGATCAGGCCTTACAGAGTTATCAAAAATCCTTGTCGGCATTAGCTACGAATTTTGATAGTACTAGTTTTTCTGATAATCCACTTCCGGAAACTGTTCAAAATAAAGTAGAATACTTAAAAGTATTGATAGAAAAAGTCAAAACATTGAATGCTGCAACCAACTTTGAAGACGCTCTACAAACGGCAAAAACAGGAATAAAAGTTATGGATGAGATCAGACTAACTTTTGAAAATGAAGAGGATAAGCAATTTTTAATCGAGACCTTTTATCCTATTTTTGATAATGCTCTAGCTGCTGTTTATGCTTTGCTTCAGAAAACAGGCGATGACAGTTACATTGATGAAGCTTTCTTTTTGTCCGAAAAAAGTAAGAGCACTATATTGTTACAAGCAATTCTTAATTCAAAAGCATATACGTTCTCCAATATTCCAGAAAAATTGTTAGAAGAAGAACGCCAATTAAAGGCTTCAATCCATTATTTGCAGAAAAGCATATTAAAAAATAAAAAGGATCCAACTTTACAAGATCGGTTATTGTTAGCCAAATCAAATTATCACGCTCTGATTCAAGATTTGGAGACGCGTTTCCCATCGTATTATGATTTAAAATACAATACCGAAGTTTTGTCTCTAAAAGATTTTCAAAAAGAATTAGACGCAAAAACAACTGCGATTTCTTATTTTTTTGGAAACAATACAGTATACGCTGTTACTATTTTAGATACCCAAAAGAGATTGACAAAAATAGAAGGATCAAAGGATCAGGGAGAACAAATTTTGCGCTATCATCAACAACTTGCAAATCCATTATCTTCAATAGATAGTTTACAGCAATCTTCAGCTTTATTGTATGATCAATTGATAAGCCCTTTATTACAAGACAATGATGACACAAATGTGTTAATCATTCCTGATGGGATATTAAATTACATACCTTTTGAAAGTTTATACGACGGTAATACATATCTAATAGAAAATTATAACATCGCTTACGCAAATTCTGCTACCCTATGGCTACAGCAAAGAGAAAAAGAAATAGATGCAACCAAAATTTTGGCGTTTGCTCCAGATTTTTCCGAGGAATATCCATCCTTACCGCATACTCAAAAGGAGGTAAACAACATATTGTCTTACTTCAACGGGAAAAAGTATTTGGGTGGACAGGCAACTTTGGAACGATTTACTAAGGAAAGTGCAGCATATAGCGTTTTGCATTTGGCTACTCATGCTATTTTGGATGATAAACAATCTGAAAACTCCCATTTGATTTTTACCCCTCAATCTACTGAAGAAAAGTTATATGTAAGAGATATTTATGCGATGCCAATCAATGCGTCTTTAGTATCATTAAGCGCTTGCGAAACTGGAATTGGTAGTTTAAGAAGAGGAGAAGGAATGCTGAGTCTTTCTAGAGCTTTTTTCTATGCAGGAGCTGCAAGTTTAACTAGTTCCAAATGGCAAATAAATGATTTGCCTACAGCAGAAATTATGGGTGATTTCTATAAGGAATTGTCAAAAGGAAAGAGAAAAGATGAAGCTTTGCGATTGGCGAAATTGACTTTCCTGAAAAAGAATTATGACAACAATTATGTTCATCCATATTATTGGTCTGGATTTGTTGTTATAGGTGATACCAGTGCTATCACAACCAAAACTTTAATCTGGATATGGATTGGATTAGGTGTTTTTATTGTAGCGATTATTTTTCTGATCAGTAAGAAAATAAAAACTACTTGATCTGTTCCAACAATTTCTCAGCTTCTTCTGTTTTATATCCTTTTGTAGAACGAATTGATTCTAATACTTTAATAGCGTTCTCTATATCTTCGTTTTTGAGATACGCAAGAGCTAAGTACCATTGCGCTTCTTCAGAAAATTGCTGCTGGTTTGAAATGATTTCTTGAAATTGAGTGATCGCTTCCTGGGCTTGATCATTATTCAAATACGATTGCCCCAAATAAAAATCGATATAATCCGCACTTTGCTCTTGTTGAAGTGTCTTAAACAATTCAATCGCCTTTGCATCATCATTCATTTCATAGGCTTCAAAAGCCTGGAATTCAGTTGATTTGTTTTGGTCACTTCCGCGGGTGATAGGAAAGACAGTGTTTGGATATTTCTGATAACTTCCAGCATACAAGCGCGATGGATCATCATTTTTAAAAGGATTAAAAACATAGATTCCTAAAGAGAACAAAAGTGCTATTGAAGCTGCAATTAATAAGGGCCTCCAGATAATCACTTTGTCTTTGGGAGAGATATTCGATTCATTTTCAAATCCTTGAATTTTTTCCTGTAATTCTTTCCGTTTCTTACTCTTGATTGCACGCTGTACACTGCGTTCAAAATCGAATTGCTCCTTGAACTCAGCATCCTTTTCTAAAAGAGTTGTAAATTCAGAGTGTTCTTCTTGGGAAAGCTCCTCTAAAAAATATTTATGTAGCAATTCTTCCTTCTTCATAATCGTTTTGGGGTGTTGTTGAATAGTTGCTTTAGTGTTTTTAAACACCTTGATTTCTGGCTCTTAACTACATTTTCTGAGTTGTATTTGCCAGCTTTCATGATCTCCCGGATGCTGTATTTCTTGTAGTAAAATAAGATCAATATGTTCTTGCACTTTTCGCCTAATTGATCAAAGTATTTCTCCAACAAAACCTCTTCGGGGGTCAGTTCTTCGGTCTCTAAGTCAAAAGATTCCAGATACTCGTCTTTTTGTTTGGTGAGCTCCAAAACCAATTCACTGTTTACGTGTTGTTTGTTCTTTCTTAATCGATCCAGGATTTTGTACTTACCAATACTGATGAGGTAGGTGGATAAGGTACTGGATAACTTGACCAGTTTCCCTTCTACTACATTTTCAAATAAGGTGATGTACGAATCCTGATAAATATCAAGCAAATCCTGCTGTTCTAACCCATATTTTTTGGCAAAGCTTAAAAACTTATTACGGTTGTCCTGATACACCTGTTTAAAGGCTTTATCATTCCCCTTTTTAAGCTCTTCGAGTAGAATATCGTCTTTGCTTCTATTCATTATTGTTTTTTAAAGATAAAGGTTAACACAAAAAAAGTATAAAGAATGTTAACCTTTTTGATTTTCTGTATTAAGAAAACAAATAACGCTTTGTAGCAGTCAAGGTAATAACATTTTTAAACCCCACCAATCGGATTTAACATTATTTGAATAACAAAAAATAAAAACCAATGAAAACAGTAGTAGTATTAATAGGGAGCTTATTCCTTTTTGGAATCACCGACATGTCTGCTCAGGTAAATCTGGATGAGGGCAGGATGATCATTAATGGAGTACAACTTTTACAGGATAGTAATGACAGTAGTAAGTATTATTATTTACCTGATTATCCAAGATTAGCATTAAAAGATGATGGAGATTTTGAGTTAATGTGTATGAAATACATTGGCCAGGGAGGAGAAGCAAGCGGAGGACTTTTTCATGCTTTGATACAGTTTGATTTACCTGAAGAAGTAGTTGCTGGTTTGGAAAAAGAACTGAAAAATCGCACAGGGAATGGTGAAATAGCCGGTGTTGTTCCCATGAAACAAGCCATAAAAGACGGAGAAGATGGTTTGGCAAGTTTTAAAATTGTTTCTTCGATTCTCAATAATACAGATGGAGAAGAGGCTTTTACCGCTAATATCATTACTTCTGGTCATGCTCCTTTATATAAAAATTCTAAGGCGGCTATAGCAGCCAAACTCAATCAGGAAGGGGCAACCCTGTTGTGGGAATCGCTACAAGGACAAACATCTGATGTATCGGTCGTCGTAAATGGCTATTACGAAGCAAAAGTGAAAGGATATAATGCCGTTGTCAATGCAGAGATGTCAAATATCTATGAGCATTACAGTAAGATTTTAAGCCAACAGAAGGAGTTTACCAAACGACAGATCCGAAAGATCAATGATGATATGTTACAGGATCAGGTATTGAAAATTGATGTGTTTGATCGATCTGCAGGGCTTGGGATCAAGACGGATGATATCGATGGAATTTTAAATATCGTTACCGATAAGTTGATCGAACTCATGTTTGATGCCGAAATGGGATGGGCCAAACAACCTGAAAAAGAAACTGTAGTAGAACAAGGGCAAATCAAAGGGAGACGTAAAAGAGGATTTTTTAGCAAGGTGTTTGGCGGGGCTCGTAACGAGAAATATGTAACCGATGATCAGTTTGTATTAAAGAAGAGAAAAGATGTAAAGACCAATAAATTTTACCTAAATCTAAGCAAGTCTACAACCATCAAGGTTCCCGTATATTCTTCAGGAAACATAAGTGGTTTGTATCAAACATTTAGCGAGGATCCTAAGAGTGTGGATAAATACTTCAGAGTAGTTAATCTTGAGGATAAAGATTTCCTCAAAAGACAGGTGATATTCCAATTGGATGGAGAATATATTGATTCCTTCAAAGAAATTTTAAACTCCGTATCGGTGAGTTTCAAAAAAACATATGGGGAGGGGCAGGAAGATGTTACCAGAGATATCGTGATAAGCAGGAATGATCTCGAAAAAGGAGCGGATTATCAAAATGTATTTTATCCCAGATTAGGTATCGAAGACGCCAGTTGGCTGGATTTTGATTATAAGATCAGTTGGAATTTAAAAGGAGATGATAAAACCATTTACATCCCCAAAGGAAAAGGAAAATGGATGACTGGCAATGATGCTTCCATAGCACTAACTCCTCCTTTCAAAAAAAGGGTGGTTCAGATCGATGCAGATCGTACTTTTTTCAAAGAGAAAAATATCCAGGCATGCTCTGTTCGATTCTTTACCATACTTAATGGGAATCCGACACCGCAAAAAGCGGTTGTACTGCGCAAAAACGATACAGAAAATACCACCAGAATCAACCTGTATCATGACAAAGATGAACCGATCATCTATCAGGTAAGTTGGTATAGCACTAATGGTCCCGTTGAGTTAGAAGCCAAACCACTAGAGAGTGACTACGTGTTTTTATTACCACCTCAAGAGCTTTAATACAACTTAAAAACTTCACAAAAATGAGAACTTCAAAAACCATAATGTTCTACATCCTATTGGTTGTAGGTGCGCTAAGCGCAGAAGCTCAGCAAGTATTGATTGATCAGGGAGTTTCTGCCAACGGATTGATGTGTTTTCCGATTCACAACAAAGAAAACACATATCTCTACCTCCCCCAAAGGGCGAGACTATCCTTACAAAATGATTCGATTCCTGAGTTTTCATTCCTAAGGTATGTCTTGGAGAAACCTACAGAAAATTCTTCAAAATCCATCACCGAGGCTGATGGCGGAGGGATCTTAAATTTTTTGGTGCTGTATGATACACCAGAAGATGCCATTCGTAAAGCAGAACGTGTGCTGAAACAGAAAATGGAGAATGATTCTATCAAGCTTCAAGGGCCTGTGATTTTTGAAAGAGGGAAGTATACTTTGGTTTCCTCTATTGTAAACTCAAAATCCGGTAAAAATGAAAAGAAAATAATAGGGAGTGGTTCTGCACCAATTTTGGAGAATAGTAAAATCCCACTATCCTTTCAGTTAGATCCGGTAAAGTCAAAGTTGCTGTTAGAAAGTTTTAAGATGGCTACACCAGACATCTCATTGTTGTTTGAGTTGTCATTTTCTGGGCTTACTGATAATTATGAAGCAGAGTTAGAAGTAGATTGGTCCGAGGTTAAAAAAAGTCACGCTTTTGATGCAGGTGGGTCGATCTATTTTGTGGGGGTAGATGTAAGTCTGGGGTTTGACAAACTAAGAAAAGACCAAGCCATAAAATTAACGTCTACAGGTAGCGACGAATCGATGGAAAGCCTGGTGGAAACGGTGTATTCTAAACTTTTGGAATTGATGTTTGAACCGGTAGAGGCTTCAGAAGTCCCTGAAGATCAAAGAGGTGGATTGCAAGACGCTCTGGGATCGTTAATTGGGCAAAATGGAACGATGGGAAGCTCGAACACCACAGGTTTTGGAATCAATGTTGGGTATCAATATAAAGAACACCGTACTACCGGAAAAAGTAATATGACCTTTAACGGTCGCAGTGCAGTAAGCCGTAATCACTACATCACCTTTAATGCCGGAGATCTCTACAAAAAATTCGGTAATAACAAAAGAGTATTCAAAGATGTTCCGCTTTGGGACCCTGTATTTCAGCAAAGAGATGTGCATGTGGGAGTAGATGGAAATTTGGAGAAAGAGTTCGACAGAATGCTCAATAGTGTAACGGTAAAACTCAGGAAAAACCATCAAAACGGGGATCAGACTTCAAAAGAGGTGTTGCTTACCAAGAACACCTATGCAGATGCCAACGGAAAAATATCAATGAAGTATCTCAACCACGATGATGCAGAACGAGAAAAATGGTTGCATTATGAATATCAAACCATATGGAAATTTATAGGAGGAGGTTCCTATTCGGAAAATTGGAAGAAAGAATCTGCCGCAATGATCAATTTATATACCCCTTTTAAAAGAAGAAAAATAGAACTCTCTGGAGACTATTCGGTATTGGTTAGAGAACAAGTAAGAGCGGTATCCGTAAAAATAGCTTACGATTTTTTTGAAGATCAACGTACCGATATGAAAACCATATATCCCGATAGAAAAACAAACGGTGATTTTTTTGAAATCACCCTACCCAAAGATACAGAGGAAGTACAATATAGTGTTACCTGGTTTTTGAAAGATGGATCGGTAAAGAAATATGAAGGAGTTGACAAATATGGGCTCATTTTTATTGATGAGTTACCAAAACTATAAACATGATTTTGCGTAGCATACATATCGCATTAGTGATGCAACTTCTGTTCTTTTCAGACCAAGTAATAGCACAACGACTGGATGCAGACGATTGCGAATCTATTATTGTCGCTGCCCATGTAGAAGTTACCGCATGTAAAAGTATCGGGAACAACGAATATTATTACTTGCCTACCAACCTCCGTTTTGCAGAGACTAAACAGAACGATATCTCTTTTTCATTTATAAAGTTTCAGGACAAAGAGACTTCGGGGGGTATTCTACATTTTCTAATCACATGGGGATTAACAAGCTGGCAATTTCAGAAAGCGCAAGAACAACTACGTGATAAAAAAGGAATACATGCAAAATTGATGGGGGCTGTTATCCCTGATGTAAAGAATGATGTTGATGGATTTGTAATCGAAGGTACCTCCAAACTTGTCGATATACTCAATAGATCCATGGTACATATTGGTAAAGCCACTCCCATGGCTCATACCAAAATAGCAGCCTCTTTTCAACTTAATCAAGAAGATACTCGGTTTTTGGACAGTGCTTTAGCGAATAACCAAAAAGACTTAAAAAATACATACCTCACACTAGTGTTTTACCTCAATTATCCCCCAGAATCGTATCGAACGTATAAACTGAAGAAAAATTTTTATGAACTCTTAAATCATTCATTATGAAAACAAAAATTAAACATTACGCCATGACAGCAATCTGCTGTTTTGTGGTAGGGATAATGGCTGTCAAAGCCCAAATTGTGGACAACGAAAATAGATTATCTGTTACGTTGAGAGATGGTACTGCAGTGACCCTTTTGGGGAAAGCGATTAGTCTATCCGATGCAAAAAGTAAGGACTATTATTACTTGCCATTTTCATTGCGATTGGCTACAAATACAGAAAATACACCCGAGTTTCTCTTTCTAAAATATATTACAGAAGAGAAAGAAGCAGAAGGAGGAATTGGTGGAGCATTGTTGCATATGTTAATGCATTGGGGGCCAACTCCACAGCAACAAGCTGAGTTAGAAATGATGCTTAAAAATGGAGAGCAAGGAGCCAAAAAAGGAAGTAGATTAATGGGAGCTTTGGAGCTTAAACCAGACGGAGAAAAATCTTTGAAAATCATTTCTGCTACTCTTGGAGATGACAAATTAGCAAGATCTGTTGTTCAATCGTTTAATGCGCCTATTCTTCCAGGAGGGAGAGCAGCTGTGGCCTCGTCATTAACGCCCAATGGTGCGCAACTGTTGGCAGCTACTTTCGAAAAAGATATGGCTATTACAGATCTTACAGTAGAATTAAGCTATAAATATACCACCAGAGTACCAGCAGCCAAAGGACGTGTAGAAGTACGTTGGAGGGAAATGATGAAGCATTTTGAAAAAGACTCGGCACAGTATAGACAATACAGAAGCAAAAAAAAGCGAGGTGGACTGTTTGGAGGTCTTGTTGATGGACTTTTCGGGAAACGATCTTCTACGGATAGTATTACCTATGATGAAGTTCGCAGTGTGGTAGATGAAATGTATAAAAAAGAGTACATCAAAATCGATTGGGATGATAATGTAAAAGATGATCGAATTGAAAAGGTAAGAGAAGCGTTTTTCGATTTTTTCTTACAGAAAATGACCAACTCTGTAGAATCTCAGCAATTAGCACCTCCTACCGAAAAGGAGAAAGAGGCAATGCCCGATATAAAATATAGTAGAAAGTATACCTATAATAGGGAGTTTCTTAAAACCGCCGTTAAGAAGGGACGTGAGACCTATTATCTCAATCTTAGATTAGCTGTAGAAAAACCGTTTACGGTTACGGCAAACCTTGCCAGTTGGTATAACGGGGTAAAAAACAACAAAAAATGTGTCTCTTCTGTACTGCTTAATGACCGGTTCTTTCAACACCGAGATATCAATTTTTTATTGGATAATGAATCCAAATTATTATTCGAAGAAGGAGAGGCCAATTATGCAACTATTACTGTAAAAAAAGAACGCAGTTCGGGTAACGACTTCAATGATAATGTGATCATCGATTATGATTATATGAAGAATAAAGGGCTGAAAACCGTGATTTCTTATGCCAGAGGAGATGATGAGAATACCGATAACTATAAATATTCGGCACAATGGAGCCTGAAAGGTGGTAACAAATTCCCAGCAGAACCAGAGTGGGTAGAAGGAGATTGGATGCATAATGATATTACTTTAGCCCCTCCTATTGTGCCACGAACCATAGAATTCGAATCAGATTTAGAAGAGCTTAAAGCACTTGGAGTAGTTCGAGCTACACTTCAGCTTCGGTATATGAAATTCGGTAACGAAACCGAGAGTAATATCCCAATTACGGTATCCAAAGGAGAACCCCTCGTAGAGCGCACCATTTTTACAGATAGAGATACTCAGGGGTATGCTTATCGATATATACTTACTCATAAAGAACGAGGTAAAATGGTATTGGATTGGGAAACAAAAATTAATGATGATTATGTCTACGCCACTATCCCTCAGGAGTTAAAGGATGAAGATCCGGATTACCTGGAAAAAATAATTGGCGCAGGAGAAGTACTGCTTAAGCCAGGAAAAGATGGGAAAGTAAGTAAAACGGCTAAGATTCTGGATAAATTCAAAGATGTTTTGAAGGTGGTAAATACGGATAGCAAATAAAAAATGGAAACGATGAGAACTATTTCAAAATATATAAAAATAGGCATAACCTGCATACTGTTTTTGTGGGTTGGGCTTACTTTTTCGCAACGAACGGCAAGGGCAGTTGTAGCCAAGCCATTAACAATTCAAAAAGCTTTTAAACATGTGGCTAGTGCATCAAACACGTCGGGTCATATTACAACCTTGGGGAATATACCTACGGCTGGTATTGAAAACAAATTACTTTTTGTTACTCACGATTACGGGAACCGAGGACCATATGTTACACAGTCATTAGGAGTATGGCTCAACGGTAAAAAATGGACCATTTTTAGTCAAAATAGAAGTGCTATCAAACCTGGGTCAAAGTTCAATGTTCTGGTAGCTAATAAATCATCAAACGCTTTTATACATAAAACTACTACAGCAAATAAAGCAGGCGCTGCAACCAAAATAAGTCATCGTGCATTAAACAATAATCCAAATGCTACTTTTTTGATTACTCAAAATTATGGAAAAGGAGGGCCTTATAATCCCCATCATGTGGGAGTTCGATATTCCAGAGGGTTTTGGTATATCTTTAATCTAGACGGAAAACCGATGCCTAATGGAGCACAATTTAATGTACTGATCAATTCTGGAATTTTTAAGCATCAAGTCAATAGTAATAATCGTCGTAATCATACCACTGGGATTAACCACCCGAGAACAAATGGTAAAAAACAAGCATTGGTATTTGCAACCTTTAATTCACAAGGAAGTATCAAAAATTTTGATAATGCGATAGGGGTATATCTTGTTGGTGACAAATGGTACATTTATAATGAAAACAAAAAATACTTACAAGGTAATGAAGCCTATAATGTATTATCCTACAGTGCTACGCAAAATACCAAGCCAAGAATAGCAGTAGTGGCCAAAAAACCAGGAGCGAGTACTACAGGAAGAGTTGTTGTTAAACCTAGACCAAATACAGGACAAAGTAATACGGTAAGAGTGACTCCTAGAACATCTACTTCTAATGGTAGTGTACGAGTGGCTTCGGGAACAACAAATACTGGACGTCGTGTCAGGGTAGCACAAAACAAACCGGCAACCCAAACAAATGTACTTCGCAATATAGGGATCGTAAGAACAATACCTTTTATAAAGCCTGCAAACCCAGGAAGTACTGATCGTTTGGGGCCTGAAACCAAATCAGTGCCTTTGGATTTTTCAAGAAGTATAGATGGGGAGCAATATCAATTATTTACAGATACTTTTAATTTTTTTGAAGACATATACAAAGATCAGAACCCAAGATCTAATGTACTGTACTATTTTCCGGCAAATTATTCTATCAATTGGGATAAACAGAGTAATAAGTACGATTTTAATGTCTACTATATGTCTGCAGAAGATCGGAAAAAAGGGAACGTGCTCCTTAATGTCGAACTGACTTCAAATATTACAACTGATGATATCGATTTGGCCGAAAATTATCTGTCTTCACGATTAGGGAAACGTATTACATTAAAATCAATCGACTTGCGTGAGAATCCATCTGTAGATTTTGGAGCAACCCTTACTAATTTCAATGTGAAACCAGAGAGTGTGAGTACCAGTGTCCCTTCAGATTATCAAAAACCGATCATTCTGGATTGGAAGATGGAAAGCAATGTAGATAATTTCGTAGGAGCCATGTTGAACAATCGAAGCGGAAATGTAATGTTGAATTTTAAGCCTTATGGAGATAGCTTGAAGGTGGTACAAGTACCCATTAATCTAAAGGTAAATTCACCTATAACCTACGGTAAAGTCAAGTTTAATTCATTGCAAGAAGTAAAAGCGGGATGGACCAATTATCTGGATTATCCGATTATTCCAAAGAGGTTTATTGTACTCAAGAAAAGAGGTCGTAGCCAGTATTTTGAAACCATAGAAATTCCAAGGCAGGAAATTGCTTCTGGTTCAAAGTATGTTGAAAATGATCCCACTATTCTAAACAAGATTTCAGGACAAAATACTGTAGTCAAAATATGGTTGGATTATGTGCTTAACGATGAGTGCAGAGAATGTAATCAAAAAGTAAAGAGAAAAATAATTGGAGGAACTTCTGGCAGTGAGATCGCCAATATCGAAGTGCAAATACTGAATGCAATAGAGTTTTCTGGAGCTCACTCTATGAAGTTAAATCTCAAATCTTTACAAGGTGACCCAAACGGAATCAACGAAATCGAATTTCCATCGCTAAGTGTCAGCGAAGACGGTCAATCTTTTAACGAGATACAATTATTTGTTCCACAAGGAAAAGAAATGTCATACGAATATCAAGTCATTTTAATAATGGACAATGGGGATGTGATGACCAGTAGATGGGAAAAAGGAAACACCAACTTACTGGTATTAGGAGAAAGTCAAATCAAAAGGCTTTTTCCAGATAAGAAAAAAGATGATCTATTGGATAAAGCAAAAGACGGTGTGCTCAAAAAAGTAAAAGATTCGATCCTAGGAGGTGATGTAAGTGAAGAAGAAATTCTTGATAAAGGCATCAAAATCATTGGTGGCTTGTTTAAGAAGAAAAAAGAGGAGCCTGAAGAAGAAAAAAATGAAGAGCAACAATAGTAGTAATAGTAAAATCATGGGGGTCGAGATTCTTTTTAAGAGGTTTTTTCATTGGGTCGTAATTGCTCTTACAACAGGTTGGGTTTATGGCCAACCAGTCTATGATTCAAAAAGAATGATTGACGGAGTTTCCCTCTATAAAGATCAAGTCGATCCTCATGTGTTTTATTACGAACCGGGTAAATTGCGAATTAGAAAACTATCCGATGGAACGCCTGATTTTCAGTTTTTAGATATGCGATATACGGGATCTAAATGCTATAATGATCAGGGCGAAAAGAGTTTTATGAGTCTATTACAGGTAGGGATGGAGATGGAGAAATTAGATAAGGAAATACTGAAAAGAGCGAAAATAAAACTCCCTTCAAAGTCAAAAGTAATTCCTTTACCTATTACGGGTATACACACCCAATTAATTATACCATCGACCAGTACAAACCCTTCAAAAAAAGATGTTGTAAAAAAAGGAGTGTTGGAGTCAAGTGGTAAAGAAAGTGTGTCAACCACTAGAGGATATTGGAAAACCAGGGTATTTGCCATTCGATTAAACCAATACGAATCTCAAATTCTTATGGATTGCCTCAAAAAGAAAACTTTGGGCCTTAGCTTACAGTATTCTTTTTATGCTGACTTTTTAGGAAAATCAGATATAGAATATGCGGCATCAAAAGAAGTAGAAGAGCATTTGTATAATAAAAAAGAGGAGGAGAAAGAAATTATAGAAAATAGAATTGTCCAATCTGATGCATTACCGATCAAAGTAGACATTGAACAATATCCAGATGTAGTCAAACAACTTGACCTTAACGAAGAAATCCCTCCGGCCTATGCGGGTTTAGAAATCAAATGTTACGATTTCAAGGAGAATATCCGTCCTGATTTATTCATGAAAATTGTAGAGATTGAAGCACAAAGTGTAGATGGTATAGAAAGTGTGAAACAAGAGGTGAAATTTTTGAAGAAAAATACTGATTTGCATACCTATCATATTTCGTTTCCTTACGCTATTTATGTAGATACTCCTATGCGATATCGAATTACTGAAATCGACATCGAAGGCAAAAGAACAATTTTGGAGTGGAAAGAGAAAGCAGAATGTAGTTCAGAGATTGATGTAACTACTCCCATAGATACTCAATATATAGGTAATAGAAGAATTGAGATCGAAATTGATACTGATAATTTTGGGAAAGATTTTGATAGTGTTAAGGTTCTTTTTTCTTATTGGTTTAATGGAGTTCAGCACCACAAAGAGATCTTGTTTTCTGATAATATGGATGTTGTTATTAACGAATTGGAACTAAGTTTTGACAAAAACAAGCCTATCTATTGTTCAGTTACTAAGTTGTTGAACAATGAATTAGTACAGGAAGAGATAAAAACAATTGAAGGCAATTACTTATATGTACATTAGAGAGGGATTTAGTAATTTGTCTTCAAAAAAAGAGGCTTAAATAGCCTCTTTTTTATTTGTTAAGTACAGGATTTAAAGTCTTCTTTCAAATCTAACATCTCTTACTGGAGTCCAATTCGAGTTTTGATATTCATTTCCTAACTGTTGATATTGTGCTTCGTTGGTTTCTACAAATTGATAAAAACGTCGAAAAGCTTCTGTGTAATTTTGTCTCGGATGAAGAAACCCTTGTCTAAAATGATTATTTCTTCCTAATACCCCATTTGGATATCTTATGATCTCGGTTCTTCCTGGTAATGCGTCCACTCTGCCTTCTTCCCGAGCTTCAAAACGAACTACTTTTACTACTTGTATGTCAAAGATAGAGTTGTACAAACCTCGGTGTGCATTTCTTAATCTATTTAATTCTTCTTGTAGTAATTCTCCCATGGGAGCAAGTATAGTAAACTTAACAGATTTAGGGTTTTGATAGCGATACCAAGGGAAAGTTGCTTCCAAGCCATCATAATCCCCATTTCCAGAGACGGTAAACGGACCAACATGAATATTGATATAAATTACACCTTGTCTGCTAGTGCGGACTCTAAACGAATTGAGGTATCTCACTATGGTTCTAAATTCAGCTACATGTTGATTAGGGATCAGTCGAGATAGATTACCACTATGTTGATGGTTGAAATCCTGTAATCTTCTTAAATAAACGGTGCGATCTGAATCCGGGGGTAAACTGGAAAATTCTCGTAATACTTGGTCCCTTACATCGCTTTCTATCGTATGAGATAAAGCATCTTGAATTCTAGCTCTTTCTTGTCTAAAATGCGAAATGATATCAAAACGTTGAGAAGCGGCCGCTGCACGATCTCGTTCTTGTTGCATAGCTCTTAGTAATTGGTAACTTCTTGAAAATAAAGGGAGCCCTTGTGTTAATTGATTTAATCGACTTGTTAACTCTAGGGTCAGTTGATTTGCTATTACAGGCCCCATATTCACTCTTGTACTGCTTTCGGTACCTGTTAATACATTATCGATAAGGTCAGTCATTACATTGCTGTATACCCCTAATATATTTCTTCTGGCTTCGGTAACCAATTGCGCATATTCTGATATAACCTGTCTGTCCTCTGGAGTGACTCCAGGATATCGTTGTTCTTCTCTATCCGTTACCGAAGAGTCGGTAACCTGTGCTTGAATCATTGGGATGTTTAAACATAATAACCCAATGAAAATGTATGTTATGATTGAATTTTTCATTGTATTTGTTTTTAAATTTTATCAGATAAATTGTCTAAAAAAAGAATAGAACTATTACTGGTTGATTTACCAGATGAGATCGCATCTTTTCCTGGGATATACCAGGTAATTTCGTAGTCATAGTTTAAATTATCAGGCTCTTGTATGATTTCTAGCTGACCGGAAAATTGTTGGGATTTCGTATTGAGTTTTAAGCGCTTTGACTGTTTTTTGCCAGCGATTTCATAGTGTAAAACAACCTCAATAAATCGTACTCCCGCGTCCTTGATAATATCTGGATCGGCTTCCAGGTCAATAATTGTTCTTCTAAAAGGAGGAGCAATGGGGATGGTATTAGTAATGGTTTCTTCCCAGTCTTTTTCGACCTTTACTCCACCAAAGAAATTCCATTCGGTCTTAAATTGATATTTTTCCCAGTTCTTTCGATTGTTATCGCCTTTCCATCCGTAAAGCATTTTAAAATTATTACCAGATGTATTAAAATTATTTCTGTCAATCCGTACTTCGTCTATGGTGATTTCTCCTTCTTCGTGCTTTTTCTTCATGATCACATTTACATAGTTGATATATTTACCGAAATCTTCGAAATTGAGTCCATCCAAAAAAGCAACGATTTCACGTTGTTTATACAAAGGATCATCTAAATTGATTTCTCTAAAGCAAGCATCGCAGTTGATCTGACCAAAGTTTTCATCAAATCGAACTACAAGATTATCTGCTAAATACTTATTGAAGTCTAATGTAAATGTCCCTCGTTGGCGTACTCTTTTCATCTCAAAACTTGCAGCTATAGCAAGAGAAGGAGTACCATTACTTCCTGAGTTTTGATTCCTCCCCTGTTGAGGAGAGTTACTACTTTCCGTTTCTCCTTCTCTATGGTTTCTCTGTATTTCTGCTGCTTCTTCCTCTGTAATATCTCGATTCAATTGCTCTTCAGGCACATTGTAACTTTGGATATTAGATTGTCTATTGGCGGTATTCAGCATATTTGTTGCCCGATCTAACATACTGGTCTGACCCCCTGTACCTAGTGTAGAAGAAAGTTGTCCCAAATTCGGTGTTCCTGTACCTTCTACAGGCTCAAACATCATACGCGTAAGTTTACTATACGCCATCTCGATGAGTTTATCCATGTTTTCATCTTCTCCAACCTGCGTTAATTTGATCGCTCCATTTTTTGTTAAATCTTCAAAAGAGGCTTTGATTTCGGCGGCTAGAATCGGTGATGCTACAGCAGCTTCAAAGTTTTTGTGTTCATAAATTTGATCAAAGTTAGCCTCTAGCAACGCCCGTATGGGAGATCGAAAACCGGAAAGTTCCATTTCGAATGAAATACTCATATCGGGAGTAGGGGTCTTGAAAGATTGCCATAAAATTTTAGCGCCCTTTTTGGTCAATTCCATAGATACAGCGGCTTTTTGCCCATCTAGAATAGGAGCTTTTCCCAAACCGATCACCTGTTTGGTCAAATCTCCTTCGGTGTCTGTAAATGAAGAGATTAAGGCTATAGTACCGCCTTTGTACACAATAGGGCCTTCAATTTTTCCCCGGTTATTGATCCTACGCAGGGCGGTCCTTGCTTCTCGTAATTGATCTTCGGTTACTCCTAATTGAATTACGGCGTGCACAATTCCACCTCCTTCTCCTTCTTTTCTCGCCTCTTCGTCACTTCCCGAGGCCACGTTCTCAACAAATCGTAGAAAAGAGAATTGTGGCCTGCCTTTATCATCTAGCCCTATTCTGGGTTTGTCTGATAAATAATAGTATACATTTTGATCGTTCAAATCTGGGAATAATGTAAGTTCCCCTGCCTTTACCGGTTTATCCAAAAGGATTTGCTGTGACCATAAATTACTGGTCATGACTATTCCTAAAACGAATGCCATTACCATGTTTCTTTTTAAGATCACCATCTTAATTTTTGTTTTCATTGGTATGTAATTTTAATTTATGTTGAAGTAATACCCTACTACTGGGTATGTCTAAAGCTTTATGAGAATTATGAGTAAAGGTTAACACATCATGAATGAAAATGGGTGAGGGACTGTTGAGATTCTAGTTTGTCATAATTTTAACAGAAACTAAATTTTGGTGTTCTATTTTTAGGGAATTCTAACAAGATATTACCTAACTAATAGCCATTCGAAGATTCTGAAATGAGATTGTTAATTGTTCTACTTTTACTGTTTTCGGTATCAATAAGCTGGTCACAAACCGATATTTTTCAGAAGAAATCATTCACAGTAGGTACTACCAATGAAGATATCCAGATCGATGGTGTTTTGGATGAGGGAGTGTGGAGTAAACTAACTCCAGCAAAAGATTTTGTGCAATACTTTCCATCAGATTCTATTCCTGCAAAAGCACAGACCGAAATCTATATGTGCACCGATCAAAAGAATCTTTACATTGGTATAAAATGTTATGCAGCGGGTAATGATTGGATAGTTAATTCTCTTCGTAGGGATTACAGAGCCGGAGGTGCGGATAATATCACACTGCTTTTTGATACTTTTGATGATGGTACCAATGCACTTTATTTTGGAATTAACCCTGAGGGAGTTCGCAGAGAAGGAATCATTAGTAATGGAGGGAATGTTTTACGAGATTTTTCTACATCATGGGATAACAAATGGAAAGGAGAAGCCCAAAAATACGATGGATATTACACCGCCGAATTAGAAATCCCATTTAGCACCCTCAGATATCCCACGCCATCCAAGAAATGGGGATTCTCTTGCTATCGTTTCGATTCCCAATCCAATGAAATTAGTACACATTCCAGAGTGCCAAGAAATCAGATTGTTTTTACTTTGGCGTATCCCGCCGAAATGATTTGGGAAGAAGAACTGACAACAAAAAGTAGTGCGGTTTCGTTAATTCCCTTCGTGTCTTCTGGGGTAAATAAGGATTTCGAAGATGATACACCCTCTGATACTTTTTTTGAAGCCGGAGGAGATGCTAAAATAGCACTTTCGCCAGGACTTAATCTGGATTTGACGGTGAATCCTGATTTTTCTCAGGTAGAAGTAGATGAGCAAATTACCAACCTGGATCGTTTTGAAATCTTTTTCCCAGAACGCAGACAGTTCTTTCTGGAAAATGCAGATCTTTTTGGACAGTTTGGGTTCGCAAATATTAATCCTTTTTTCTCGAGAAGAATTGGTGTTGGAGAGGATGTACGTACTGAAGAACTCGTTCAAAACAGAATATACGGCGGATTGCGACTAAGTGGAAAGCTCGATCCTAATACCCGAATTGGATTCTTGAATATGCAAACAGCTTCTAGCGAAGAACAAGGGATCCCGAGTGTTAATTATGGAGTAGCCGTTGCACAACGTAAGTTATGGACGAGATCAAATATTGGATTTATTGCGGTAAACCGACAAGTAGCTGATATCGATGGATTAGATACCCTAGACATTAATCGTTATAACAGGATGGCAGGAATAGATTTTAATTATGCTACCAGGGATAATACCTGGTCAGGAAAAACTTTTGTGCATGGTACCTTTACGCCAGATACCGATGTAGCGATTGCTCAAGGAAGTACTTTAAACTACAACACCAGAAAGTTTGGAGTCTTATGGAGTCATGAGTATGTGGATGAAGACTATAATGCCGAAGTAGGTTTTGTGCCAAGAACCAATTATTTTAGGATCAATCCGGTTACAGAACTCCGATACTATCCTCAAAATGAATTCATGAATAACCATACCTATAGGGCTGAGGCGGATGTATTTTGGAGACCTGGGTTTGGAAAAACAGATCATTTCTTTTCTGTAGGGTGGGGAGGAGAACTAGCAGAGCGTGCTACTTTCCAGTTCAATCTTAATCATAATTATGTGTATTTGTTTGATCCATTTGATCCCACGGGTACTGATTCTTTAGAATTGGATGCAGATCAGGATTTTTCTTATGTTAGTTTTACAGGTAATTTTAGAAGTGACCGCAGAAAAGCGTTTAGTTGGAGCTTAAGCCCTTATATCGGAGAGTATTTTAATGGTTGGCGTTACGGAACAAGAGGTAGCTTTACGATCAGGTATCAACCCCGAGGTTCATTCTCCTTGAATTATGCGGTAAACTACTTTGATTTACCTCATTTGGATGGGGGCAGAGAAACTTTTCTGATTAGCCCTCGTGTGGATTATACGTTTTCAAAAAGCGTATTCACTTCACTATTTGTACAATACAACTCTCAAAGCGATAACACCAATATCAATGCTCGTATTCAATGGCGTTTTGCTCCTGTATCAGATTTGATTTTGGTATATACTGATAATTTCCTTACTGGAGAGGTGGATCCTTTAGACCGGTTTGCGTTTGATGTTCGTACCCGATCTATAGTGTTGAAAGTTACTTATTGGCTTAACCTGTAGGTTTTACTACTAACAAAAGAGGCTAAAGGAGGTAAGATACCCTGTGGTTTCGAATATAGTCCGAAGGAGAAACACCATACTTACGTTTAAAGCATTTGGTAAAGTAAGAATGATCGGAAAACCCAGTTCGATATGCAATTTGAGTTACATTATCCACATTTTGTTGTAGTAAATAAGCAGCTTTTTCTAGGCGGATACATCTTATAAAAGCTGTTGTAGAAAGCCCGGATAAACTCTTGAGTTTGCGATGTAATTGGGTCCTACTCATATGAGCTACTCCCATAATCTTCGTCACATTTAGATCTGGACAGGCCATGTTATCGATGATATAATTCGTTATATTATGAAGAAGTATTTCATCTCTTGTACGCACCATAATATCCGGAAGAACCAAAGAAAGTGACTGTCTTTTTGTTTTTTTTAGCTGAGGGATTAATTCGATATTCGATATTTCAGATGTGTTGTTTTTTGCAAACACCTTAATATTTGATTCTTTGCCTCCAATTGGATTTTGCTTAGAATTTCTTTTTTTACCAAAAGAAACACTACGATGTACCACTTTCATAGGAGATGTAGCCGCCGCTTTTAGTACTGAAGTATTTGTGTTTTTAGTTGTATTCATAATTTGTTCACTTGACACTCAAATATAGATGGACAACAAGCTCAATACCAAGTGATAGCTCTACGGATTCCGGAAAAAACACCACTAATTCCATGAATCCGTATTGTTAAATTTGTTTTGTAAATAGTTGGTTGTAAGGTTTTTGTGCTTGGTTGCTGCTTAAATATAAATAAGTATATTTATGAAGTTGTAATTCTATCCAGGAGATTGGGTTTGTTTTTGCAGTAAGGATTATAACGTCCAAATATTTATGATAAATATTCGTTTAGAGTTTTAGATAATACTATGATTACCCCTTTAGATGATATTCGAAATCCTATCCTCATGAATTACAACGTACGCTTGTATGGTCTAATCCTTTTGATGTGTACTGTTTCCTTATCTTCACATGCTTATCAGGTGGATAACGAAAAAAAGGAAGATTATAAAGTATTAAGAAGAGCGTACTACAAACACAGAAGTGATTCTGTACAATTAGCCAAGGAAATCCTTAAGGAATATATCAAAAAAGCAAGACAAAATAACGATAGTCTTGTGCTTGCTGATGGCTTCTATTTGTATTCCAAAATTAGTGATTACGATCTCGCACAGCAATACAACGATAGTGTTATTGCCTTAAGTAAACCTCTGAACAATGCTCGTTATCCATTACTCGCCTATCAAGATAAAGCGACTATTTACTATAATACCTTTAATTTCAAAAAAGCATTTGATTATTACCTGAAAGTGACCGAAGAGGCCAAAAAGCACAATAAAGAATTCTACTACCATCAGGCACTTGTGGATATGGTTTTGATCAAGGCCCATGTAGGAGAGCACGAGACCAGTCTTCCTACGTTAAGAAAATGTTTTGCTTATTTTACAGAATTCAAAGAGAAAAAACCCCAGGACTATTTTACAACAGTATTTGCGTTATCTGATGCATATATCCATCACAGAAAATTGGATTCCGCTTCTATATATAATAAAACAGGATATGCCTATTCTGCAATTTTAGAAGATACTTATGAATGGAAATCTCACTTTATCCTTAATGAAGGGATTAATCAGTTTTATAAAGAGAATTACCAGGCTGCAAAAGATAGCTTAGCAAAGTCAATTGATTTGATTTCGGATACAGATGATCCAGTAAGTACGGCAAATTTGAGTATGGGGTATTTTTACTTGGGTAAGACTTTATCCGCTTTGGGAGAGTCATTAACGGCCCTGGAAGCTCATAAAAAAGTAGATGAAATATACAGCAAGAATCATATGGCGATCCCAGAGATTCGAAATAGTTATGATGTACTTATTGAGCATTATAAAAAAACTGGGGATAAGGATCTGCATTTGAAATATATAGAAAGACGTTTGGCTATCGACAGTAGTTTGAATAGTGACTATAAATATTTGATCAAAAACGTAGTTCAGAAATACGACACCCCAAGACTACTATCCGAAAAACAGGAAATTATAGATGCTCTAGAGAATGAGAAGAAATCGTTCTCTTATATTACTATTGGTCTTATTTTTATTAGTGTTCTTTTTCTCGCTTTTTGGATTCAGAATTATATAAAACGAAAAACCTACAAGAAAAAATTCAATGAATTATATAATGCGACCACTTCCATCTCAAGTGATAAATACAAGGAAAGTAGGTTAATGTCAAATACTGAGGATACTGACATTGGAATAGCCGAAGAAATCGTAGCAGATATTTTGGATCAACTTTCCCAATTTGAAGAAAGTTACGGTTTTTTGGAATCAGATATTACTACAAATTCGTTATCCAAACGTTTCAATACCAATTACAAGTATCTTTCCAAAGTAGTCAATAAATATAAAAACAAGAGTTTTAGCACCTATATTAATGATTTAAGAATCGATTATTCGGTAACAAAACTAAAAGAAGACAAAAAATTTAAACAATATACCATGGCTGCTATCGCCAAGGAAATAGGATTTAATACCAGCCAGGCATTTTCAAAATCTTTCTACAAGAAAAATGGAATTCATCCTTCTTACTTCATTAAGCAGCTTCAAAAACAGGAAGAATAGTTATAATTGTTCTTATTTTTAATTATTGATTTAATTTGCGTAAAACGCTGAAAATCATATTTTTGAAAAGTGTTTTTCCGGAAAACGTAGAGGTAGTTTACAGATATGGCTGGCTATAAATTTTATTATTAGTAGTTTTAGAAAGATACAATCAATTACAAACTCATGAAAGCAAAAAATAAGCGGTTACAATTCAAAAAACTTAAGGTCGCCAAAATTTCTAATATGGGCAGCATTAAAGGTGGTAGCGATTCCTTCTCCGTAGAATCGATCCATATTTCATGTTTAACCACAAACCCTAGAGAATCAGTACGCGGCAATAATTGTGAATCACAAAATTGCGAAGATATATTTGAATAGATCTATGGAGGATAGCTATTGTTTGCTATCGATGAAGTCGATCCAAAATTTCCATTACCTCATTCTTTTTTCGAACAGAAACAGGGATGTTTTCGCCATTTTTCAACATCAAATAGCCTCCATCAGTTTTGATAAAGGCACTAATACATTGTAGATTCACCAAATGACTCTGGTGTACTCTCAAAAACTGATAGTTTTTAAGCATATCTGCAAAATACTTAAGAGTTTTGGTCACAAATATTTTTTGCCCATCCTGTAAATAAAATATGGTGTTATTACTATCCGATTCGCATCGTATGATGTCATCGAGATTTACAATGATGATCTTGTCGAGTGTATGAAGCGATATTTTATCGGGTTTTTGTTCTGGTGCCGACAAAGTATCTTTCAAAATATTCAATCGCTCTTTGTTGGGTTGGATTTGTTTTTTGGCTTTGGCGATGGCTTGTGCAAGTTCCTCATTTGAATAAGGTTTTAATACATAATCGATAGCAGCAAATTTAAAAGCCCGGATGGCGTATTCATCACTTGCGGTCACAAAAATGATTTTGGATTGCAGTTCCGGAAAAATTTCCAAAACGTCAAAACCGGTTCCGTCTCCTAGCATGATATCCAAAAAAAGGATATCAGGTTCTTTATTGCGAAGAGATTTTGCAGCTCCTACAACACTTTGAGCAGTATCGATGATTTTAATTTCTGGATGATTGGCCTCTATGTCACTTTTTAAAAGCTGTAAGGCATCGGGCATATCGTCTACAATAATCGCTGTTAGCATAGTCTTAATAGTCAGTTTGTAATGGTATTTTGAACGCAATTTGTGTTCCTGCTACTGTATTTCCGTTGGTCATTATTTCTTCAATATTCAAGGAATCTTTTCCTGAAATGAATTCCAATCGCTCTCTGGTTACCGTCAAGGCCATAGATTGATGGTCGGTATTTGTTTTAATCTTTTGAGATTGAAAAATTCCTTGTCCATTATCAATTACAGTGCAATGTAAGAATTCTTCGGTAGTATGAAACTGTATCTTCAGTTCTCCATCTCGTATTCCTTTTAAAATCCCATGTCTAACTGCATTTTCGACAAAAGGTTGAATGAGCATAGGAGGAATTAGAATTTCTTCAGGATCAAGGTCCGAATCTATATCAATAGCGTAGGTAAATGGTTTATTAGCCATTAATTGCTCTATTTCTATATAGTGTTTTAAGGTTTGTATTTCTTGATCCAGAGTAATATAGTCTTTTCTGGAATTATCAAGAGTTTCTCTTAGTAAAGTTGCAAAGGTATTGATGGTAGTATTCATACGCTGAGGATTGCTGGTTCCCATAGCTTTTATACCATTCAGGGCATTAAAAATAAAATGAGGGTTCATTTGCAGACGTAAGGCCTTCTGTTCTAAAGAAAGCAGATGATTCTGCATTTGTAAGCGCTCTCTTTCTATCTTGTTTTTTCGTTTTACGCGTCTGATATATGTTAGTGCATATCCTCCTAGAACCAATAGAATTCCTGCCAAAACGGATAACTGAAACCAAGTTTTTTCATAAATAGGACTATCAATAAAAAAATTGAAGCTAGCATTATCACTTTCTTCCCATCTATAATTACGGGATTGCGCGGTAAAAGAATGAGCTCCATATGCCAATCCTGCTAGATTTTGTTTGCTTTCAGAAGACCAGGGGCTCCATTCTGAATTATTCAATCGAAATCGATATTCTATATCATTGGGATGATCCAAATCGATCGTTTTGTAGCTAAAGGATAATTCAGTTTGATGCGGTTTAAGTTTTAATACCTTAGTGCTGTTGGTCCAGGAATTTAGGTTAATTGAATCAATACTTTGATAGGCAACTTCAACATCTTCAAAAAACAACCTAGGTTTTACGGTAATTTTGGTCGTTTCTGTGGGCTCGTATTTGGTAAGTCCATAAATGGCGCCAAACCATAAATTTCCATCTTTATCTTTCGTCACAGCATTGAGATGAGTCTCGATACCTAAAAAACCATCATTTCTACCAAAATGAAAAATATCAACAATGTCGTTGGATTGATTGAGTTCTATTTTATCTACTCCTCTTTCACTTCCTACCCATAAGTTGTCTTGATCGTCGAATATCATTTGATAGATGTTATCCGAATATGGTCTTTTTCGCCCTTTCAATTTTTTAACAGAGAAGGGTTTGTCCTCTAATTCAGACCACCAAATCCCTCTACCTGCAGTACCAATAAATAGTTTGTTCTTATGAAAAAGCAAGGTGCTTATTGCAGTTTTTTGATTCAGTACGTTTCCCAGATGCGTAACACGATCTTTGTAAATATAACCAAGATGACCATTTTGGGTGGCATACCAAATTTTACCCAACGAATCCTGTTTCATGTATCGGATTTGTAGGTCTTTGATTCCGTTACGCCTTTCAAATTTTTTGAGTTGTGTAATTCGGTTTCTTATCGAATCATATTTAAATCTGAAAATTCCAGAAGAATAGGAAGCAGCCCATATTTTGTTCTTATCGATGTGCAAGGTTCTTATCCATTCTGAGGGGATACCATTGTCTTTATCGATAATATGGTTTTCGTAAACCACCTTCTTGATCGTATCTGTTTGCACAATATATTCTTCCTGAGAATCCTGAATTTTGCTGGAATCAATGACGATACTATCTACCAGTTTTGTTTTCTTAAATAGTATTCCTTTACCATCTGTTCCTGCCCAGATGTTTCCGTTAAGATCTTCTGTTATCGTTTTTATTTTTACTTCAGAGAGACGATCATCCTGTGGTATATGGTGTATGCCCAAGGAATCAATTTTTACCAAACCTACTTCAGAGTTTGATGCCCATATACCGTCTTTGGTTTGATGTACTGCATAAACCCGGTTTCCTTTTAATCCGGTATCCTGATCATAGTGTACAAAATTATTTTGAAAATATTTATAAAACCCACCACCAGAAGTAGCGATCCATATATTAGATTGACGATCAACTATACTTTTTCGAATATGAGATATCGATAAACCATTACGTCTATTGATCGTTCTTTTTTGTTTATGGGTATTGGCGTCGATAATTCTGATCCCTTCGTTGTCGGTAGCAAACCATAGTTCGCTATCATTATGAACCGAAGCATTGGTAACCCGTAGTGGTTTGGATACCCAGTAGTTACCATAAGATTTGGAATTAGTATTAAGAATCAAAATCCCTTGATCGACTGCTGCTGCAAATATTTTGTTTTTATGATAGATGGCAGCTGTAAAATCATGGGCACTGTGGCGCTCCATGATGGTAGCTTTGTTTTGAATTTTATTTAGTTTCCACAGTCCTTTATTGGTTGCTATCCAATAGAGTTTACCATCAAAGGCAATATCACTAATGATACTGGTATTGATTTTGGCGTTGAGGTTGATCTTTTTTAACCCCAGTTTTCTGTCATATCGATAGATGCCAATATTTGTAGCAAGATAAGTTTTGTCGTTAATTCTGTATATTTTGTTGATTCTAGGGCCTTCTAGGTTGGTAAATTTATTTTTGGTTTTTATGGATAGACCTCCTTTGGTTCCTATGAAAAGGCTATCACTTGCAAAGTGGAGGGCATGAATATAGTTGGATTGTAAACCATCGGTCTCGTTCCAGATTTCGAACTCTTCTCCATTAAAGCGGCATAATCCTCCTCCTTGGGTTCCTAACCAGAGATATCCCATCTCGTCCTGAATGATATCATAAACCTGTGATTGTGGTAATCCATCTTCAAGGGTATAGGCTCGTAATTGGTTATTTTGAGCAAAAGTGCTTTTAGTAAAAGCAATTAGAACTAAAGAAAAGAAACTTATATGTCTTAGAAGAGTCATAAAAGATAGATCTGGTTGGTAACAAATATAATTAAAACTGAGTTTGGCATTGGCATCATTAAAAACAAAACCGACAGATCATATGATCTGTCGGTATAATAAACAAAAGTTTCCCCCTTTTTGTTTATCAGATTGAGTTGTGTAAAGGTTACTAATATCCTGTAATGGCTGTCGTTTTTGAGATTCCTGTAATTCCTTCATTTTGATTCCAGGTAAAACTCTGTTTTAAACTTACATACTTAGTATCGGATGTACTTTTATAAAAAGTTTGAGTACTTAATATGTTACCATCAATTCCATATTCTTGATTCGGGAATATATATTGAAAATCAGTATCAGATTCTTCACAGTATATATTTTTAAGCTCAGGCAACGCTGTTACTTCTCCATTTTCCTGTACCATATAGTAAAAGGATTCCACATGCGCACAGCAAGCTAGATATTCTACTTCCATTTTTATCACTTCAGAGACCCCTTTTAGGCCGGGGTTCTCTAAAGTGGTAATAAAAATATCCTCAAAAAGCTCTGTGTCGTTAATCGTTAGCGCAGATATTTTTTCGGAGCTATTATCAGAACGCACCAAATTAACGACGTATGTAGGATATTCCTGTCCTTGATCAGTAATTTCGGTTGTTACCAAATACTTTTCAGATTTCTCAAATCCCTTTTGTGCTTGAAGGAATTGAAAACTTTGAAACAGGATAATTATTATGGCTACCTTTTTCATAACAGCTTTATTTTGAGGTTGGCTATTTAATGTAAAAGTAGCACCTTCAATCATCTCTTTTGAGGTACTTTTAGTATTCGTCATGATCGAATTAGAATTCGTTTAGATTTATTGTTTCTACTGTATCGTATTATCAGTTTTTGAAGGGTCGAGAACTAAAGAAATATTTGGCTTGTTTGATGCAAACAGACAAATAATGGGGCTTACTTTTTCTTTCAAAGTAAATGTGATTTTAGGTTGTGATAAAAATTGAAAAACCCTTGTTATGGCTTATTGTTACTATGTTTACGTTAAAACCACAAAACTTAAAATTAATTTTTAGATAACATTTTTAATACGCTTTTTTTTGTATCTTCACACAAGTTACCCCTTAAAAGTTATGTGCTTTTTGCATATAGTTTATTTGATTTATTTTTTCCCTATTAAGATAAATCAACTTCCTATCGATTTTAGAGAAGATGAAGATTCATTTAGTTCTTAGATGAGTCTATATGTCAGAGATTATTTTTAACGTAGGTGTGGTATGCACTTATGAGAAGCAGCTATTATAGTTCAGGTATAGCGTATAGTGCTATGCTCAAATCTTAACTGATATAAAATGATTTTTCAGGTATTGCAAATAATTAAAGAAGAGTTGAATGGCTATTTTACAGATGAAGATCCTGTGGAGTTAGCTAACATAGCAACCATTTCTTCTGGAGATGGTGAGGAGGATGCGGATATTGCATTAACTCTAATTAACATAGATGAAGAACCCACCTTGAAAAATGTTCCTAATTATAAAATTGAGGGCTCTACAGTTTCTTATAAGAACCCAAAAGTAAACGTTAATCTGTATATCCTATTCAGTGCGAATAGCGATTTGTATACCGAATCATTAAAGAATGTATCCAGTATTATGGAGTTTTTTCAAGGTAAAAATGTTTTCACGCATCTAAATACCAACTTTAATAGAGATGATGCGGATATGCAGGACTTAGGAGATTTTAAGTTTATTACGGAATTATATACACCTTCTTTTGAACAGTTGAGTTATATCTGGGGTGTTTTAGGAGGGAAACAATATCCATCTGTGCTATATAAGGTAAGACTTTTAGAAATAGAAAGAGATGTGCTTCAATCACAAGGAGCCGTAATCACCAACATTAATGCAACTTTAAATAAGAATTAATGAGTTTCCAAATAGCATACAAACCTTTGGCTAGGATTACAATTCATCATGATTTCTATTTGGATGACGGTGCAGATAAATTTGTGGACTTGTCTAATGAAGAAAAGAAATCACAATTAGCAAGTTATGATTTTTTGACTTTTTTAAAGATTACCCCAACACCTATAACGCAAAGATTATTGCAAAATCATAAAGTGGTTTTACGCAATACAGGTTCAGAATTACTACTTTATGTAAATGTAGAAGAATACAACAAGGCAGGTGAGAGTACCACTGCATTTTGCCCCAAGATTGAGATGGGCGATGATTTAGATTTTACGTTTGAGCTTCGATTTTCTGATACCTACTTTAATAATTATACCAATAGTGCCGAGACTTCAGAAAACCGATTGTATTTCTTCTCTAATAAGCGGCCTGATAGCGAATCCAATGCATTTCCTAATTTTTTTATTGATCAGGAAGTACATACAGATTTTTTATTACAACCGGAGGGTAGTAGAGAAATTATACATGAGATACTTACCAAAGAGATAGCTCCCGTAGACGATTTGGGATTAGAAACTATTCTTGCCATCGATGATACGGATATCGAAGTTCCCGAAAATGCTGCAATTTTAAATACGTATATAGAAACACAAAAAAGAAACGGACTGTTGGGTTACATTCGGTTAGCGGTTCAGGGAGATGCCAATGTTGACCTTTTGGAAGATACAACGGTAGAAATACCTAATAGCGCAAACGAAGTCCGTAAATGTTTACCAGAGACTTCGATATCACCAATACTGCGATTCGAAAACAGAAAGACCTTTTGGAGATATAATAGAGTAAGTACTGAAGAAATTTTTGTTACAAAAAATGAGCATCCACTTACACAAAATGGGTTTATAAAACTTAGACCCAATCAATTACAACCTAGATTAAGAAATGTCTTTTTGCTCAATCCTGGCAAAAGCGGGGTAAGCGAAGAAAACGATGACTTTTATTCAGAAATATTTATTTAAAAATTTAATACAAATTAAAATTCATAATTATGGCAACGTACAGCACACCAGGAGTTTACATTGAGGAAATCGCTAAGTTTCCCCCTTCTGTAGCTCAAGTAGAAACTGCTATCCCTGCTTTTATTGGGTACACTCAAAAGGCAACAAATAAAGCAGAGGGGGATCTTCACGAAATTCCAACACGTATTACTTCGATGTTAGAGTATGAAACATATTTTGGTTTTGCGCAGTTGGAAAACAGTATTACTGTTGATGTTAAAGACGATGTTATTTCGATACCACCTTTAACTACCAAATCGCCTTTCCTTATGTATTACTCACTACAGTTGTACTTTGCTAATGGTGGAGGACCATGTTATATCATGTCTGTAGGACAATATGGGGAAGGTTCTGCTCCAGTTACCGCTGTAGCTTTGGGGTCAGAAACGACTCCAGGTTTGGCCAAAGGATTAAAATTGGTAGAAAAAGAAGACGAGCCTACATTATTGGTTTTTCCGGATGCTACTTCCCTTTCTAGCAGTGGTGATTTCTATGGATTATACAATAGCGCCCTTACACAGTGTAACAAGTTACAGGATCGTTTTGCAATTATAGATACCTATGCGTATGATGATAGTACCCCTGTAGATTCAAATATTCAAGGGTTAAGAGATGGGATCAATCTGGAAAAAGATTTCATTAAATATGGTGCTGCTTACTATCCATTCGTAGAAACCATTTTGGATTATAATTATGATGAAAGTCAGGTAGATGTGACACAAACAGCTGCTGGTCCTGCAGATGTACAACAAGCTGCTCAAGACATCTCTGATGATATAGATACAACGGTTGTAGATACCCTGGTTGCTGATTTAGGAACCATAGAAGGAGATATTGCTGCTGCAGGTGATGACGCTGCTGCTGTAGCTTTGGTGCCAAGTTTACAGGCAAAAATCAATGAAGTTATTAGTTATATCAACGGACTAAAAAATAATTTGAATGCTGCTTTAGCAATAGGAAGAGCTGCTGGAGCTGCTACAGAGTCTAACGATTTGGATACCTGGATAACCGATGAGTTAGACCAAACGGTACTCGATCTTAATAAAAGTATTGATCGATTGAATGAGGATGATACTCAATCTAAAATTAACAATGAGATCTCCGTAAATCAACCTGGACTTTATGATACTTTAGGAATTCATTCTTCAAGTGCTGCAGGAGATGCTTTAAAAGCCAAAATTGATACACTTATCGCTTCTGGACAACTATCGCTGCTTATCGCTGCGCTACCAGCATCGAGTATCCCTGCAACTACAGTAAAATTGAATACTCTAGAAGCTTCAGATAATGCCTTATACAATAGAATTAAAGCAGAAATCGGACAAGTACCAGTAATTCTACCACCAAGTAGTGGGATGGCTGGAGTATATGCAAGAGTAGATAATGCCAGAGGAGTTTGGAAAGCACCTGCCAATGTAGGGATGAACTATGTAATTAAGCCTACCATACATATTTCTCATGAAGATCAGGAAGACTTGAATGTTCATGGAACAGGAAAATCAATCAATGCTATCAGAACATTTACCGGTAAAGGAACCTTGGTTTGGGGAGCTAGAACTTTGGCAGGAAATGATAACGAATGGAGATATGTATCTGTACGTCGTTTTTTCAATATGGCCGAAGAGTCTATCAAAAAGGCGACAGAACAATTTGTTTTTGAACCTAATGATGCAAATACCTGGGTGAAAGTTAAAGCAATGATCACCAATTTCTTGAATTTACAATGGAGAGCAGGAGCCTTAACCGGTCCAACACCAGATAAAGCCTTTTACGTAAATGTAGGATTAGGGGAAACAATGACCGCTCAAGATATTCTTGAAGGGAATATGATCGTAGAAATAGGAATGGCAGTAGTACGTCCTGCAGAATTTATCATCCTTAAATTCTCTCACAAAATGCAAGAGGCATAAGTAACAAATCATCTTAATAATTTATAAAGTATATAAACATGGCAACAACATATCCATTACCAAAGTTTCATTTTAGAGTGTCTTTCGGAGATTCAGAATTTAATTGTACCGAAGTTTCTGGATTGGATTTTGAAAGAGAAATGATCGAATATAGAGCAGGGGCAGATAACGAGTATCATAAAACGAAGCAACCTGGACTTTCAAAATATAGTAACATCACTATCAAAAGGGGAACCTTTGTAGAAACGAACAAAGAGTTTTATGAGCAGTGGGTAAAAACCGTGTATTTTCAAGAAGGAGAAGAGCAGTACAGAGGTGACTTAACGATCAGTCTGCTTGATGAAAAACACGAACCAGTAGTAACCTGGAAAGCCGAACGTGCTTACATTACAAAAATTCAATCCACAGATTTAAAAGCAGACGGTAACGAGATCGCTATCGAAACTGCAGAATTTGTTCACGAGAAATTATCTCTAGTTTAATATGGCGGCTTACTATCCACCGGTTGGTTTTCATTTCAAAGTCGAATTTCAGGACATTGAAAATAGGACTAATGATCATCAGTTTCAGTCGGTTTCGGGTCTTTCTGTAGATCTTGAAACCGAAGAAATTGCTGAGGGTGGAGAAAATAGGTTTAAACATAAAATTCCGGTACGAACCAAATATCCCAATTTGGTGCTAAAAAGAGGACTTTTGATAGATTCTGGGTTAATAGAATGGTGTAAAAAAGCGATTGAAGATTTTGAAATTCAACCGATCAATCTCACCATCAAATTGCTCAACGAAAAGCATGAACCCTTATTAACATGGAATGTGGTACATGCCTATCCGGTAAAATGGACTGTCGAGGATTTTAATGCCGAAGAAAATAAACTGTCGATAGAGTCTTTGGAGCTTTCCTATAACTATTTTAAAACCATTACCTAATGCCAATAGAAATTAAAGAGTTGCATATCAAAATCAATGTTGATGAAAGTAGCAAAGGGCAAAAATCAGTTGCCACTTTCGGAAAAGAAGAAAAATCTGCATTGATCGCATCTTGTGTAGAACAAGTGATGGATATTCTTGAAATGCGTGAAGAACGATAATCAGTGAACAAATGAGTGAAGGTAAATTACAGAAATTAGTGATACGCTGTTTCAAAGATGAACGCTTTCAGGAAGAGCTTTTGGATCTAAAGTATACAGCACTTTTGAATCCGGAAACCTATTCGTTTTCTTTTAAAGCCGATTATCAGGAAGAACAGGCTCAAGGAACCAGTGGAGATGATCCCAAATTTGTGAGATCACTGCCCGAAGACCTTACATTGGACTTTCTTTTTGACCGTACAGGGGTGATCATACACTATGGTGATGATCCTCTATCAAGCTCTGGAGATACGGTGTATAAGGATCAGGGAAATGGAATTATCGATGATCTGGATGCGTTCAAAAAAGCAGTATACGATTATAATGGAGACAAACATAAACCCAATTATCTAATTATAACTTGGGGATCTTTGTCATTCAGGTGTTTCCTCACTTCGATGGACGTGGAGTACAAACTGTTCAAGCCAGACGGTACTCCGCTAAGAGCGATGGTAAAAGCTACTTTCAAAAGATTTATTGAAGCCGAAGAACGAGTAGCAGAAGAGAATAATAACTCTCCTGACCTTACCCATTATCGGGTCGTAAAAGCAGGAGATACCCTCCCCTTGATGACGTATCGAATCTATGGGGACCCAAAGTACTATCTCGAAGTCGCAAGAGTAAACAATATTAGCAATTTTAGAAAATTGAAGGTAGGACAAGAATTGTTTTTTCCTCCATTACAAAAACAGTCTTAAATGAATAATAGCGGTGTCATACAAACTTCTCAAAGTGCAGATCTTGTTACTTTCAAGATATTGATGGATGGACAAGAGCTTTCCAAAAAATATCAGGTACAAAGTATTGTTGTCGATAAAGAGGTAAATAGAATACCAACCGCAAAGCTGGTGATTAACGATGGTGACCCATCTGCAAGAGATTTTCCACTGAGCAACGAAGATTTTTTGATCCCAGGTAAAGAAGTGGAGATTACAGCAGGGTACCATTCTGATGAAGCTACGATTTTCAAAGGAATTATCATCAAACATAATCTTAGGATTCGCCCTAAAAGCAATCAATTGATCATAGAATGTAGAGATGAGGCGGTCAAACTTACAGTAGGTAGAAAAAGCAAATATTTCTACGATAGTGCTGATAGTGATATTTTTGAAGAAATCATAGGCACTTATGGCATTGGAAATGATGTTGAAGCAACAACACATACACATACAGAATTAGTGCAGTACAATGCTTCGGATTGGGATTTTATTATGTCCAGAGCGCAAGCCAATGGCAAAATCTGTATTGTTGATGATGGTGAAATCAAAATAGCTGCACCCGATGTGGGCCAGGAAGAAATTGAAACGATAACTTTTGGAGCCAGTTTGTTGGATTTTGATGCAGAGATTGATGCCAGACATCAAATCAGCAAGGTGTCTTCTTACGCCTGGAATCATGCAGATCAGGAGCTCCTGGAAATAGAAGCTAATGATCCAGCCGTTTCTCTCAATGGTAATTTGAGTGCTTCAGACCTTGCAGATACCATAGGAGTAGAAAATGTAGAACTCAGACATGGGGGAGCAGTTACAGATTCTGAACTGCAAAACTGGGCTGATGCCAAATGGTTATTTCAACAACTAGCCAAAATTAGAGGTCGTGTCAAATTTCAAGGCATTCCAGATGTAAAACCTAATACCATTCTAAAGCTGGAAGGTGTAGGAGACCGTTTTAATGGTAAAATATTTGTGAGCGGCGTACGCCATTCTATTACCGAAGGTAACTGGACCGTAGATGCACAATTTGGTTTGGATCCCAAATGGTTTTCTGAAACCTATGAGATCAATATGAAACCAGCGTCTGGATTATTACCGGCTATACAAGGACTTCAAATAGGTGTGGTTTCTCAATTACAAGACGATCCCGATGGAGAAGAACGGATTTTGGTACAGCTACCGATTGTAAATAACGAAGAGCAAGGAATTTGGTGCCGGATAGCATCCCTGGATGCAGGAGATAGCAGAGGCGCCTTTTTTCGTCCAGAAATAGAAGACGAAGTCATTGTTGGATTCATTAATCAGGATCCAAATGATGCGGTCGTTTTGGGAATGTTGCATAGTAGCGCCAAACCAGCTCCTATTACTGCAAGTGATGACAATCATGAAAAAGGCTTTGTAACACGTAGTGAGATGAAAGTACTTTTTGACGATGATAAAAAGACCTTGAATATCACCACTCCTGCCGGAAAAAGAATTGCACTCGATGAGGATGAAGGTACGATTATCGTAGAAGACGAAAATTCGAATGTGATTACTATTGATAGTGCAGGGATTTTGATGGAAAGTGCTGGAAATATAGAAATTAAAGCCTCTGGCGATGTAAATATTGAAGGAACCAATGTGAATCTTACTGCAAGTGCCGCTTTCAAAGCAGAAGGTTCTGCTGGGGCCGAAGTGTCTTCAGGGGCAACTGCCGTATTAAAGGGATCATTGGTTCAAATTAATTAATAGAAAAATTTAAAAATATGCCACCAGCTGCTAGAGTAAATGATATGCATGTTTGCCCAATGGTAAATCCAGGGGGTGCTCCACATGTGGGAGGTCCGATCCTTCCTCCGGGAGAACCTACTGTTTTAATAGCCGGTATGCCCGCCGCAAGAGTTGGGGATATGGCTACATGTAGCGGTCCCCCAGATAGTATTGTGGCTGGTTCAGGAACGGTGTTGATTGGAGGTGTTCCCGCCGCAAGAATGGGAGATTCCACTGCACATGGAGGTACCATCGTGGCAGGAGAACCAACAGTTTTGATAGGATAATATGGAAAATAAAAAGTCATTTTTAGGAATCGGTTGGAGCTTTCCGCCAGAGTTTAACAGAGATGCTGCTGCGGTAAAAATGATCTCAGACGAAGAGGATATCCAAAGTAGTCTTGAGATTTTGCTCACTACACGTTTAGGAGAACGAATAATGGTTCCGCAGTACGGCTGCAATTTGGACGAACTCCTATTCGAAAACCTAAGTAGAACATTGATCACTTATGTTTCCGAATTGATCAAAAGCGCTATTCTCTATCACGAACCTAGAATCGATGTAAATCGAATTGATATTTCCGAAAGCGATGTCCTGCAAGGCGAATTATTTATAAAAGTAGAATATACGGTAAGAGCCACTAATTCAAGAAATAATGTGGTGTTCCCATTCTACTTAGAAGAAGGAACTGATATTTAATTATTAAAGCAAAACAATGTCAGAAAACTGTGAATATATAGATAGTATTTTAAGAAGAAACGGGAGAGATCAACAACAGCGTTTCAATAAAGCGTTGAGTCCAGATAGTTTGAAGCTTCATGATTTGGATATCGAAGATTGGATTTTGTTTGCTTATAATTTTGCGAAAAATGTAAACTATTTTAACCTCGACAATGATCAGGTACCTTCTGGAAATTGGCAGGATTTGTTTCGTTATTTCGATTTTAATGAAAATACGATTCCAAGACGTGGAGAAACGGCTTATCAAAAACTAAAAGAAGAAATAACCAACACGCTTGCAGATCAGGAAAAGGATAGTAGAGTCACTCCTCATTTCACTTTGTTTATCTGTTTTTTAAGGTTATTGACGTTTTCGCAAGATAGATTCAATGGACTTACCAAAAGGCATTTAGACTTTTATTTTCAAGAGATCCTACAAGTGGATAAACTATCTCCTGAAGCAGATAAGGTGCATTTGCTTTTTGAAATCGCCAAAAAAAGTGCAAGTGAGCGGATCAAAGAAAACACAGAATTAGATGGAGGAAAGGATCAAAATGGGGTTAAGCGCATTTATAAAACTTCAGAAGAGCTTGTTGCGAATAAGGCAAGTATCGCGTTTCTGAAAAATATTTATAATCATCAGGAAGCACAAACAAATCCCGAAAATGGAGCTGTTACCAATCTAAGAGAGTTGAAAGCCGCAGATATAGCAAATTCTTTTGATGGGATAGGAGGTGATTTTCCCGAGGGACAGGTTGATTGGTGGCCATTCGGATATCCATCGACCATAGATACATATCCTCCCTTGGCCGATGCAAAAACAGGCTTTAGCCTTTCATCTACCTTGTTCGAGCTCCAAGAAGGAGTTCGTGATCTTACCATAACAGTCGATTATCAACGACCACCCGTTGCAGGACCAGATGATCCGCAACCAATAATACAATTGCCTTCGGAAACTTTTTCTTTTGAATCCTTAAATGACAACATTAGAGTTTATTGCACAGGAGAAAAAGGCTGGCTGGGGCCTTATGAGTTGAGTAGCGAGTCAATTTTGTTGCAAAATCAAATGATTTTGAAATTTCAAATAGCCTTGGATGAACCTGCTGTGGTAGCCTACAATAAAGAAACTCATTTAGAAGATTACAGTACAGATCGACCAGTAATTCGTTTTTTGATTGATCAATCTACCGAAGCGGGATATGATATCAATCGTAGACTGGCACTTAATACATTAACCAAAATCAAAGTAGACATAGCTGTAGAAGAAATAGCATCTCTAGTATTAGAAAACGATACTGGAGTGATCAATGCAAAAAAACCTTTTTACCCTTTTACCACTGATCCAATCAAGAGATCGAACTTCACCATAGATTACCCCGAAGTCTTTAAAAAACCATGGACAAATATTGCTGTTAATATTTTATGGAAAGATACACCAGAAACTAGTTTTAATGATCATTATGGAAATTACAATCCTAATCCAGTTACCAATGATTCATATTTTAAAGTCAAATCTTATATTTTAGATAGAGGTAGTTATACCGATATTGATTCCTCTGATAATACTTCTACTCCAGATAATAGAGACTTATCTTTATTCACGAAAAATGGAGATGTATATGATGCAAACTATACATTTAGCAATTCTGGATATGTAATTGATAAAAATGGTCCTTTACGGTTGTCATTAAACACTTCTTTTTTACAAGAAGTATACCCAACTCAATATGCTTTAGCGATATCCAAAGAGATTATTACACCGCCCGCTGACCCTCCAGTTGTGCCAGCCATACCCAAAGAACCTTATATCCCTTTGATAGATGTAATAACTTTGAAATATAGTGCTTCTACAGAAACGAAATTGGAATTGTTAGAAGCTACCGGGCCAGGTGAGGTTATCGATGAGGAAACTCAGAAAAGTAGTTACGAAAGTAACCTGGTTACTCTGTTTCATGAAGCTCCTTTTGGGCAATTCGAAGAACATGAATATTTGAAACAACAGGTTTTGATAAAAAATGGGCAAGACCCAGCAAATAATACTGATTTTTTAACCAATTATTTGGTGCCACAACACTGTAGAGGAGGTTCCTTATTTATTGGTTTAGATAATGTAGAGATCGGGCAACAAATCTCATTACTTATTCAGGTTTTGGAAGGGAGTGAAAACCCGTTAACCATTTCTTTTGAGGGAAATGAAAAAGTAGAATGGTCGATTTTATGTGATAATCACTGGAAAAATCTGCAAAATGATATCGTAAAAAATAGCACTGATAACCTATTGAATTCTGGAATACTTAGATTTGGTATTCCAAAACAAGCAACTACAGAAAATACAAGATTGCCAAGAGGATACATTTGGCTACGGGCTCGAATTCATAAAAATTATGATGCGGTCAGCAAGGTAAAATCAATACATACACAGGCGATTTTGGCCGAGTTTGAAGATCGGAGCAATGAATTATCACATTTAGAACAGGGATTGCCGGATGGGACCATTAGCAAGTTGGTAACCCGAGTTCCTCAAATCAAAGGAATCACACAACCTTATAATTCTTTCGATGGGAAACCAGAAGAATCTGATGATGCGTATTATCGAAGAATTAGTGAACGACTTCGTCATAAAAACAGAGCCATCACCCTATGGGATTATGAGAGTTTGGTATTACAAGAATTTCCAGAAATCTATCAAGTAAAATGTTTAAATCATTCTAGTACTTCTTCCTTTTTATCTCCGGGAGATGTTACTCTGGTGGTGATTCCAGATACAATAAATAAGAATGTCTTCGATATTTTTCAGCCTAGAGTGAGCAGAGCGACTTTGAATAAGGTAAGTGCTTACATCAATAAACTCAATTCTATGCATGTAAAAACTGAAGTCATTAACCCAAGTTATGAGGAGGTTAGAATTTCGCTATCGGTCAAATTTTATGACCAGTTTGATGAGAATTTTTATATCAAACAACTTAGTGAAGATATTACTCAATTCTTATCTCCTTGGGCATTCGATACTTCCAGAAGCATAGATTTTGGGGTTACTCTGCATCGCAGTGTACTAATTGATTACTTAGAAAAATTATTCTATGTGGATTATTTACAGGATGTAGTAATGCGTAAGGATGGGGAAGTATTTCTAACGAGTATCGAACCTTCGAACCCAGCTTCAATTTTGGTTTCTGCCAAAGAACATTCAGTAGACACCAACATAAACAAGTGTAACCAAGAAGAAGAAAAAGCAATAGACACATGTCAGGTATAGATCTCAATATAAGTATTCCAAAAAATGTATCTTCAGAAGACGATCTGGATTTCTATTTTCTTCGAGAAAAAGGAATAGAATACATTTCACAACTAGGGGGAAAGCTATGGACAGATTATAATTCTCACGATCCGGGGATTACCATGCTAGAAATGTTGTCTTATGCCATTTCTGATCTTGGTATGCGGATTAATATGCCCATTGAAAATTTGTTGGTGAGTGAAGAAAAAGATAAAAGTTTAGAAACCCAGTTTTTTAAACCGGCAGATATTTTTCCTTCCAAACCAGTCACTGCTTTAGATTACAGAAAGATTTTTATAGATATCCCAGGGATAAAAAACTGCTGGCTAAGCAAGTTTGAGAAGCAAGTATTTTTGGATTGCAAGAAAGACAGACTCACCTACAACAAAGCAGATATTGATCTTACAGGAATTGATGCAAGGTCCACTTCTGAATTTATAAAGGAGTTTACACTAAAAGGGCTATATAATATCACACTGGAATATGATGATGACTTTTTAGAAGAAGGTACAGAAGAGCTTTCCAAAGAAAAGAAGGAAGAACGGATACAGGCCAAAAAAGAAATATTGATGGAGGAGGTTCGAACTACCTATCATCAAAATCGAAACCTATGCGAGGATTTAATTGATCTTTCCGAAGTAGCATTACATCCTATTTCGGTTTGTGCTAGTATAGAAGTTGAAAATGAAGCTGATGAAGAATTGATACACGCTAAGGTTTTATTGGCGATCGACAATTATTTTTCTCCTACTTTGAATTTTTACTCCATTCAGCAAATGTTGGATCGTGGATATACCACAGATCAAATTTTTGAAGGTCCTGTACTTAATAAAGGATTTATTGATACCAAAGAGCTAGAAAATGCCAATTTGAGAACAGAGGTAAGACTTTCGGATATTATAACTCTGATTATGAATATCGAAGGCGTAAAGTTCGTAAAAGAAATCTCTGTTGGTAATTGTGATGGTAATACTGCGGAATCTAACGAATGGATTATTTGTGTAGAAGATGGGAAAAAACCAGTATTGTGCGATAAAAGTGTTATCAATTATAATAAAGGATTTTTACCTCTCAATCTAAATCAAAATAAGGTGGAAGCATATTTAGATGAGCTTAAACCTGAAGAAACATTGGTTTTGGATCAAGAATTATCCTTTCCGGAAGGACAATATTTTGATAATGCAGCTTATACTACCATCCAAAATGATTTCCCAGACACTTATGGTATTGGGATAGATGGATTACCAGCAAGAGCGACAAAAGATCGAAAAGCACAAGCAAAACAACTTAAGGGGTATTTGTTGTTTTTTGATAAGATATTAGCAAGTTACTTTCAACATTTAGGAAAAGTAAAAGAACTGCTATCGGTTAGTGGAGTTTCAGAAAACACCTATTTTACACAAGCGATAAAAGATGTAGCAGGGTTTGAGGATTTGGTGAATAATTACAGCACCAACAATGATGATGAGCTTACCAATGCTTTGTTCAAAGAAATCGACAACAACGTAGATCGAAGAAATCAGATTCTAGATCATCTATTAGCACGTTTTGCAGAACGGTTTAGCGAGTATACCTTTTTGATGAAGACGCTTTATGGAGATGCAACAGGAGAAGTAGTGCTGCGTAATAAAGAAGCATTTTTAAGAGAATATAAAGTGATTAGTCAAGAGCGCGGTAATGCATTTAATTACTATAAACAACCTCCGGCAAATCTTTGGGATACCGATAATGTGTCTGGAACTCAAAAACGACTAGCGCGTTTACTGGGAATCAAGGACTACAACCGAAGAAATATCTCCAACTCCTATATCAATATCAAAACAGATGTAGACGATAATGATTGTACCATATTTCGATGGGAAGTATTGGATACCAAAGGAAATCCAATATTGAGATCTACCGAGAATTACAATTCCAAAACTGCGGCGATTAATGAGCTCCATTTTTCGGTATTATTACTTATTGAGACCAGCAAATATGAGTTAGAAGAAGCTTTTTCCAAAACGATAAAGGATGATACTGATGTAGATCATATCAAGCTTAATAAATCTGAAAATACGGGAGTGTATTCGTTTAGTGTCATTAATCCTGAGTTTCCACCATCAAGTACTAAGAGAATCACGGCTATACATTCCAGATTTTATGATACACAAGAAGAGTTTAGAGATGGAATTTTTGAGACCCTGAGTTTCTTTGAGAATGATTTTACCGAAGAAGGATTGTTTTTGGTTGAGCATATCTTACTTAGACCCGACGTAAAACAACTTGATGCTCACGAAAAGAGCTTCATTCCTGTTTGTGCGGATACTTGCGACAATTGCGAGCCAGCAGACCCATATTCGTATAGAGTAAGTATCATACTTCCTGGATACACGTATCGATTTGCAGATACAGATTTTAGAAATTATATGGAGAATGTGATCAAGCAAGAAATTCCGGCACATGTAGTGGCTAGAATTTGTTGGGTGGGTCATAGAAAAGATGAAGTTCCAGATGAGGAGAACGGATTATACCGATTAGAAAAAGCTTATAAAGCCTTTTTAGAAGCCAAAACATTAAATACAGGAGAAGAAGAGATGAGATATACCGATACAGATACAGGAGAGGAAACCTCTAAGCTAGAAACCTTTGTAGATCGTTTATTCAGTCTACAGACACTATATCCAGCAGGTCGCCTGATTGATTGCGAAAACGACGATGATATTGATGGTCAGATCATTTTAGGTAGAACGACCTTAGGTACACTATAACTTAGGATTAAAATTAGATGTAGATAGCGCATGTTTTCGCCAAAAACAGCACATACCAACAAGGGCAACAACACCCCTTCCGTTTTTAAGCCAAAAAGCGGAAGTGAGTTGTTTATACAACCCAAAGTCAAGGTAGGCCAACCGGGCGATAAGTATGAAGTAGAGGCAGATCAGGTAGCTGACCAAGTTGTAAATAAGCAGCAACAGGGAGCCGCATCAACTATTAGTGCTACTCCCGCTTCAGTACAAACTATGTCTGAAGATGAGCAAATTCAGGAAAAACCGATTGCAGAACGTATCCAACCATTAACACATTTATCAGGTACTTCACCTCTTCAGCGGATGGAAGAAGAGGAGCCAGTACAGTTACAGGAAGAAGAAGTGCAGATGATGTCTGAAGAGGATGTTCAGATGCAAGAGGAAGAAGAAGTACAAATGATGTCTGAAGAAGATGTACAACTTCAAGAAGAGGAAGAGGTGCAAGCAAGAGAGAACCCAGGAAATACTGGACTGAACACTCCTTCTAGTATTGGTCATTCTATTAGAAATACTAGGGGTCAAGGATCTCCTTTGCCAGGCGGAGTTCAAAGCCAGATGGAATCCGGTTTTGGAGCCGATTTTAGTGGTGTAAGAATACATACAGGTAGTGAGTCTGTTGCGATGAACCAAACATTGGGAGCGCAGGCATTTACTAATGGAAACGATATCCATTTTAATCAAAACAGATTTAATCCTGCTACTACAGAAGGGCAAACGTTATTAGCGCACGAGTTAACGCACACCATTCAGCAAGGTGCATCTGGTCCGGCTACTCAAAATGAATCTACAACAACGAACAATGGTGGAAGTCAAGCCTCTTCCGAAGCCATAGAAGAACCTTCTGCAACTCCGGTTGCCGAAGCTACCGAACTTTTAGAGGCACCTCCACAAGAAGGAGAAGTACCAACCGAACAAGCAGCTCAGGAAGCAGGAGTTGCCGGCGAAGAAGTGCAACCTACGACACCGCGTAGCCCAGAGGAAGATCCTAATTTCCAACAGCTAGAGCAGCGCGTCGAAAATAGAGCAGAAGAGCAGCAAGATCATGAGCCGGCTACAGCATCTGCAGGCAGTGCACAGGCAGCAGCGGTATCACCACCAAACGAACGTACTGGTGGAGCACAAGCAGCTCAAGTAGATTCTATGGAAGAGCAAGAAGCTGGAACCTTTAGTGCAGAAGCGTTCAAAGCGCAGTTGATGCAGCGTATCGAGAGTATGCAGTTGCCAGCCAATGAAGAAGAAGCCGCCGATTTTGAAAACAACAATAATATTGATGAGGTGCGTGATGCAGCGACTCAGGACGTACAAAGTGAACAAACCGCTGCCTCTGGAGATATCGCTGCTACAACAGCTCAGGAACCAAATACAGATGCAATACCAGAACGAGAGGTTACTGCCTTACCTCCAGCGCCTGTAGGTGCTGCTCCTAATGGTGTAAGAGCACAAAATGCGATGCCACCAGCTCGAGGTGAAGCCGAAGTAAGCCAACCACTACAGGATAATATGTCCGAGGTGGATCAGCAGATGACCGAAAATGAAATTACCGATGAGCAGTTGGCCAACTCCAATGAACCAGAATTTGTAGGAGCACTGGATGCTACCAATGATGCCAGAGAGGACACCGCACAAGCTCCTGGGCAGTTTAGAACCGAAGAACAAGGCGTATTACAAGGAGCACAAAGCACTGCAGAAAATAATAGTCAGCAGACTTTGGATGGCATGCACCAAGATCGTGCTGGATTATTGAATCAGGTAGAAGGACAGCAAGTACAAACAGGGACAACAGATACTGCAGAGCGTGAGCGTATTGCTGGTGAGATTAATACCATTTATGAGAATACTAAAACTGATGTAGAAACGATCCTTAGCGATCTTGATACACGAGTAAATGATCTATTTACTGCTGGAGCGGAACGTGCCAAGCAAGCTTTTGAAGATTATGTAGAACGTAAGATGGATGCCTATCTTGATGAACGATATGGAGGATTTGGCGGATTCTTAAACCGGGTTGGTGATGTCTTTACCGGATTACCAGACGAGGTAAATCAATTTTTCGTAGATGGGCGACAGGTATTTATCGATCGTATGGATTCGGTAATTACCAATATTGCAGATGTAGTGGCTACAGAGTTAACTGCTGCCAAAGACAGAATTACCAGAGGTAAACAAGAGGTGCAGGATTATGTTACAACATTACCGCAAAACCTTCAAGATATTGGTCGTGAAGCAGCAGAAGGTATTCAGGAACGTTTTGATGAATTAGAACAATCGGTAGATGATAAACAAGATGAATTGATCGATAGTTTGGCCAATCAGTATAATGAGAGTCTACAAGAAGTAGATGCTCGTATCGAAGAGATGCAAGCTGCCAACCGTGGATTGATTGATATGGCTTTGGATGCTATTGGTGGAGTGATCCAAACAATCATCAACATCAAAAACATGTTGACAGAGCTGCTAAGTTCTGCACTAAGTGTTATTGCTACTATTGTTCAAGACCCAATTGGATTCTTAGGATTGTTGATTGAGGGGGTTGGGCAAGGATTAAATAATTTTGTAAGCAACATCCTTACGCATATGCAAGAAGGACTTATTGCTTGGCTTACTGGATCTTTAGGCGGGGTAGGGATTACCATACCGGATAATTTGTTTAGTCTTTCAGGAATTTTTGATTTGGTTGCGCAAATTTTAGGAATCTCGTGGGATTTTGTACGTAACATAGCAGTACGCGTACTTGGTGAACCTGTGGTGAGGGTTGTTGAAACGGCGTTTGAGATTTTCACCATATTACGTAATGATGGTATTGCCGGTCTTTGGGAGTATATCAAAGAACAGTTCAATAACCTGAAAGAAATGGTGATGGATGCCATACGAGATATGATCATCTCTAAGGTCGTTGAAGCAGGAATCAAATGGATATTAGGATTGCTTAATCCTGCTGGAGCATTTATCAAGGCTGCCATGCTGATTATTGATATTGTAAAATTCTTTATCCAGAGGGGTAGCCAGATTATTGAAATGGTACGCGCCTTTATCGATGGTGTAAAAGCAGTGGCTTCGGGTAATGTAAGTGCTATTGCCAGTGCGATCGAAAACGCATTAAAGAAATCTATTCCGGTATTGATAGGGTTCTTAGCCTCTTTATTAGGAATCACAGGGCTGACTCAAAAAGTACAGGAGATCATTCAAAAAATCCGTAAAAAGATAGAAGATGCAGTGGTGGGATTACTGAATCGTGTTAAGAATGCGGCAAAAAGATTGTTTAGAAGATTGACTGGAAGAAATAGAGATCAACAAAATGAAGATATAGCTTCCGGTAACCTTGAAGATACAGAGGTTGGAGAAGTAGTTCAATTTAATGGAGGAGGAGAAGGACATAGGTTATGGATTGATACTCAAGGACCGGGTGTTGAGGTTATGGTAGCGTCTCAAACTAAAACGGTTGGAGAAAAGCTAACGGAGTGGGAGAATAGAAAATCTGAATTTGGAAATACAGATGAAGGAATAGCTAAACAAGAAGATGCACAGGGTAAAATTGATAGAGCACGTTCTTTGTATAGAGAAACCAAAACACAAGGAGAAGATACTGAGGAAAAACTAAATACTGCTCAAAATTCTACTGATGAACAAGCCAGTCGTCAGGCTTCAGAATCAGATCAAAGATTGGAGGACAAAGAAAATGATTTGGCTCAGGTTCTTAGAGAGCTCTTTGAAATGTATGGTGATGCAGAAGAATATGGACCTTTACCAATCGTCGGGACTCATACAGTTCCTAGGTCCGCATCTCATCCTGAAGGTGAACCATATGAATCTCACCATGTTCCTGAGAACCAATTTTCAGCTGAAGTTTCCGGGTTGTACGAAAGATTTGGTTCTATGTTGTCAGGTATTGAAGGTTTAGAAGATATAGGATCTAGAGCTACGGCCCGTTCTCAACAAATTAATTCAAGTTATTCTAATGGAAATAACTTACCAGCAATTCTTGTTCATCAAAGAACGCATAGAACATCTCGTCAAGGTATTCATAGAAGTGCTACCGCTAGAGCAGCACTTCCTGTAATTGAACAACAGGCCAGGGATGCAGGAGTAAAGAGGGTGCTTATGTTCACTAAGTCTGGTAGTAATATAAGAGCTAGTATATCTTCAGGCAGTTGGAGATCTTTTTTACGGAAGATTTATCAAATTGAAAGAGGAGAAGTAACCGATACACAAGTTAATCTTCAAGAAAGTCCTGATGAGCTAATAATACGAGTTAACAACCCAAATAATGATGCTTTAGATCAAATAACCAATAGTTTACAAGCTGAGTTAATCAGTACTATTTCAGATGAAGAATTAGATGCAGAAGATTTGATCGAAGTGGCAGAATTTGTTAGAGATACTATAAATAGAACTATGGCAACCGCATTTTCAGAGGCGTTAGATACCTCAATAGTTTTTGTGACGGAAGCTTTAAGTCAAAGTGATTTGGATGGTGATAAAGCGCTCCATGGACCAATAATAAGTGAATTAAGAAATAGATCTAGATCAATTTGGATGGGAGGAGCGAGTCCTCTAACAGGTGGGATCTAATAAAATATGGAAAGAGTAGAGGAACATATGAACGAATTAATTAACATCATTAACCAAATTATCGAACTGGATAAAGAGAATTCTTTAAAAAAGCATTTAGGGTTCGATATTAAAAAGAATGCACAAAACTTTAAATCCTTCATGGATAGTGGTTGGTGGTGTTGTTTTTTGTTAGGACATAGAAAGTTTGGAAAATATGATGTAGCATTAAGACTAACACCCAATGCTAATTGGAACAATTGGAATCTGGTTCGTGTCAATGCTAAAAATAGCGCATACACTATTTCTAATAACATATTCAGTTTACCCATTTTAAGGCAAAGAATGCTAGCCGAGCATGATAAGGTATTTGTTGAGTTTAAAGATCGATTTGAAAAATTTGAAAGTGAAGTAAAACCTACATATGAGATATTGGGAATATTGGACCAATTAGATTTTATGAGAGTTTATGTAAATGATTCTACTAATACCCCTAATGGAACCGATGGTGTGGATAGGTATCTAAAGTTTCTTTACAGATATGATAGTTCGGAGTCGCATAAGATTTTCAGAGAAAAGCTTTCTGAAATGATCAAATTAAAAGACCTAATGCCAAATAGTGTTACGGGTCAAGATTTTGGAGCATGGGATCAACTATTTAGAAATATAGTGGCTCGAAGAGGAGTTGATTATTCTAATGCTATTCCTCTGGATCAACTATCACCAATATTGTGGAATGCATTTGTATTACCACATGGTTTTGATACAGTCGGGCATCAATTATCACATTATCCAGATACGGGAACACCTCCTGAGATTTTGATTAAAGATATAGCACGATTGTTAACCGCAGATTATTACGAATTTTCAGCTAGTATCACTGAACATCCATTATACAGCGCAGCAAAAGCTATTAGTGAAAAAGGAGGCAGTTATGTTGGAGTAGAGCACGCCGAGGCAGCAGCAATATTGGATGATAAGTTAAAAGATCCTGTTGGGGCTTGGAATGCATTAGTAAGTGCTGCTTTTTGGGCAGGAATTAATAATGGAGGAGAAAAAATGCAAATTACTTTATGGGATCAGGCAATTTGGTTAAGTAAAAAAGAAGATTGGAAAGATGTTTATTCCGTTCTTTCGTACCAAAGAAAGATCTATGAAGAAATAAAATAAAATAGACATTAAGAAATTAGACAATAACAAAACACACATAAGGTTATGACAACGACATTAGAGGCAATAACCACCAATTTTAGAAGGTTTACTCAAAATCAGGTGCTCACCGAAGGGCATCTCAACCAAATTGTAGACTACTTTGATGATCAAATACGATTGTCCAGAACCTGCCTTAGTGGTGTTGGTATTGTCTGCGGTTTTCAGGTAAGCTGCGATGAATCTACTAGCGAAATTACCATTACGCAAGGAGTAGGTGTAACCACCGATGGAGATTTGATGCATCTTTTTGAAACCAAAGAAGATGGGACCTTATCCATTGATTTGGAATCGATCACTTATACAGGATATCAAACCTACGATAACTCCCAGGCGCAATACAGGCCATTTTTTTACAGAGGAGAAAATCAAATTACCTTGCGAGAATTGACCACAACAACTAGTGGAGAAGGAGTAAGACCTCTAAGTAACTTGACTACACTCAAGGATATGGTAGTGCTGTTGTATCGCGAAACCTATATAGAAGATGAGGATTTATGTACAACATTGGGTTGTGATAATCAGGGAGAAAGCAGAGTTGTAAATCATCGAGTGTTATTGGTAAGCAAAACTGATGCAGCTTACATCATTAGCCATGATCCCACCATACAAAAAACTAACTATGGCAAATTGTATTATGAGCTTCCAGAAGTGGTAATGAACAAAGTAGTAGGAACTCCTAATATTTTTGATACCTATGCAGACTTAAAACAAAGCTTTTTTGATGCGATAACCGAAGATAATACAGTTCAAAAATTAATTGATGGCTACACTACATTATTAACAGAATTGGATGCACCACAATTACTCGGAGCTATACAAGATAAACTCTCTGAGCTTTTTGTGTTTTCGGCTACTCAAATTCCAGATGATTTTCAGTATCGGTATGACGCATTAAAAGATCTGGTTGATACTTATAATGAAATTAAACAACTACTACTTGATATTGATGTATCTGATTGTTGTGCTGGGTACGAAGACTTTCCGAAACATTTGATGTTAGGAGAAGTAGAAAAATCAGGACCTTGTTACGAATGCAGACATGGATTTTACAAATCACCAATACTAGCTGGTCTTACCTCTACAACTTGTGATAGTTGTGCTCCAATAGAATTGGACTATGATATTGGTGATGCCGGTGATGATCCTATTTGTGAAGGGAGTGTAGATTCTGACGGGAACCGGAGTTATCACATTGTATTTGTGATGGACGAGTCAGGTTCTTTTAGCCGCGAACGTGAAAATGTAAGAAATGCTTTGAATGCTTACGTAGAATCGGTACGAGATACCAATACATTTATCTCGTTAATTCCAATGTCTTCCAATAGAAATGATAATTCGTTGTTTAGTATTTATAAAAGAGCAACAGATCCGGCCACAACTCAATGGATACAAACATATGCCACGCGTGGAGGAGATAATGATGATTGGAAATCAGGTTTGTTAAAAGTTCAGGAGTCGATCTTGAATGATCCTACCATTCCTAATCCGGATATTGTAATCACTATTAATGACGAGACTAGTTTTCTGGAACGACAGATTGATCCTATAAGTGCATTTAATGTGCTTTTAACTCCTGCTTCAGAAAACACCAAGCTATTCTTGTATATCTTGGATAACAATCCTGTAGGTCAGATCAATACCAATATCAGGAATATTATTCCTCCAACTTCGGTTCCTAGTGTAGATGGAGAAACTGATTTGGATACCTCAGATTATTTCTTGGCACAGAATTTTAGGGATTTGGAAGCTAAGATTAGAAACCTGAACGAAATTTTGATCAATTCTAACATCTTTTGTCCAGAAACTACAGAAGACGAAGTGGTGATTGACAGATTTAATCAGGAACTTGCCATATGCTATAGCAGCAGTAAAACAGAGCAACGACTGTTTACCCTTATCAAGAGATCTGCTCAGCAATTGACTAATTATAATGCAGATTATAATTTTATAAAGATTACCCCAACGATGGATTTGGGAGTGTTAAGCAAAAAGGCTATCCCATTTTACTATAATGTAGGAGAAAAATTGATTGAGTATTGGGATTTTGATAAGACGATTCGAGGTACACAAAAAACGAATTTGAGTTATCACGATAACTTATTGGCGATCAAGAAACCTTTAGAGTTTTGTATTGATCACGATTTCTATCGAGTTGAAGGACATTTAGGGAGAAATTATACCGAAGTGGTGCAACGAATCAATACGATTAAAAAGGCAAATAGCTTAGGGTTCAATGTAGTAGCATTACCCGTTGAAAATATAGACATTATAGGGCAAGACTTTAAATCCTTCTATCTCAATCGCAATTTTGGTTTAGAACATAAAGCAGGTGTGCCTCCCGGAGGAACACTAGTCCTATTTTATTTACAAAACAATCAATCGGATGGACAATTTTTGGTAAGTGAAACAGATGTAGCTTTTTCCGAAGAAGGGGAGTTTTTAGAAACAGCAGCGTTTGAAATTGATCCTACAACCGTAAATCCAATTGTTGCAGATTTTTGCTTGCCATACCTATGCTGTGATGAAAATGAAGTTGAGGTTAGTCTTCCGGATGAGGTGATTTGTTTTGACGACGATACACAACCTATTCCATTCGATGTGGTTCCTAGAAATGCTGTAGTAAGAGCTGATGTACCTGCTGGTCTTGATGGAGGTGTGATAAGAAATTCAGACGGCACTTATTCTTTTGATGCTCGTAGAGTAAGTCCAGAACTACATGGATTTAGTATAAGATTCATTGTAAATAATCAAAATGCCAATTTTGGGGTGAAGGTTTATGAAAAACCCGAACTTTCTACTACTAGTGCTATTGTGTATAGTAATAATGGAGCTACAGCAACTGTAACTTTCACAGTTACAGGTGCAGAAATCAATACGATAAATGAATTCAGATGGGATTTTGGAGATGGTTCTCCTATTTCGAATACCCAACCAAATGTGCTTGGACAGGTTGTAAAAGTATATAACCTTCCGGTTAATCAGGCAAACACGGTTTCACCGGTATTAACAGTTACTAGAGGTTTTTGTAATGTAAATGTACCGATAGAATCGATCACTTTTGACAGAGTACCATATTATTATGGGTATACAGGTGATGTAAGAAGACTCAATGCAGGAGATGATGATATTTTATCTATGTCTATAGGAGATTTATTATAATATTTTGGAACCGCTTAAAATTATATACAGCCTATCCACTTATCCTATCATCAATAACAGATGGAATATGGGAAATAAGCTTATGGATACCATCTATATGACTGCAGCAAGTATTTTACATAGTTGTCTTTGGTACGACCATGTTGAATTATATGTAGATCAAATAGGATATGATTTCTTAAGCGATTTACCATGTGATGTAACTTTGGTCGATTTTGATAAAAACGCAGAATTATGGATGAAACCCAAGTTGTATGCTATCCAAGATCAACACCAACCTTTTGTACATATCGATAATGATATCTTTTTGAAAAAAAATATTGTCTTTGAATTTGATCGGGTTTTGGTGGAGCGAAAAGACGTTGGTTTTCATAATTATAAGGAACTGGTTCTTTTTTTTGATGATTATAGTCAGCAGCTAAAGTTTTGGAATAACGAACTAAAATATGCCTGGGGATGTGGTGTCCTTGGATTTAATGATTTAGAGGTAAGAGATGATTTCGTGAAATGTTTTAATGAACTGGAGGATATTTTAACCACCCATAAAGAGGAATTCAAAGATTTTAAGAACAGTAGAGATCAAAATGGGTGGTACTTAGAACCTGGGTTATTATTGGAACAATATAACCTAGCTAGTTTGTTAGCTGTTCAAAGAATTGAGCCGTCCGTTTTAATCAAAGGAGAGTCTCATGATGAACAATCCTCTTACGCCAATGAATTAGGATATGCACATCTTTTTGGAGCATCGAAATATCATCCCAAAAATGTGAAGAAAATCAAAGAATTACTAAAGGAAAAATTCTTTGCAGAGTATAAAAAAATAGAAGAGAAAATGGCTTTTGCAGAACCGGCTCTTTTTTGAAAATGAATAAACTAAAACATGATATCTGTAATTGATGAATAAAATTGTATACAGTTTCTGGACAGCTCCGCTTACAAAAAGATGGAAAGAATATAGAGAGGGACTAGACCTCGAAGATATTATACAATCGTCTCTACGATGTTTGTACCTGTCTGTGTTGTATTCAAAAAAGTGGGGGTTCGAAGTGGAAATTGTTACAGACCTGGATAGTGCACCCTATTTTGAGAAACTTCCAATAGATAACCTCTCTACTGATCTTACGTTTTTAAGCTTTGAGGGAAGTTCCTGGATTGAGGGTAAAATGTTGGCCATCTCAAAACAAACCAAACCCTTTGTGCATGTGGATTGGGATGTGATGTTACGTAAAAAAGAAGTAGCCAAAATGATCAAAAATTGCCAATCAGATGTGATTGTGCAAAGTCTGGATGATATTTCTTTTGACGAAAATGCAATTAGCGGAAATGAAGTTCGATGGGATCAAATAGAGAATTTTAAGTGGATTGTGGACAATAGCCCATTTTATGTTGAAGAATTAAATAGGACTCATTATAAAGTATACAATACCGCAATCATAGGGTTTAATGATTTAGAGCTCAGGGATGCTTATATTAAGGATTTTCTGAAGTGTTTGCATATCAATAGAAGCTCAAATAAAATACGATTTTTCAATGCTGATATTTCCAAAATCATTGATCAATATCTGTTGTATTGTGTAGCCAAAGCTCAAAAAGCAACAGTAGAAACGCTACTATTAAAAAATGAACGGATTCAAATTGAAGCCAAAAGGATAGGGTACACTCACCTTACTTTTTTAAGCAAATACACCAAGCCCGTTCAACAACAGATCAAACATCTTATCACCAACGAATTTCCAGAATATGATCACTTGATAGGCAATAAGCGACTTTCTGATAATAAAATCAAGATTAGCTTATGTACGGTTGTAATGAATCGTTTTGATCACTTAATAACTACCTTGAAACACAATCTGGAAGTGGTGAAAAAATTTAAAGGTAAGGTAGATATTAATATCATTGATTATAATTCTACCGATGGACTTGAAGATTTTTTGTTTAACCAGAATTGGTTTATCGAGGGGGTAAGAGAAGGTCTTATTATTTATTACAAAAATTACACAGCCGAGTATTATCATAGATCCCTCCCCAAAAATGTAGTCCATTATCTGGCATTAGGAGAGTACCTTATCAATATTGATGCAGATAATTTTGTGAGCAGTAGTTATCTCAATTATAGCCTTTCACTTATTGAAAAAGAGAAAAGATTCTTTTTACGACCTTCTATTTTATGTACAGGAGGATCTTTTGGCAGAATTATGGTACATCGTGAAGACTTTAAGAAAATCGGGGGATATAATCTGAAGATAGAAACCTACGGCTACGAAGACACTGAGTTTACATTGAGATTAAGAAAAATGGGAGTGAGACAATTAGCCGCTCCAGGCCACTTATGTAGCGATGTCATAGAACATGATGATGCCTTACGTACGGTTAATGAACGGAAACATGCAGATACCGAAGCCGAAGAATACTCTCATGATGAATCGGATCATCAAAATAAAAAAATAAATTTCGAATTGTATCCTAATAAAGATAAGGTAATTAATATCGAATTATTCAAAGTAAACCATAACAAAACAAAAATAAAGGTTCATGACGCCAGTACAATTACTTTGGACTAAACCATTTGATCAAAATAATGATAAGTTTCAATCTTGTATTCACATGTTTTTGAGCGCTATGATGATCAAAAAGGTATATGGTGAAGTACATATAATGACCGATTATTATGGGCGAGAACTAGTTCGACAGCTAGAACTTCCTTATGATGTAATTTATAGTGAACTGGGGCAGATGAGTGAACTTTCTTGTTTTGTAGATGCCAAAATACTAGGGTATAAAATGTTGGCAGATTTGCTACCAGGATATTTGTATATGGATTATGATGTATTCATTACTAAGCCCATAAAGAACAAAGATATTATCGTACAATGCGACGAGGGACTAAACTCTCATCCATATTGTTTGTATCACTACTTTTTGGATAAAGGAGTGAAATTTCAGTATGAGTATGCCAATGAGGATTTAAGGTTTTTGAATATGGGATTGTTTAGATGTACTGATAGAAAAATAATCTACGATTATTACGAAGCTTATTTCTCGACCATTTATCAAAATCAACATTTACAGTTTGATGACTATCATACCGCCCAGCTTACGATGTTTTTGGAGCAGACTTATGTTTTCAAAACCATTCAGGAGCATGGTAAAACAGATCAGATTTATGAGTATTACCCCAGAAATAAACCTACGCACAATGATTATGTGTATTCGGTTAGTGATCATAAGTTAGATCATATTATCAAAAGCTATGTCGGGCGCTCTACACATCTTGAAGAGAGTTTTTATATAGCTCCTTCAGATATTAATCATATCGATAAAACCGGATATACGCATTTGATGCATTATAAAGGAATGAAGGAAGTATCTACGGATGTAATAGAATTTGCTTTCAAAAATTATCCAAAAGAGTTTGCCAATTTAATGCTTAATATGAAATACATCTGCTAGATGAGTATAGAAAAAAAACATATCATCAATAAAATGTATCTGGAGTTGAATACAACATCCCAGGAGCAGGCGTATGATATCAAAGATAATCTTGATGTGTTTTTGAAAGAAAAGATACTTCCCAAATTAGAATTGTATTTCAAGGATTTGGATCATTCATTTACTTCAGACAGCATACAAATTGAAAAATTGGATGTAGATCTAAAGTTTGATGGAGAATTATCATTTGATGAATTAGAGGAAACACTAATCAAAACCATAGAGAAAGAAGTAAAAAAGAAAATCAACCAGCGTACGATTCAAGAAGAATCAGGCTTTGTAAGTAAAGAAACAAGTAAGCTTAGATCATTCTTCTATTTTCTGGAAAAAGGGACAACCCCTTGGTGGGAACTTCAACATCATGAGACATTATTTAATGATTCTGAAATAGAAGAAGTAATAGGTGTTTCTGGTTTTGGGGATAGATTGGTTAATAGTATTCAATACTCCAATAACAGACGAAGACTGATCAAACAGTTTTCGGATAAAGTATTGATTCAGATACTGCAAAAGACTTTTGCTGATACCAAATATATCATTCCTTTTGATGAATTGTTGACTAAAGATATGCTGTCCTTTTTTAAAGAAGAAATTTCATCTAGAGAGGTGGTTTGGGAAGAGATTATCATTTTCCTGATTACAAAAGAAGTTAAAGTATTATACAAGCAATTAATCAACTTACAAGAGCAACAAAACCAAGAAGAAAAATCAGGATCATTTTGGATAGAAGACACTATCAAGAGATTGTTGGAAACAGAAGAACTGTTGGAAATAGATAACAATGACCAGAATATAAATACCTCAGGAAGTGTGCCTGAAATTGGTGTTGCTATTGTGAACACCGAAAAATTAAGTAATCAGAAAGAAGACGATCTTCAGGAATCTCTCCAAAATCAGGATAAGAAAAGAGATGCATCAGAATACCTTGTAGAGGAGGAGTTAACAGCTACAGAGAAAGAATTTGAGATACCATCGAATACAGATTTCCTTAGAAACAACGAGGTTCAAACTACTGAAGAAACATCATATTATATCGCCAATGCGGGATTAATTGTATTACATCCGTATTTAAAACACTTCTTTGAGCATTGCGAGCTTTTGGATAAAAACGATGAGCTCAAAAACAAAGAATTAGCAGCGCATTTACTGCATTTTCTAGCCACTAAAAGAGAGGGACAACAGGAGCACCAAATGATTTTTGAAAAATTCTTGTGTGGGATACCAATTTATGAACCGATTGCCAGAAACATTGAACTAACAACAGAACAAGTGGAACAATGTGGAGATTTGTTGCAAGCCACATTAGATAATTGGGGGGTGCTGAAAAATGCTTCGACAGATCTTTTACAGCATGAATTTTTGCAACGACCGGGTAAACTATTCTTAAACGGAGAGAACCCCAAAGTGATTATAGAAAGAAAAACTCAAGATATTCTTTTGGATCGTTTGCCATGGAATATAAGTGTGATAAAGTTACCCTGGAAAGACAAACTCATATTTGTCGATTGGTAACATTTTAATAGATAAAAACAATACAAAATAGACACAAATCATGATCACTAAGCTAGCAGAAATATCACCAGGCTTCAGAAGATTCTCTAAAAGTCAATTTTTGACAGAGAGTCATCTGAATCAAATTGTTGATCATTTTGACGATCAGATTCGGCTATCCAGAATCAATCTCAGTGGAGTAGGAATCGTCTGCGGGTTTGACATCACAGGAGCTTCCAATGCTGTTACTATCACTCAGGGACTTGGTATTACTACAGATGGTGACCTACTGCATTTGTACAAGGATAGTGGAGCAAACAAAATCATTGATTTCCCTAGGATTACCTATACGCATTACCGCAAATACGATAATACTAGAGCCAATTATACGCCGTTCTTTTATGAAGATGATGTGCAACTTGATTTATTCGAACTCCTTCCAGTAAAAGAAGATAGCGAAACCTTTCCAATCGCTCAACTAGCAATCAATGAAGGAGAGGATTTTAGCGATATGGTTTTGCTGATCTATCTTGAACATTTCGAAAGAAACATTAATCGGTGTAGCAGTCTAAGCTGTGATGGAGAGGGGATCGATGTAGTAGCGAACTACAAGATTTTGATGACCACCAAGGTTAACGCGCAATATATCAATAGCCTGGATGCTACCATAAGCAAGCCTAACTATAAAAATCTCTATTATCAATTACCAGAGGTAATGTTACCCAAAGTGATCCCGGTGATCGAAGACTTTCAAACGGTTTTCTCACTAACTGATTTACTAGTGTCTCCTTTTGAGAATACTCAACTAATTCAGGACTTGAAGACCGGTTTCGCTGCTATTTTTCAAGTGTTAAAAGCACCAAATCTTCAGTCCAAGTTCGAAGCTAAAGTAGTAGAGTTATTCGAATTCCCACCAGGATTAGTACCCAACGATCTACAATATCGGTACGATGTGCTAAAAGATGTGGTGGAAACTTATAATGAAATCAAAAAATTGCTACTAGAACTGACTCATAGTCAATGTGTGGCCAATCAGAATGATTTTCCTAAACATTTAATGCTGGGAGAGATTTTTAAGGATGGAGCGGCATGCTACGAATGTAGACACGGATTTTATAAATCGAAAGCTCATACTTCTAAAGCAGGAGATCGATGTGGTAATTGTGACGAAGATGTAAGTAATGAAGAAATAAGTGTTTGTTTTGATATTCATAAAACAGAACAACGACTTTTTAGCTTGGTTTTACGTGCTGTGCAGCAGCTTGAAAACTTTACCACAGATTACAGATTGATCAAGGTTACTCCATCCCTAACCAAAGGGTATTTGGGTAAAAGAGCTATACCTTTTTATAACAAGGTTGATAAAACACTATTAAAACTTTGGGATTATGACAAATCTGCCAGAGGTAGAGAAGGGGCAAATAGTAGTTACCACACCAACTTAATTGACAATAAAGTACCTCTAGATGTTTATCGTGATAAGAACTTTTTTAGAATAGAAGGTCATCAAGGGAAGAACTATAAAGAAGTTATAGAAAAGCTTGAAGATATTAAGCGTAAAAAGGCAGTTAGTTTCAATATTGTAGCCTTGGGAGTTTCAAGTATTGAAGTTCTGGAAGAAAATTACACCTCCTATTATGTCAATCGACGTCACGGTTTGGAGCATAGAGCGGGAGTGACACCAAGAGGAACGCTGGTATTGGTGTTTTTAGAAGATACACCAGTGATTGGAGACGGGGGAGAAGGAGATGCAGAGATAGAAGGAGTTTTCCAACCGGTAATAGCAGATTTTATGGTTCCATACCTATGCTGTGATGAGAGTGTATTAATGTTAGAATTACCTATGGAAACCCTATGTTTTGGAAATGATACCGAACCGATCCCTTTCAAAGTAACTCCAAGAGATGGTTTTGTTACTGCTCAGGTACCTAGAGATTTAAATGCTGGGATCGTAAGAGATGAAATGGGAGAATCCTTCTTTGACCCTAAGTTAGTAAGTCCTGAACTTATTGGGGTGCCCATTCGGTTTGAAGTAAATAATCAAGATACCGATGCCGTAATTACAATCCATAGAAAACCAGAACCAGTAGTGACCACAACCGTAGTGTACGATAACCCATTCAATACAGAAGTGACAGTTACTTATAATGTATCAGGGCCTCATATCGATGAAATTGTAAGGTATGAGTGGGATTTTGGAGATGGAACAATAACAGAAGTTTCTCCAGATGCGTCAGGGAATGTTGTCCGACAATACGATAATCTCCCAGAAACAGCTCCTAATACCATTACACCTAGCCTAAAGGTAAATACGGAGTTTTGTGAAAACACTATAATCATTGATCCTATTACTTTTGAAGATCCAATAGTGATCGAATTAGAGTTGGATAGAAATGAGCTATGTGTAAACCCAGCAGACTGCGATATTCCTGTGCATATTGCATTATTGATTGATGAGTCAGGATCTATAAACGGGAGTGAAGTTACTGAGATTAAAAATGGGCTAACGGTCTTTGTAAATGATCAGGAAGACTCAGGCAATCTTATTACATTATGTAATATGAATGTTGACGATAATACATTGCCCACGCGAATTATCACGCAAACCGCAATAACCGCACAGACCAAAACCCAATTTACCAATTGGATTACTAATTATAAAACTGATGGTAATAATCTAGCTCAAGCAGATTATTGGTCAAGCGCTCTGGGGTATTTAACAGGGCAGATTTCTTCATCTACCCCAATTTCAGTTCCTTTGGATATCGTCATTATTATCACGGATGGATTGCAAACTAGAAATTTTGATGAATTAAGAAGTCGAATAAGCATACTAAGTGGTCAAACACATATTTTCTATTATGCGCTTAGCAATGGTGTTTATGCCAACGGAAGCCCAAGCAGTGGAGATCTAATTGCTGCACTACCAAATTTACTGGGCAGACCACCTATACTAAGTAATCCTGATTTCTCGGATATTGATAGTGCAGATTATTCTTCGTTCACAGACTTTACGCAACTGGGGCAGTTTTTGAGCAATCTGAAAAATATATTAGATAATACTATTGGTTGTATCGAGCGAATCAATATTACGCAGCTTCAACCTGCTACAGGTACGGTAACCACTTTAGGGGCTACATCTATCAATGGATTATTGATCCAAGATCGAATAATTACAGTCAATCCTAAAGAATTCGATGCTTACGGACAAGTGATACGATTAGCTGTTGATGGATTTGATTCAGGAACAACCTTATTGGTAGGAAGAACTCCAGAATTTACGATTACTGTAGATCCGGATGATATTCAATATAATGAAGATAATTCCAAAGCAATAGTTACTTTTAATGTAACTGGCGATTATATACCAGAACCATTTGTGCTCAATTGGGATTTTGGAGATGGAAGTCCAATTTTCGAAGGCTCGACCTTAACACAAGAGTATGAATACGAAGATCTTTCAGCATTAGAAGGAAGATCTGTCATTGTAACATTAACTATCGCAGATCCTTCCTGTGGCCCAGCATCTCAAGAAGTACAGATCGATTTTGAGCAACCTTTAGAAGAGGTGTCTTTAACTGTTGGCCCTAGAATTTGTTTGGATTCTAGTGGAGAAACCGTTAACGAACTACCAGTGCCATTTGTGGTTACGCCGGCAGATGGAAAAGTAGCGGTGGTACGACGAGCAAATGGATTACGAGTAGGAACCAATCAATTGATATTGGTTGCAGGAACATTTAGAAGATATAACGAGCCTATAGAGTTTACTGTTAATGATCAGCCAGTATCGGCAACGCTTACGGTATTGAACAAACCGGTGTATCAAGCTAAATTTAGTCGTCTCAATAGACCACCACTAGGAGGAGAAGGAGATGTGATCATTACCGAAGGACCAATCATTGATGGTCCGCAACCCAATGCTTTCCCAATAGCATTTACATTTGTTGCAGAAAATATAAGCGATACAGATGATACGGATTTCAAATTTATTTGGGACTTTGGAGATGGCAGTTCTTTTGAAGGAAAGGAAATAGCGCACCGTTATCGAGTACGAGATGTACGTATCAAGGTTACAGTAACGTTAACTATAGAAGGTAGTTTTTGTGAAATAGATCCAATACAATTAGAAATAGATCAAGTATTTTTAGGTTAGGATTTCAAATTATTAGATAGATGAGAACCATACGTTATAGATCCCAGGGAGAAGATGTCCACCATTTGGAACAAATCCTAACTAAGTTAGGATATACCGTGTTTGTTTCCAATTTTTTTGGAAAAGATACAGACCAGGCTGTAAAAGCTTTTCAATTAAAAAATAACTTAGTAGTTGATGGGATTGTTGGTTTAAAAACATGGTCCAAACTTATTGAAGCAGAAAAGAATTTAGTAGCTTTTAATGATAAGTTTTTGTCTGAAAAAGATGTAAAGGATTTTGCCAATGATTTTGGTCTCGAATTGGCCATGGTAAAAGCTGTTAATGAAATAGAAAGTAGTGGTAAAGGCTTTTTGTTGCATGGGAGACCAAGAATTTTGTTTGAAGGCCATATTTTTTGGAGAGAATTAGAAAAAAGAGGAGTTAATCCTTCTTCATATGTTTCTGAAAGAACCAAGAACGTGTTGTATAAAAAATGGACAAAAACTCACTATAAAGGAGGAGCGGGAGAGTACGATCGTTTGGAAAAAGCAGCTGGATTATCAGATAAAGCAGCTTTTCATGAAGCAGCGTACGTAGCAGCTTCCTGGGGTTCGTTTCAGATCATGGGTTTTCATTATGAACATCTCGGGTATGCTTCAATCGATCATTTTGTTTCAGAAATGTACGAGCATGAACGAGAGCATTTGAAAGCGTTCGGGAAGTTCATTTCAAAAACTACTTTCAAAGGAAAAAAACTGATCGATTGGGTAAAAGAGAAAAACTGGGCCAAATTTGCCGAAGGGTATAATGGACCAGGGTACAAAAAGAATAAATACGATATCAAATTAAAGAATGCCTATGTCAAATATAGTAATGCCTGATACTCGCTATTCGTCAGAAGTGCAATCGTTATTTCTATATTTAGAAGAATATATACGGTATCGCTTACATATTGAATTCAAAAAAGAGGTAATACCAGCACCCCAATTTCAACTGATAGGAGATCAATCTCCTTTGTCAATTTTTATTAGGGATAATCAGTTGTCCGAAGTTGAGGTGATACTGTTGTTGTTGGCTCTTACACCTCATTTTACACCCTCCTTATTAAATACAATTATCTCTTCGTATTTTCCTAACGGAAATGAGTTTGTGGATTTTGGCGGAGTAAAAGGAAAATTTCATCGTGGGATCATCCCAACAGGTGAAACAGCCTTATATATATTAGCTGGTAATTACCTAGAGGAAAGAGCAGCATTAATTGATTATCTGGGAACAGGTTCTATGTTGTTCAGAGAGCAGATTTTATATATTGGTGATGTTCCCAAAGGAGAACCAAAGATGAGTGGTAAATTACTGATCGATGAAGAATTTTCTTCATTTTTAACCACAGGTAGGGTACAACGCCCTAAGTTGAGTCAAAATTTTCCGGCCAGGTTGATCAATACCGAACTGGAATGGGGTGATCTTGTGCTTCAGGAAAAAACAATGCGACAGATTCAGGAAATTGAAATTTGGTTAAAACATAATGATGTGTTGATGAACGATTGGAAGATGGGTGGTAAAATAAAACCAGGATATCGTGTATTGTTTTATGGATCACCAGGTACCGGAAAAACTCTAACGGCAAGTTTATTAGGGAAATACACCAAGAGAGATGTTTATCGTATTGATTTATCAATGGTGATTTCAAAATATATTGGTGAAACCGAAAAAAACTTATCTTCATTATTTGATAAAGCGGCAAATAAAGACTGGATTCTTTTCTTTGATGAAGCAGATTCGATATTTGGAAAAAGAACTAATGTAAGAGATGCTCATGATAAATATGCCAATCAGGAAGTCTCTTATCTTCTACAACGCATTGAAGCACATCCGGGCTTAGTGATTTTAGCATCCAATTTCAAAACCAATATTGATTCGGCCTTTACCCGAAGGTTTCAGACCATGATCGAATTTCAAGTGCCTGGACCAGAGGAAAGACTCCAACTTTGGCAAAGAATACTGCCAGAAGAGATTGGCTTAGAGAACACCATTTCTCTAGAAGAAATATCCCGTAAATATGCCATTACCGGAGCTAATATTGTAAATGTAGTGCAATACGCATGCCTGAAAACCATTGCCTCAGGTAAGAAAGAACTTCAACTCAATTACCTGTTGGAAGGATTGAAAAAAGAATACAATAAAGAAGGGAAAACGATAAAAATCAACATTTAAATCTTAAAGGCGGTATACTTACTTTTTGAACAATAAATTGTTTTGCCGATATTGTTTAGAACAAGTATTGTGTTAGAATACGTTGATCTTTCATAATTTTACCTCATGATAGATAATTTTGAAAATGAGTTTTTTGGAATAGGAATTCAAAACGGAAAAACTCCAGAAAACTTAGGGGTACTATGGAGATCTGCTCAAAACATGGGAGCTAGTTTTATTTTTACCATAGGGAATAGATATGCTAAGCAAGCCAGTGATACCCACAATGCGGTAAAAGCGATGCCTTATTTTCATTATGATACTTTCGAGGATTTTTATAAGCACCTTCCCAAAGGAGCGATGTTGGTGGGCGTAGAATTAACAGAGGGAGCTGTACCTTTGGAGACCTTTAACCACCCTAAAAGATGTGTATATTTGTTAGGAGCAGAAGATCATGGGTTATCCAAAAAAGCCATCGAAAAGTCTCAGTTTCTAATAAAATTTAAATCAGAATTAAGTATTAACGTTGCTGTTGCAGGAAGTATCATTATGTATGATCGGGGGGTCGATAAACCGCGATTTATACGTGCTGCAAAATGATTTGGAAATGTTGTAATGTAATTCACATGGTCATAAGTAATAACTAAAGAATGGAGAAGTACGAAAGTATACTGAATAATATTGCGCGTTATGTAGAGTTGTCGGATCAGGAAAAAGAACGGTTCGTTTCTATTATAAGAACCTCACGGTTAAAGAAAAGACAGTTTATTATTCAACCCGGTTATGTTTGCGAGTACCGTAGTTACATTGTAAAAGGTGCAGTTCGAGTATTCTATTTGGATGATCATGGAAAAGAACATACGGTGAGTATTGGTATCGAAGATTATTTTTTTGCAGACTTCTCTAGCCTGATCAATCAAGAGCCTGCCACGCATTTTGCAGAAGCTCTTGAAGACTCCATTATTTTTCAAATGAAATATACCGATGTCGAAAAACTGTGTTCAGAAATTCATGGGTTGAGCCAGTATTTTCGTTTGATCACAGAAAAGGCATTTGCCAATTCTAGAAAGAGGATTGTTGCCAATATCGGTAAGACTTCAGAAGAACGTTATCTCGAATATGCAAAGAGATACCCACAAATTGTAAATCGTGTACCACAATATGTAATCGCCTCTTATTTGGGGATTTCAGCCGAGTTTTTAAGCAAAATACGTTCACGTCCTTCCAATAAATCTTGAACTAGTTCAAGATGATTTCCTGTCCTATCTTATTTTTATTGACCCTATTTGATAAGAAATTTGTGATGTAAATATTTTTTTAAACATTATAAAATTAAATAGTCATGAAAAAACAAATAATAAGAATGGTTTCAGTTGTATTAATTTTAGTTGCAACCACAATTCAAGCTCAAGATGCAAGAGAACTAATCACCAAAGTAGTAGACGCTAATGGTGGAATGAATGCACTTCATAAATTGAAAGATGTTTCCTTTGATTACACTTTTAAAGTAACAGGGAATAATATTGTCGATGTTTCTAAAGAACGGTATATTTTTAACGGAGAGGTTTCCTACGGTAAATATTCAGAAAGACAAGTATATGCCATTCCACAAATGAAAGGTGTTCATACCCAATTCTTTGACGGCACCAAGACCGTTTCCAAATTAGATAACAACGTTATTACAGAGAAACAACCTGCGTACATTGGTCATGCACTTAGGAAAACCAACTACTATTGGTTTGCTATGATGTTCAAATTATTGGACCCTGGAGTAAATCATAAACTATTACCTAATAGAAAAGTGAATGAGATATCTTATAAGGTTGTCGAAATGACTTTTGGAGATAATATAGGGGAGACCAGTGATAAGTATATCTTGTATATCAATCCTGAAACTCATAGAATAGATCAGTTTTTATACACGGCTAAAGGTTTTGGAGTAACCGAACCAAGCCTGATGAAAGTTACCTATGAAAAAATAGATGGAATCTATGTATCTACCTACCGGAAATATGCACCGGCAGATTGGGATGGTAATGTGGTAAAAGAAGCCTGGACCGAACAGTATACCAAAAACGTAAAATTTAACAATGGCTTCAATCTAGAGAATATTCAGGATTAATTGAGAATTCACAAACTTCAGCACTGTGTGAACGATTTGTTTTACGCAGTGTTGAAGTTTTTGAAGTGAAAGGAATTTCAATATTATGACTTTTAAAGAATCTTAACTTGAATTAAAAACTAATTAATGATTCGTTTTTTGTCACTACATTTATAGGAATTCTATAGATATGTTTAAAATTCTTGAAGGCCTGGTGGCAAAGTTGAGTACTTGGGTTGAATGGCCTTTATTAATACTACTAGTTGGAGGAGGGTTATTTTTCCTGATCTATTCCCGGTTTACACCTTTCCTTTATTTTAAGCATGCCATCGATATTCTTCGAGGACGATATGATGATCAAAATACGCCAGGACAGCTGAGTCACTTTCAAGCCTTATCCTCAGCCATTGCTGCAACGGTAGGAATGGGAAATATTGGAGGTGTAGCGGTTGCTATTGCAATTGGTGGCCCCGGAGCTGTTTTCTGGATGTGGGTCAGTGCTTTGATAGGGATGGCTACCAAATTTTATACATGTTCTCTCGCTGTAATGTATCGATTCAGGGATGAAAAGGGGAACGTACTTAGCGGACCCATGTATGTAATTATAGAAGGATTGGGAGCAAGCTGGAAACCTTTGGCTGTTTTGTTCGCATTAGCTGGTCTTATAGGTACCTTACCTGCGTTTACAGCAAATCAGCTTACGCAAACATTAATTGATGTATGGGATTGGGAAGAAGAATACAAATGGCATATTGGATTTGTATTGGCAGGACTGGCATCTGTAGTCATTCTAGGAGGTATACAGCGTATAGGGGTTGTAGCCAGTAGATTAGTGCCATTTATGGTAGGGCTATATTTTATTACCGTCATCACTATTTTGGTCATGCAAATTGATGTAGTGCCTGATATGTTTATATTGATTCTTACGGATGCATTTTCAGGAAGAGCAGCTGCAGGAGGAGCTTTAGGATTTCTTATCACTACGGGAATAAAAAGAGGCGCATTTTCTAATGAGGCAGGGATAGGAACCGCACCAATGATGCATGGTACCGCAAAAACCAACGAGCCTATCCGAGAAGGCTTGGTGGCTATGATCGGACCTGCAATTGATACGTTATTGGTTTGTACCTTGACTGCATTAGCCATACTCTCTACAGGAGTTTGGCAGCATAGTGATAAGAACGGGATATCCTTAACTTTATCTGCTTTTAACGAGGTGCTACCCTACGGGATAGGAGATGGTGTCGTTGTAATCATGGTACTCGTTTTTGCGCTCTCAACCTTGTTTTCCTACTCCTATTATGGTACTAACTGTTTAGGTTTTTTGACAAAGCCTAAATACGGAAAATTCTATAACTATATTTACCTAGGTTCTATAGTCATTGCTGCTGTAGTCAAAATTGATTTTGCGATCAACTTAATAGACAGTGCTTTTGCACTTATGGCAATTCCTACTGTACTATCTGGCTTAATTTTGGCTCCCAAAGTGAATAAGTCGGCGAAAATGTATTTTGGAAAATTAAAGAAGTAACAGTATTTATTCAATGACTATAAACTCGCTTCTTCTGTTTTGCTGATGTTCTTCTTCGGTACAAGGTACATCGTCAGTGCAGTCGTTGATGAGTCTTCGCTCTCCATAGGCTTTTCCTCTCACTCTTCTCCAATTGATTAAACCATTAGTTATGATGTATTTTGTGGTAGCGCGCATGCGTTTTACACTTAGTTTTTTGTTGTACCAGTAACTTGACCTGCTATCTGTGTGAGAGCGAACTTCAATTTTTAACTCTGGATACTTCTGCAAGGCAGAAATTACTTTTTGAAGTTCCACTTCGGCCTGTGAGGTTATGGTGGCATCGTCTAATCCAAAGTAAATAGATTCTAACTGCAGTATTTTCCCCAGATCATCTCCTACATTTACCGCTACCGACGTGAGCAGTAATTCAGGTTGCTGTTCTGGAGTAAGAGGAACAGGAACATCGTGCAAAAACTCATAAGTATCGTCGGAAGTGACAGGAATATCTTTAGGAATAAAAAAGTCCTTGGCTACATGCACGGTATATTGTTTTTCGCATTCGATATCAAAGGTGTATTGCCCCACACTATTTGTGGTGGTTTCAGTAATTGTATTTCCCGTTGCGTCAAGCAAAGCAAGGGTAACCCCAGGCATACTTTCGTTGGTTGCAGTATTACTCACAATACCTTGTATGTATTGCTTGCAAGTGGTAATAAGTTCTTCGGTTTGTTTAAAACTATAAATATCATCATTACCTTTTCCTCCTCTTCGATTGCTTGCAAAATATCCGATTTTTGTTTCTTCATTGAGTACAAAAGTAAAATCGTCTTTAGAACTGTTTACTGGTCTTCCCACGTTAAAAGCTCCAGAAAAACCAGATTCTGATGGTACTGCTACAAAAATGTCTAATCCTCCCAGGCCGACATGGCCATCGCTGGCAAAATACAGTCTTCCACTGTCACTGATATAAGGAAAAGTTTCTCGTCCTTCGGTATTAATTTTTGGGCCAAGATTTTTTGGGTTTCCGTATTTCTGATTCCCCAAAATATCCACTACATAAAGATCTGATTGCCCCAAAGTGCCTGGCATGTCACTGGCAAAATATAACTTTTTGCCATCGGGACTTATTGCGGGGTGAGAGACCGAATAATTATCACTAGAAAACGGAAGCTCAACGATGTTTGTCCATTTCCCATCAATTAAAGAAGCTCTGTATATTTTGAGCAGTACCACTCCTTTTCTACTTTTTCCTAATTTATTATTGGTAAAGTTGTTTCTGGAGAAATAAACAGTTTTCCCGTCTTTGCTAAACGAAGAAGAAGATTCATGAAATTTTGTGTTGATTTTGCCTTTTAGTTTCTCTGGTTTTTGCAAGTTTATCTGATCTTCTTGTATCGTTGCCGAGTATAAATCCAGGAAAGGTGTTTTGGTCCAGGCATGGATTTTAGAATCTTTGGTTTCCTTACTTCTGGAGGAGGCAAAAACAACTTGATTGTTATGATTGAAACTAGGTGCGTATTCAGAGTTTCGTGTATTGATATTTAGTGTGAAGAGATCATATTTTCCAGATTGCATTTCTATGAAATCCAAATAATTTCTTTTGTTGATAAAGGATTTTGCTCTTTTATCTCCTCCTGTAAGTTGATAAAACTGATCCATCATTTGGTCGGCTTCGGCATAACGTTCTACACTTTTTAAACTTTGTGCATATCGAAAAAGGTATTCGGGATCAATGTCTTCGGGGTAGGTGTTGATTAATTTTTCATACCATTCTAGAGACTCTTCAAGGTCTGCTGTAAAATAGAATGAGTCGGCCAATTTTTGATATAACAATTGAGATGCATATCCTTTTTGTGCAACATCCAGATATATAGCTCGGGCATCGATATAAGCAAATGCATCAAAGCGTTCGTCAGCCTTTGCGATTAATTTATCATCGCCCTGCGCATAAAATAGTAACGGAAGTAGAAAGAGAGCCCCTATCGTTACAAGTTTTTTGCTTGTAAAAATCGATAAGGTTTGTATTACGCAATTTTTCAAAGTATCCCAGTATTTTGTTTCTAAAACTAGTTTTCACGGGGTTTTTGAAAACATACTGATATTAAAATTATAAAAAAATGAAGTAAAAATTAACATATTAATAATTACTTGCTAACGATTTTCAGAATAAAAATGTTAACAAATGCCAGTTGCTTAACATTGTAAGAGTAGAATTATACTATTGATAAATATTCATATACCTTTGTCAAAAATTAATTTTAGCATGGCGCATAAGGCGGGGTTTGTAAATATTATTGGTAATCCTAATGTGGGTAAATCTACATTGATGAATGCTTTTGTAGGAGAAAAGTTATCGATCATAACTTCTAAGGCACAGACTACAAGACATAGGATTTTGGGAATAGTAAACGGAGATGATTTTCAGGCTATTTTGTCAGATACTCCTGGTATTATCAAACCAGCCTACGAATTGCAGGAATCCATGATGGATTTTGTGAAATCGGCCTTCGAGGATGCGGATGTGTTGATCTATATGGTTGAAATTGGAGAAAAAGCACTTAAAGATGAAGCTTTTTTTAAGAAAATAACTCATGCAAAGATTCCGGTCTTATTGCTGATCAATAAAATCGATCGATCCGATCAGGAAAAACTAGAAGAGCAGGTTGAATTTTGGTCACAAAAAGTTCCTAATGCAGAAATATATCCCATATCCGCCTTAGAAAACTTTAATGTTAAAGAAGTGTTTGATCGATTGGTAGCTTTATTACCAGAATCTCCTCCTTTTTACCCCAAAGATCAGTTGACAGACAAACCTGAGCGTTTCTTTGTGAATGAAACCATACGAGAGAAAATTCTCCTACATTACAAAAAGGAAATTCCGTATGCCGTAGAGGTAGAAACAGAAGAGTTTTTTGAGGATGATGATATCATCAGAATCCGATCTGTAATCATGGTAGAAAGAGATTCCCAGAAAGGAATTATTATTGGTCATAAAGGTAGTGCACTAAAAAGAGTTGGGGTAGAATCCAGAAAAGAATTAGAAAAGTTTTTTGGTAAGAAAATTCATATTGAATTGTATGTAAAAATCAATAAAAATTGGCGTAGTAACCAAAATCAACTAAAACGTTTTGGGTATAATAGGTGATTGTAATCTGTTGGTTTTTATAGAATTGAATAAAAATCTGTAGGTTAAATACTACTTAAAAATGCTTTAATTTGCTTTTAAAAGTAGAAAAAAGTGTTTTTAACGTTTTTTGGTTGTGATAGTGTTGACATTCAATCGGTAATGCATAAATTAGCTGTCCAAATTTACACTAAAGCCCCAAAATATGAAACGTGAACACTTCTTCAATAGGACCTGTCAGCTAATTAAACAATTATTCTTTTTGTAGCAATAAAAATAACCCTTGCCTAAAGCCTGGGATGATTGTATTGTGGTCTTAGCGAACTTCTTTTCAGAATAACAAACCCAAAAATAAACTAACGATTCAAATTTTTGAATGTATAAACACAACTACCAATGTCAAAAATTACAAGAACACTTAACGGATACGGCAAAAGAGCACTTTATTATATGTGTTTTAGTAGCTTACTGATGATCTTTATTCTTTTTTCAGGATTCAATACTCTGGATGCTGATAAAAAAGTAAAAAACACCCCAGATCCAGATACAAATTGCCAGAATGCGATACATGCTAGTCTCGGGTTTAATGCCTTTGTAAGAAATGAAACTCATGTAAAAGGAGGGGATACCGAAGGACCTGTTGCGCTAGGAGGTGATTTAACAATGAAAGGTATTATTACTTTAGCTGCACATACAGGAGGTGAAAATTATTTTAATGGTGATAGCGAACCTTCTTCTTTGATTGTGGGAGGTGTAATTCACTACGAATCCGGAGAGGGAATTCATTTAAATCACGGATATGCAAAGGTTGGAAACCTTAATGGTTCTTCAGTTCATGATGTAGATCTTAATAACGCTTCGGTAAACACCCGAATCACATCTGGGAGCTATGATGCTAAACCTAGAATTCAGGTACAAAGAAAGCAAAACGGAGTTACCGTGGGAAAAAGTAATCTTATAGATTTTGCAGGAGCCTTCGAAAATTTCAAAACCAAATCGACTTCTTGGAGTACATTACAGGCTAATGTTATAGTGACTTCAGACTACAAAATTACACTTGCTGCTAATCAGGTAAATGTTTTAAACCTTTCGGCGAATGAGCTTTTAGGGTTGCCCTACATGACTTTCGAAAATGCTCCAAATGCAACAACTCCATTGGTAATCAATGTAGATGCTCCATCAGATTTTGAATGGACAGTGTTTAATATGAACAATATTGGTGATCAGCATGGGCGCTTTATTCTTTGGAATTTTTACAACGCGAGAAAGGTAACCTTGAACGGAGGAGGAACTTTGGTAGGGACCTTATTTGCTCCAGAGGCAGATGTTGTAAAAAACTCTTCAGGAAATATTAACGGGCAAGTGATTGCCAATAACTATTATCACAATCAAGGAGAGTTACATCACCACCCTTTTGAACCATGTATTGATCCAGAGATTCCTGCCTGTTTGCTTGCAGTAGACGCTGGAGAGGATGTGTCAGTTTGTGGAGTCGATGAGGTTGTACTTTCAGCCTCTGTTTCAGATCCTTCTACCTGTAATGACTGTACAGGAACATACGAAATAGAGAATACTGCTAGATGTGGGAAAAACTTCGAGTATGTTTTATGGCTAAAAGATGATGGGAACAATATTGTAAAAAGATATAGTAATATCGATCTCAAGTGGGAGGAATTAGATAACGGAACCGCGACCTTAAAGGGGTCTGTTGCTGATAATGATGATGCTCAAATGACTTTAAATGTGGATGTAACCTATTCTGGGAGAACAACCAGTACTCCTTCTGGAAGCCCTAAAGACCATTTTTGTAATACAGAAAATACAGATGGATGGATTTATTATACCGAAGTAACAGGAACAATATCAAATACAGATGGTTCCTGGTCTTTTGATATTTCTAGAATGGGACCAGCTTTTCAGTTAGGAAATGGAGCCAACGTTACCGAAGACGAATTAGGAAGGTATGGAGCTTCAGGATGGTTTAATACTACAGACAATGATTTTAATAGAGGAGATTTTAATATCAATATTGGAGATTGTATTACTTCTGAGAATAATGAAGTTACCTATTTGTGGTCAACAGGAGCAACAACACCAACAATATCAGTTACAGAGTCTGGATCCTATACAGTTACCGTAAAAGACTGTGCCGATTGCGAGGCTACCGATGAAGTTTCTGTAACCTTTGGTGATTCGCCTGTGGTAAGTGCAGGAGAAGATCAAACTATTTGTACTGGAGAAGAGGTAACACTTACCGCTACCGAGGGTGATACCTATGAATGGTCTAATGGAGAAACTACGCAATCGATCACAGTAGCTCCGGGAGAAACAACAATGTACTCGGTAACAGTGAATACTGGAGATTGTTCGGGTACCGATAACGTAAAAGTAATTGTAGAAGATTTTGTAGTTAATTTAGGAGATGATCAATCTATATGTGTGGGAGATACAATAACCCTTACTGCTGAAGAAGGTGATACTTACGAATGGTCAACTGGAGAAACTACCCAGTCTATCACAGTTTCTCCAACTACAGATATCAACTATGCTGTTATTGTTAGTAAAGGGAATTGTACTGCTACAGATGAGGTTTTTGTAGCGGTTAACAGACTAAGAGTTTCTGCAGGAGAAGATCAGGTAATTTGTACTGATGGAGGAGGAGGAGATACTTCTTTTGCAAAAAATGCAGTGACACTTACAGCTTCTCCAGGTGAAACCTATCTATGGTCTACCGGAGAAACAACGAGATCTATTACGGTTGCTCCTACAGTAACCACGAGTTATTCTGTTACGGTTACATTAGGGGCATGTGAGGGTACTGCTGAAGTTGTTGTGATTGTAAAAGATTGTGGTGGCGGAGATACGGTTAGAACAGCCAGTGTATTCCCTACCTTATTAAAGCCTACAGATGACCTTAAAGTAAACCTTTCCTTAGAACAAAATCAATTTGTAAGAGTATCTGTATATAACTTATCAGGAAGAGCAATGGGACCGGTAGTTACCAAAAACATGACAGCAGGAGAAGCAACTATGGAGGTGAGTCTTACCGATTTTCCAAAATTATCGTCCGGTATTTATATGATTAGCATCAAAGGAGATAATGGATTTAATATGGTGAAACGATTTGTTGTAGACTAATATATCCAGAGAAACTAAACCCATAAAAGATAAGGCCTGCTTTAATAGCGGGCCTTTTTTTGTTACAAAATGGTAATATTAGATCAAAGATGGCTTGATGTTATTTAGCTTTTGGATAACATTAAAGAAATATTAGATACCAACATTTGAGGTTTTAATCACACAAAACGTATCGACAATGAAACTTTTTAACAAATCATTTCTTTTTGCTGCCATAACTATGGGAATTTTTAGTTCCTGCGATCTTGATGATTTTCAAGGTGGAGGTGGCTCTCAAAATCTTAGTTTTACAAAAATAGGAGGCTTTAGCAATGGTAGTGGCGACGAAGGATTCGCCGAAATCTCAGCATTCGATGCTCGTACCGGTAAATTATTTATAGTAAACCCTAACGAAGCAGAACTTTCTGTTTGGGATATTACAGATCCATCTGTGCCTGTAAAAGGAGCGAGCATAGCACTTTCAGGAATACCTAATAGTGTTGCAGTTCAAAATGGTGTAGTTGCAGTAGCTATAGAAAACGCTGCAAACAAACAAGCAAATGGAGTTGTTGCTACTTATAACTCAGATTCTCAGCATTTGCTAAATACGTATCCTGCCGGACCACTTCCGGATATGGTAACCTTTAGCCCTAATGGGAAATTTATAGTGGCTGCAAACGAAGGAGAACCAGATGATTTGTATACTAATGACCCCGAAGGTTCTATCACTATTATTAATACGCTTACAGACGAAGTTTTTAATGTTGGTTTCAATGCCTTTAGCGCTGCTAGTGCAGGGAATCATTTCAGAGTATTTGGCCCAGGAGCTACATTTGCACAAGACGTAGAACCAGAGTATATAGCTATCTCCAAAGATTCGAGAACTGCCTATGTTACTTTACAAGAAAATAACGGAATTGCAATCGTTGATCTGAATTCAAAGTCGATTAGAGATATTGTAGGTCTGGGAGTTAAAAATTACGCCCTTCCAGAAAATCAAATCGACGCAAGTGATAGAGATGACATTGTTGGGAATTTCCAGAATTGGCCTGTATATGGTTTCTATCATCCAGATGCGATAACCTATACTAATATTAGAGGGGCTGGTTTTTTAATAACAGCAAACGAAGGCGATGCTAGAGATTATGATGGTTATTCTGAAGAGGAAAGAGTAAAAGATCTTGTTCTAGATCCTACTGTTTTTCCTGATGCAGATGTATTACAGTTGGATGAAAATCTAGGTAGGTTAAAAACAACTACAGCAAATGGAGATACCGATGGGGATGGGGATTTTGATGAAATTTATGCCTATGGCGGAAGATCTTTCAGTATTTGGTCTACCTCGGGCTCACTGATTTTTGATAGTGGAGATCAAATCGGAAAAACTGTTTTTGATATCGACCCAAGTGCTTTTAATAATAACGAAGGAAGCGAAGCTGATGCAAGATCCGATGACAAAGGAGCAGAACCTGAAGCGGTGGTAACCCTTAGAGTGGGGAATAGAACATTATTGTTTGTTGGGTTAGAACGTACCGGAGGAGTAATGGTATATGATATGTCAAATCCTTACAATCCAAGATTTATCGAGTGGCTTAGAGATGCAAATGATATTAGCCCAGAAGGATTAATTGTAGTAAAAGCATCAGATAGTCCAACAGGGAAAGATCTTTTGATTGCAACTCATGAAGTCTCAAATACAGTTGCTATCTATGAAATCAGTAAATAATTGTGATGTTAAAATCCAAAAAGTTGAGGTAAAACTTTGTTTTTAAAACAGTTAAATGTTATGTTAAATTACTTCCATAAAAACTTTGTTGTTTTACAGTAACCAACTTCACTACAATACATGCTATCTTTGAAGTAAGTAATTATTTCACTGACTGACTATCAATTATGAAAAGTTCCATAGGCCTTAACGCGGGCCGTGGGGCTTTTTATTTTTTATAAACTTCTCTTCATTTTTAATCTATTACAAATCCTATGGTCTGCTAAAATAAAAAGTCTAATTTTGCACAAAATTTAGAAAGATCTCGAAATGAGTAATATTGTAGCAATTGTAGGGAGACCTAATGTAGGGAAATCAACTTTTTTTAATCGTTTGATAAAAAGAAGAGAAGCTATTGTAGATGCTGTAAGTGGTGTGACACGAGATCGCCATTACGGTAAGAGTGATTGGAACGGGGTTGAGTTTTCTCTCATCGATACAGGAGGATATGTACTAGGTAGTGATGATATTTTTGAAGCGGAGATAGACAAGCAAGTTGAATTAGCTATAGATGAGGCTGATGCAATTATCTTTATCGTTGATGTAGAAACTGGAGTTACCGGGATGGATGAGGATGTGGCTAAATTGCTGCGAAAAGTAGACAAACCTGTGTTTCTTGCCGTAAATAAAGTGGATAATGCCAAGAGAGCTGCAGATGCAGTAGAGTTTTATAGTTTAGGGTTAGGAGAATACTACACGATTGCAAGTATCAATGGAAGTGGTACAGGAGAACTTTTGGATGCCTTGGTAGAAGCATTACCCGAGAAAGAAGAGGACGAAGAAGATGAATTACCTCGATTTGCAGTAGTGGGGAGACCTAATGCAGGAAAATCATCATTCATCAATGCGTTGATAGGAGAAGACCGATATATCGTAACAGATATAGCAGGGACCACAAGAGATGCTATCGATACCAAATACAATCGTTTTGGTTTTGAGTTTAACCTTGTAGATACTGCAGGGATAAGGCGTAAATCAAAAGTAAAAGAAGATCTGGAATTCTATTCAGTAATGCGATCGGTAAGAGCTATAGAGCATTGTGATGTATGTTTGTTGGTTTTGGATGCTACTAGAGGTTTTGATGGGCAAGTGCAAAATATTTTTTGGCTGGCAGAACGAAATAGAAAGGGAGTAGTAATTTTGGTCAACAAATGGGATCTTATTGAAAATAAGGAAAGTAATACACTCAAAGATTTCGAAAAGTACATCAAAAAAGAAATAGAGCCTTTTACTGATGTGCCGATTGTTTTTATTTCAGCATTGACGAAGCAACGTATCTATAAGGCTATAGAAACTGCTGTTGAGGTCTATAAAAATAGATCCAAAAAAATCAAAACTAGCGAACTTAACGATGTGTTGTTGCCTATTATAGAAAACAATCCACCTCCTGCATACAAAGGGAAATATATCAAAATCAAATACATTACACAATTACCTACTCCGCAACCACAGTTTGCGTTCTTTTGTAATTTACCACAATATATCAGAGATCCTTACAAGCGATTTATTGAGAACCAATTGCGTAAGGAATTTGATTTTCATGGGGTGCCTGTTTCGGTGTATTTCAGGAAGAAGTAACAATTTAAACTCGTAACAAGAGTAAGTGGTAAAAAAACAGCCTTGCTTCAGTGAAGGCAAGACTGTTTTGAATTGTTGTAGTCTAAAGACTTAGTTGTTTCTGTATCTAAATAAGTCTAAATGTTATGTAATCTCTACTCTAACATTAGTAGCATTGAAGATTTCCACATCTACTGTGTAAGGCCGTTTGAGTACAGGTAGGTGTACATGTATAGTGTTGTCCTCCTTTAATTGCTTTTTGACCCAACTTAGAAATAGTTTGCTTGTCTAGATTTAATTTAATTTTTCTAGATTTTTTCATAATTAAGATTATTTGTGCCTACATTTTATAAAGGTTTTCAGCGATACCTTGTCACCGGTGATTGCATCTAAACTATATAATATTTTAGAGTGTAGAAAGATGAGTTGCCTTAATTTGTACAATTTAGGGCGGCTTAAATTTAGGTGATGAGGAAAGAAAATTTCCTATGATAAGAACGCTTTGAAAGAACAGAGAAAAGTTGTTTTCAGGGAAAAGTAAGTAATCAGCGTGATCAAAATCAAGAGAGTGTTTTTAATTTAGGAAGGTCTAACAGGTAGAATTACCAACTACCTCCGGCTCCACCGCCACCAAAACCTCCTCCGCCGAAGCCTCCACCAAAACCTCCTCCTCCAAAGCTGCCACCGCCATGGGATCCACCTCCATAACTACCACGGCCCATATTGCTAAGGATGATAACATCCAAAAGGCTACCGCTTCCTGATCTTCTCCCGCGGTTTCCTTTACCGTCATTTCCATGGTTGCTTTTGGAAAAAGCCTTGAGAATGATAATAAAAAAGATGACCAGAAAAATGATTTGTACTATGGGGATGCTTTTTTTAGAAGACTTTCTATTGCCATCAAAAGTGCCAGCTAGAACTTCAAAAATAGCTGTTGTTCCTTTGTCCAGGCCGGTATAGAAGCGCCCTTTTTTGAACTCAGGAGTAATGATTTCGTCAATAATTGTTTTACAGGTAAAATCGGTCAATTTTTCTTCGACTCCATAACCTGTTGCGATCCATATTTTTCTGTCGTTTTTAGCCACCAAAATAAAAACGCCGTTGTCTTCTTTCTCTTGTCCAACGCCCCATTTATGAGCCCATTCTGCGGCATACAATCCGATATTTTCTCCTTGTAAAGAAGTAATAGTAGCAACAACGATTTGGGTAGAAGTTGTATCCGCATATCGGATCAATTTTCGTTCAAGTAGTTTTACCTCGGCATTAGAAAGTAATGTGGCGTCATCGTAAACGGCAGTTTCTAAAGATGGTTTAGGAGGTATATTGCGTTGTGAATAGGCAGTATTGCTACCTAACACAATAGTTATTGTTATAAGTAAAGAAGATATTATGAATTGTTGCAGCGTCTTTTTCATCTATCCTTTGGATATTTCGTCAGGAAGTTCATTAATATCTCCATGTTCCCAAGGAAAATATTTTTGTAATTTTTCTCCAGCCAGGAGTACTCCATCAATTAACCCTTGTGTAAAATTGTTCTCCTTAAATTTGGTTAAAATAGCGTCTCTGGTACTATTCCAGAAATCGTCTCCAACAACTTCATGAATTCCTTTATCTCCGTAGATTGCAAACATATGGTCGGTTACTGCCACATAAATTAATACACCATTGTGCTGTTCGGTATTATCCATTTTAAGAAGATGAAATACTTCTTTTGTTCTCTCTAATACATCGAGATCGGTATGACTTTCTATATGGACTCGTATTTCTCCAGAGGTAAGCCTTTCTGCATGCCTAATGGCAGCAATAATTTGCTGTTCTTGTTGTTGGGTTAGAAAATCTTCTACTTCAGACATGTATTAAAAATCAAAATCCACATCAGGCGCTTTTTCAGAACCTTCATCGGCCTTGAACCTTGCCATTTCCTCAAAACTTCCGAATAGGCCTAGAATAATATTGTTTGGAAAAACTTTTATGTATTTATTAAACTGTCCAACGGTTTCATTGTAACGATTGCGTTCTACATTGATTCGATTTTCGGTACCTTCCAATTGAGTTTGTAAATTCAAAAAGTTTTGATTGGCTTTTAGATCAGGATAACGCTCTACGGTAACTAGTAATCTGGATAGCGCAGAGGTTAATCCCGTTTGTGCTTGCTGAAATTGAGCCATTTGGTTTGGAGTAATATTGCTGGGGTCTATGTTGACCGAAGTAGCTTTAGCTCTTGCTTCTACGACTTCTTTGAGTGTAGAGCGTTCAAAGTCCGCAGCACCCTGAACCGTTTTTACCAGATTGCCGATAAGATCACTTCGTCTTTGATAAGCACTTTCGACATTAGACCATGCGGTCTTGGCATCCTCCTGTAGTAAAATGGCATTGTTATACCTTCCGGCAAATAAAAAATAGAATAGCCCTAATATGGCTACGATAATAAGAATTGGTATAAGAAGTTTTTTCATTTTTCGAAGTGGTTGAAATGAATATATTATAAGTGCTCTTTAATCTTCAATAATTGTCCTTTGATAGCTTCTAGCTTTCGAATAATATCAAAAGTGTCAAGAGTTTCTTGTTTTTGTTCTTTTAAATGGATTTTTGCTCCTTCAAGGGTAAATCCTCTTTCTTTTACGAGGTGGTAGATAAGTTCAAGATTCTTAATGTCTTCAGGAGTAAACTTTCTATTGCCTTTGGCATTTTTCTTGGGCTTCAAAATGTCAAATTCTTTTTCCCAAAAGCGAATCAAAGAGGTATTCACGTCGAATGCAGCGGCAACCTCGCCGATACCGTAATATAATTTCTTAGGTAGGTCTACGTACATGTGTTTACTCTTTTTGTTGTGTAAAACTTCCGTCTTCGTCAAAAACCAGTTTGCTTTCAGGGAAATCTTCTTGTGTTAGCTTTTGAATTTCCTTTAAAGCCCTTTTCTTTTCGTCCATAAAAGGATAAACTTCATCAATTTGCTTGGCAGAATGCAGTTTTCCTTTTACAAAATTCCCATCCAGATCAATATGTACTTCAGCAATTGGAGCATACCCTTTGATACCATCCAAATTGAATCTGGAATAGGTGCAAAAATTACCTAAACTATAAGCGATAAATTTATTGTTATAAACTTCAAAAGCTCGGGATACATGAGGACCGTGGCCCAAAACCATATCTGCACCAGCATCTATCATCGAGTGTGCAAATCGGAAAACATCTCCACGGTCCTCCCCATAAAAACGTTCTGTTTTTCTAGGGACATGGGTGTGTTTAAAACCTTCGGCACCTCCATGAAAAGAAACGATCACGATATCTGCTTTTTGCTTTAGTTCCTCAACAATTTTTTTTGCATTGGTTAAGTTATGAATTTTTAGGCAATCTTTATTAGGTGCAAAGGCACAAAATCCATAAGTAATCCCGTTTTTCTCAAAAATGGTAGAAGGTTGCGCAAAAACTCCAGCATATGCTATTTTATGTTTTTCGAGCGTTTTGGAAGTGTTTTTAATACCGATCTCTCCAAAATCACCAATATGATTATTGGCAATACTCATGACATCAAAGCCAGTCTCTTCCAGATATTTTCCAAAAGACTCTGGTGACCTAAAAGAATAACATTTTGAGGGATCAGAACATCTTTTGGCATTTTCCCCTTCATCGGTCAAAGTCCCTTCCAAATTCCCGAAAAGGATGTCCGCCTGTGTCAAAATTGAATTTACATCATCAAAAGGTCCTTTGCCTTCGGGAGGTAAATAACTATCATTAGGGAAGTTGGTGCCCATCATGATATCCCCTACGGCCATGACCTTCACAAATTTGGGTTTGGCTAGTTCTTCCTGGGTTTTTTGTGCAATAATGAACATAGAATCAATAGCCTCTTTTGAATATTTTTGAGCCCGTACAGTACTACCGAAAACAAAAATAAAGGCAAATAGAAGTATCCTACGCATGGATGATTAGTCTAGAGTTTCGTTGATTAAGTTGGAGGCCTTCAGCATTTCACTGAATTCTTCAGAAGTTAAACTTCCGTAGTAGAAATTACGAGGATTGATCCGTTCGCCATCCTTAAAGATCTCATAATGTAAGTGAGGTGCTACAGAACGTCCGGTACTACCTACATATCCAATAACATCTCCTCTTTTTACTTTTTGCCCCTTTTTTACATTATATCTGCTCAAATGGGCATACAGGCTAACATAGTTAAAGCCATGGTCAATTCGAATATGTTTTCCATAACCAGAAGAATTCGCATCAGCTCTGGTAACAACTCCATTTCCTGAAGCATATACTGGCGTTCCCGTTGCAGCAGAAAAGTCCATTCCATAATGAAATTTCCTTGCTTTGGTAAATGGATCACTACGCCATCCATATCCAGAAGCCATACGCTTTAGATCAGAATTCTGTATAGGTTGTATAGCAGGTATAGTTGCTAGTAATTCTTCTTTTTGTTCGGCTAACGCAGCAATTTCATCCAAGGATTTGGACTGTACTACAATTTGTTTGGTTAACTTATCGATTCGTTTGCTGCTTTCAACAATGATTTCAGAATTGTCGAAACCTTCAAGATCCTTGTATCGGTTTACTCCACCAAAACCTGCACCTCTTACTTCTTCAGGAATGGGGTTAGCACCAAAGTACAAACGGTAAATATTATCGTCTCGCTCAGCAATTTCTCCAAGAATATCTTCATTACGCTTCAATCGATTATTCATCAATTCGTATTGAAGCTGCATATTTTCTAACTCTCGTCGGTATGCTTTTTCTTTCGGAGTCTCTAACTGAGGGATGTTTAGATATACAAGAAGTAAAATAAAACCAGCCAAAAAAGCACCTATAACACTTAAAGCTGCGATACCAAATTTACGTCCTTTCTTTTGCTCTATTCGGCGGTAAGAAAGAGTATCGCTATCATAGTAATATTTAACCTTTGACATAATCTAAAATATGCTATTTTTGCAGGATATCAACCAAAAAAGTCCTGTTTCATAACAAGACAACGCAACAAATATAATAAAATGTTGTAAAGTCCAGAAAAAACTGACAAAAGGTAAACAGAAATATCGATGCTGGTGATTGGATAAAAGGTTGGTTTTTTTAGAATTTAGAGAGTATTATTTGACAAAGAATAGCAATATTATAGAACGCATGAAATCCCAAGAAATAAGAAGTCAGTTTTTAGAGTTTTTTAAATCCAAAAAACACGGTATTGTACCTTCTGCACCTATGGTTATTAAGGATGATCCTACTTTGATGTTTACCAATGCGGGGATGAATCAGTTTAAAGAGTTCTTTTTAGGAAATGGTGTTCCTAAAAATAATCGTATTGCGGATACTCAAAAATGCCTTCGTGTAAGCGGTAAGCACAATGATTTGGAAGAGGTAGGAATGGATACTTATCACCATACCATGTTCGAGATGTTGGGGAATTGGAGTTTTGGTGATTATTTTAAGAAAGAAGCCATCCATTGGGCTTGGGAACTCCTTACCGAGGTATATGGAATTAATAAAGATATATTGTATGTTTCGGTGTTTGAAGGAGCCAAAGATGAAAAGCTAGATATGGATCAAGAAGCTTATGATCTGTGGAAAGCTATCGTTCCCGAGGATCGAATAATCATGGGGAATAAAAGTGATAACTTCTGGGAGATGGGAGATCAGGGCCCGTGTGGACCTTGTTCCGAAATTCATGTAGATATCCGGTCCGAAGAAGAAAAGAAGAAAGTCCCTGGTCGTGATTTGGTGAATGCGGATCACCCACAGGTTGTAGAGATATGGAATCTGGTTTTTATGCAATACAACAGAAAAGCAGATGGTTCCCTGGAAAAATTACCGGCGCAACATGTAGATACAGGTATGGGATTCGAGCGCTTATGTATGGTGCTACAAGGTGTGAAATCGAATTATGATACTGATGTATTTACACCATTGATTAGAGAAATAGAAACCATTACCAATTCTACATATGATAAAGACAGTTTGCCTACCGATGATAACGGTAAGGTAAGCGTAGCTATTCGTGTAATTGCTGATCATGTTAGAGCAGTTGCCTTTTCTATTGCAGATGGTCAGTTGCCAAGTAATACTGGTGCTGGATATGTGATACGAAGAATTTTAAGAAGAGCAATACGCTACGGGTTTACTTTCTTGGATACCAAAGAACCTTTTATGTTTAAGTTGGTAGAAACGTTAAGTCAGCAGATGAGCGATGCTTTCCCTGAGCTTAAAACACAAAAGAACCTGATTGTTAATGTAATCAAAGAAGAAGAGCAATCTTTTTTAAGAACCTTGGATCAGGGACTTAGCTTGTTGGATAATGTCATCAAAGAGACCAAAGGAAAGGTTGTTTCTGGTGAAAAAGCGTTCGAGCTTTATGACACTTATGGTTTTCCTATTGATCTCACGGCCTTGATTTTAAGCGAGCAAGGATATGAATTAGACCAAAAAGCGTTTGAAGTAGAATTGCAAAAGCAGAAGGAAAGATCTCGTGCTGCAACACAGGTATCTACTGGTGATTGGGAGCTTTTATTAGATAATGCTTCTGAAACTTTTGTAGGCTATGACGAATTATCTTCTGAAGTAAAAGTGACTCGTTATCGCAAAGTGAGTAGTAAAAAAGATGGAGATTTATATCAGCTTGTTTTTGACCGAACTCCGTTCTATCCAGAAGGTGGAGGACAGGTTGGAGATAAGGGATATCTCGAAGCTGCCAATGGAGATGTGTCCTATATCATTGATACCAAAAAAGAGAATAATTTGATTGTTCATTTTGCAAAAAGCCTACCCAAAACTGTTGATGGTGTATTTACAGCGGTTGTGGATACAAAGCAACGTGCAAGAACGGCTTCGAATCATACAGCAACGCACTTGTTGCATCAAGCTTTGCGAGCAATTTTAGGTACTCATGTAGAGCAAAAAGGATCGATGGTACATAGCGGTAACTTGCGTTTTGATTTCTCGCATTTCTCAAAAGTGAATAGCGATGAGTTGAAAGAAATCGAAGATTTTGTAAATGCTAGAATTCGAGAAAATCTGCCATTGCAAGAACAACGAGGAATTACCTACGATCAGGCTATTTCTGAAGGAGCCATAGCGTTGTTTGGTGAAAAGTACGGAGATGAAGTAAGAGCGATCCGATTTGGAGAATCTATGGAATTGTGTGGAGGTACTCATGTACAAAACACTCAAGATATCTGGCACTTTAAGATAACTTCAGAAAGCGCTATTGCAGCTGGTATAAGACGTATCGAGGCAATTACCGGTGATGCAGCAAAAGACTATTTTACAAATCAGTCTGAAGCTTATCAAGGTGTAAAAACAGTGCTTAAGAATTCCAAAGACCCGATAAAGGCAATTACCTCTTTACAAGAAGAAAATGCAAGTCTCAAAAAACAAATTGAAGTGTTGCTTAAAGAAAAGGCTAAGAATCTAAAAGGAGATCTGAAATCAGAATTTGAGCAAATCAATGGAGTGAATTTCCTTGCGAAGAAAGTGGACCTGGATGCTGCAGGAATAAAAGATTTATCTTTTGAATTGGGTAATGAATTAGAAGATATCGTTGCCTTATTTGGATCAGAACAAAATGGTAAAGCTTTGCTTTCTTGTTATGTTTCTAAAAATTTGGTCGAAGAAAAAGGCTTAAACGCTGGCCAGGTGGTTAGAGAATTAGGTAAATTTATTCAAGGAGGTGGAGGCGGCCAACCATTTTTTGCTACCGCAGGAGGTAAGAATCCTGGAGGATTAGATGAAGCTTTGCAAAATGCAAAACAATATATACAGTAATATTAAGTTTGGAATACTAATCTTCTAACTTTAAAAGTATAAAAAGGTCTAAATGAACCTACAGACCAAAATACCATTAGTGTCTCAAGAGCCTAAGATCACCTATGCATCTGAGGTGCTATTGTTGGGATCATGTTTTGCAGAAAATATCGGAGCAAAATTTGAATACTATAAGTTTAAAAATCTAGTCAATCCCTTTGGTATATTGTTTCATCCCAAGGCTATCGAGACATTACTTTGGATGATCGCAGAAAACGATCAATATACTGAGGAGGATTTGTTTTTTCATAACGAAAATTGGCATTGTTTTGATGCGCATTCTGCACTGAGCAATCCAAATAAAAGCCAGTTGCTTACCGATCTAAACACTGCAATACGTTTAGGAAGAAAGGCAATTTCTTCTGCAACACATATCAGCATTACCTTGGGAACATCTTGGGTATATCGCCTCAAAGCGCTGGATCTAATCGTGGCTAATTGCCATAAAATTCCTCAAAAAGAGTTCTCAAAAGAATTGTTGTCTGTAAATGATATTATAGAAAGCCTGCAAAATTGCATTCATCTTATTCGTAGTATCAATACTAATGTCGATATTTTGTTTACCGTGTCTCCTGTTCGTCATATAAAAGATGGTATTGTAGCGAACAATAGAAGTAAGTCTCATTTGTTAACCGCTGTTCATCAAGTGGCAAATACTTCGGCAAAGGTGAGTTATTTTCCTTCTTATGAGATTGTGATGGACGAGCTTAGAGATTATCGATTTTACGAAGAGGATATGGTGCATCCAAGTAAGTTAGCGATTGATTATATCTGGGAACGATTTTATCATACCTGGATTTCTGAAAAGACTGCAGATACTATGAAACGGGTTGAAGAAATTCAGCGAGGTATGGCGCACAAACCTTTTTATCCCAAAAGTGAACAACATCTGCAATTCCTTGAAAAATTAGAGTCGAAAAAGAGTCGTATTCAGAAGGACTTCCCCTTTATACAGTTTTAGAACTGCTTACCGCAGCACTTTTACACAGTTTGAGTATTTGAGATAATATCTAATCCACTACTGATAAGGTGTTTGATCTTCGGTTGATGTTTTTCAATACTTTTAAGGTATTCAAAAACCTGAGTTGCAAAATCTGTATTACTATCATGGGTAAGCTCATAGATTTCTAGGGCTAATAACCAATTTTCTTCATGGTTTTGAGTAAGAATATCAAAAACGGCTTCAAGAGAAAATTTGGTGTTTTTACCTTCGCGAATGTTTCTAACTGATTGATACAAATCGTGAAGTTCCTGTTGCTTGGTGCTGTATTCTTTTTTAAGGGTGGTCGTTGTATTTTGATGAGTTACCAAATCAAACGAGTAATCGTCTGCGGGACCAGAAAATGCCGAAACGATCTCTTTTCCTACGGCCAGATCAAAAGTTCCCCATTCTGGTCTAAAGAGAAATTCTTCTTTGTATTTGATGGTACACTCACTAAACTGTATCAGGATCAACTCCCCTTGTATGTTCCGCATCCCAGTAATGTTGTTTCCGGCTACGGTAATCCCACTTTCAAATTCAAATTCGATATACTCGCCATCATAAAAGTTGTAGGCTTTCAGATCTCTTGGGGACATATTTTCTATGGCAAGATTGATCCCTTTTAATTTCCCTAAAGGAGATCTAAAACCTTCAGGGTGAGCATCTATACCATGACCGATCAACTCTTTCTCACGAAATGATAATGCTGTTGGCCCTTTGGTTTCAAAATAAATAACTTCGTTGTCCTCATTTTTTATCATTCGAGTAAACACTCCCGATACTTGTAATCCGGTACTTAACTCGATGGTTCCTAAATTATTCGATTCGATTAGCTTAGCTAGTCCTCTATGTCCTCCTTTTCGTAAAGCCATGGTGTCTGCAAATTCCTCCAGCACCTGACACAGGTAAGCAAAATCTGGAGTGACAAATAACTGCGGTTGCGGTTTTGTAATGTCAAAATCTTGAAAAGCAGCATCTGGAGAATAATCCAGCTTTTTCACCTGATCTGTCATGCACCATTCGCTCTCACCAATTGACGAAAGTAATCCAGCACCATAGATTTTAGGATTTTCCGTGGTTCCTATCAAACCATATTCTACCGTCCACCAATGTAGATTTCGAATCAAAGCCATTTCTGAAGGATCTTCTTTTTGATTTTGAAGTACCTCTACCTTTTGTTCCGCCTTTCTAATATCTTGTGGGTCCGTATCAGGTGCTTCCTTAAGAATGGATAAGGCGCGTACGGCTTCATACATTTCATAATCCTTTTTGGAAGAAATAGCTTTGCAACCAATTTTCCCAAAACGACGCAGGTATTCTGCATAATCCGGATTAGCAATGATAGGAGCGTGACCCGCAGCTTCGTGAATAATATCAGGAGCTGGAGTATATTCAATATTTTCGAGTTGCCTAATATCTGAGGCTATTACCAGAATGTTGTATGCCTGAAACTCCATAAATGCATTGGGCGGGATAAAACCATCTACAGCAACAGCTGCCCAACCGATTTCTTTCAAGATCCTATTCATACCATACATACTAGGGATAGCTTCGATAGAAATCCCAGTCTTTTCTAATCCTTTTAGATAAGAGTCGTGAGCCACTTTGCTTAAAGAAGCAATGTTTTTTCGCATAACATACCTCCAGACCGCATGGTTAATCGGAGTATAATCCTCATAATTTTGCGGTTTAATAAATTGTTTCAAGTGCGGCGGTAATCTATCAATAAGAGGATTGGATTCTATGGCTTCCGGCATGGTACTCATTGTTATCTGATAATTGCATTCAAAGATTCTAAAATATATACAAATCTACAATGCTTTGTCGTTTCTTTAGGAAAAACCAACAAAGATTTAGAGAAGATATCTTAAAGATCCTGTAAGAAAACACTTATTTTTGAGTTAATAGTTAAAAATAGTGTCAAATTTTAGAGTAAAAATGATGATTTGTCAATATCCATAATTTTAGATTTTAGAATGGCTGTTAAAAGATATTACATCTGGTTTTTATTGTCGTTTTCTTTGTTTTTTACACAAAACGCCCAATCACAGAAAGATACACAGGACTCAATTTACAACAGGTTGAAAGGGTTGAAAAAGGAACTAGGTCTTAATCAACAATCTGATATATTGATTTCTTTGGCCAGATATCATATCAATCAAGGCAATTTGGATAGCTGCCAGTTTTACGCAAAAAGAGCATTGCAAACATCTTTAAAAGACAGTAGAAGAGATATTGCCCAAGAGGCTTATTGGTATATAGGCAGGTCTGATTTTTTGAAATTTGATTTTGCTAGTGCTGTAATGTATATGCAGAAGGCTGAAGATATCTACAGAAAAGAGCCTGATACAGTTGCTTTAATTAATATTTTAAATACCAAAGGACTTTCATTGCGTAACTTGGGTAATGTCGAGGAATCCATATTTGCCTTTAAAGCTGGTCTTGCTCTGGCAAAGGAGATAAAAAATAATGAGTTGGCTACAATTCATTTAATCAATCTGGGAGCAAGTTACAAGGCGGTGAAAAGTAATACACAAGCAGTTAAATATTACAGCGAAGCTCTGGATATTGCCGAAAAAGAAAAGGATAGTCTGCATTTGGGGATCATTCTGACCAACTTCGGAAATATTTATTCTTCTCTTGAAGAATATGATAAAACCAGATCCTATTATAAAAGAGCTCTGGCAATTCATAAAGAAAATAAGAATTATAGAGAGCTGGGTATGATTTGGGCGAATATCTCTCATATAGATCTCAAGGAAAAACGCTTTGATGATGCTATCCGTAATGCCACCAATACCATAAATATGGTAGACTCTACTTTTGTTCCGTTAGGAGCGGTTATTGTAGCGCAAGCTAACTTAGGAGAAGCATTTTTACGGAAAAAGCAATATGATAGTTCTATGTTCTATTTTAACAAAGCTATACAGTTGTCGGTGGATAATAAAGTCCCCACTTGGTTAGAAGAAATATATCTCTTAAAAGCCGAATTGGAGGAAGAACAAGGATATTTTTCTTTGGCATATGATGATTTGAAAAAATCTTTGGCAATAAGGGATAGCCTTTCCAGGGATAAATTGATTCATAAACTTAATCTAGAAGAGAAACAAACAGAGCTCAATCAAAAAGATAAAGAGATTAGCCTGTTGGAAGAAGATAACTCTATTCGAGAAGAAGAAAATCGTTCGCTAAAAAAATGGGCTGCTATCGGAATTATAGCATTGTTGTTCTCTACGACTATAGTGTATATTTATTTCTTAAGACAAAAGTCGATAGGTTTGGCGTTGCGCAAGGAAGCAGCAGAAAATAAGTTGGAGGCACTGCGTAATCAAATGAACCCTCATTTCTTATTTAATAGCTTTAATGCCGTTCAAAATTATATTCTGAAATCGGATAAAAATACCGCTTACGAATACTTAACACAGATCGCCTATTTGATACGTAAAATTTTGGATAACTCTCATAGCATGAAAATTGATCTCAAAGAGGAGTTACAAATTATCAAATCGTACGTTAAACTGGAAGCTCTTAGATTTAGAGATAAATTTAAATATGAAATCATTATAGAAGAACAACTTCTTGACATAAATCCGGTGATTCCGTCCATGATTATTCAGCCCTATATTGAGAATGCAATTTTGCATGGGCTTTCCAATAGATCGGTCCCTGGGGGGCAACTAAAAATAGAGTTCAAAAGCTTAGGAGAAAATAAAATTCAATGTATTGTAGAGGATAATGGTATTGGTAGAGAAAAGGCATTAGAGATATCTGCATCCAAACCTGAAAGTGAAAAAGGAAATGCGATTGCAATGAACAATACCAGCAGAAGATTACAGATTTTGGAAAAAGCAGGTTACCCAAAAGGAAAGGTTGTTATTCAAGATCTTAAAGAAAATGGGGTTGCCCTTGGAACTCGAGTGATAGTGGATCTTAGTATAATTTAAAAAGTAAGCATGATGAGGACAATAATTGTAGAAGATGAATTAAACGGTCAAGAAACACTTGCCATGTTACTAACGCAACACTGCCCTCAACTGGAATTAATGGGTATGGCGGCTACGATAAATGAAGCAAGAGATCTGATTAGTAAGCAGCATCCATCATTAGTTTTTTTGGATGTTAAATTAGGAACACAAACCGTATTCAATCTTTTAAATGAGTTAGAGGAGATCAACTTTGAAATTATTTTTATTACGGCCTATGAAAACTATGCCATTAATGCTATCAAATTTATGGCCATTGATTATTTGTTGAAACCCATTGATGTTACTCAGTTGAAAGAGGCAGTAGATCGAGCACAACTCAATCATACAAAACGTAACAGTCAAGCGCAATTAAATGCTCTGATGAATAATCTTCAGCAAAAAGATAATAAACAGCATCGTATTGCACTAGCTACTACCGATAGTTATGAACTAGTTAGAGTAGATCATATTTTATATTGCATTGCAGAAGGGAGTTATACCCGTTTTTTTCTTGTGGATAAGGAGGAGCGTTTTGTATCCAGGCATTTAAAGCATTATGAGCAATTACTTTTGGATTATAGTTTTTTTAGATCGCATCAATCTTGCTTGATTAACCTCAATCAGGTAAAGAAAATACTTCGAATGGATGGGGGTACTATAGAGATGATTGATGGTAGGCAACTGCCCATTGCCCGAAATCGAAAGAATCAACTTATTGATTTATTGAGTATCAGGTAGTTTTTTAATATCAAACAATAACTACCGTTTATCAAACTATACCTGCCAGAAGTCATATCAGACTATTTCTTTTTTAAGGTTTTAAATAGGTTTACAACGCAAAGGAATGATCACACAAATCTTAATCACGCCTTTCGAATAAACCATTTTTAACTTTAAAATTTAAACAATTATGAAAAAGTCAATTTATGGACTATGCGCACTAGCACTTTTTGCTTTAGCATTGACGAGTAATTCATTCGACAATGCTGCCTTTACTGCCGACACTGTTGCAGCGGTAGTGGCTCCAACCTTGCAATCTGATCTTTCTATGGATGGAAGAAACTCTGCTACGATTAGTGTAAATGGCACGAGTTCTTCGATTTCCGGAAGTGGAACTATTTCGGTAACATCTGAAGGAGGTACAGGATCTGCATCGGTTACGACAACGACAGGAGGAGGAACCACAGGTAATCCAACGTTTACAAGTTCTTCTACAACTTCTTCGACTACAACCTCTTCCTCATCTAGTACAACCACTACATCAGGCGGTTTTAACATTTGTGATTATATCACTAGCCCTTATTTCCGTCAAAGACTAGGATGTGATGGTTAAGAAATAGCAAGCACATTTTGTTTGTGTTTCTGTAATTAATTAGAAGCATGCTGAGCTGATTCGGAGCGAAAAAGCTCAGCTTTCTAAAAATTAACTTTCCCTAAAAAAATAATAGATATGAAAAGGTTGGTGGTATTCTTGTTTGCTTTGCATTTCGGTATGGTAACAATTTCGGTATTAGATAATATTCATGTTTTACCCCAAAACCTAATGACTGATATTGTAAAAATGTATACCATCCCTTTTTTCGAACAGAATTGGGGTATGTTTTCCAATCCCCCTACAACAACTAGAAGGGTGTATTTTCAATTCCATACTCCTTCGAGTGATCAGAATAATAAGATAGAAATATCCGATTGGTATGATATCAATGCTACGATATATTCATATAACAAAGATCATTTTTTCTCCATTGCGCAACGCTTGATCAAATATGAATCGGGATGTTTAAATAATATTTTTTCCTACATAGAAAAATGTAAAGATCCCACGCCAGATGCCTGCATAGCGTATTCACCAGGTTTCCTTTCGCTCAAGAACTATGCTAGAATCATTTATGCAAATAGTACAGACAATACTCCCGGTACCAAAGGAGTAAAATTTGTAATCAAGATTGTTGAAGAGCATTTCCCGAGATACGAGGATAGAAATCTGGATTATTTTGACAAGAAAAACTATGAATATGCTACGCATACAACAATTCCTTACGAATTGAACTAACTTCTGAAAACGATAAGAATTATGATACAATTCCATAATAACCGAACCATCGGGTTAACAATAGCTAGAGTGCTCATCTCTTTAATTGTTATAAAGGACTTTTTACTTTATTTGATGTTTTCTGATCAATTGATAGGGGATAAAGCGATCGTGCCTTTATTTACCTATATGCAAACTTTGGATGTATTAAATTTAGAATGCCTATTTATTGATTTTGGGGATGTTTATGTGGTATACGCCTTTTTGATAATAGGGTTATTGGCAAGTAGTTGTTTTTTGTTTGGGTTCAAAATGAAGTTATCCGGAATAGTAGTATTCTTTTGTTTAATCACAATCAAATTACGAGCATTATTTACTCAAGATGGTGCTGATAATGTAATAGGAACTATGATTCCTTTACTGTTATTAGCAACTTCATTTAATTTAATCACCGGGAGGTTAAATAACGATTTTAAGAACAAGACCTTAAAAATGATTCCTTTGTTAGCGTTATATGGAATCATCTTTGAATTTTGTTTGATTTATTTCGCAGCAGGTCTATCAAAGTTGTTGCAGCCTATATGGCAAAATGGAGAAGCTTTGTATTATGTGTTAAGGATTGAAGATTTTAGAGCTTCGGATCTTAATATATGGCTTACTAAGAGTAGTTTTTTTGTGAAATCTTCAACTTGGTTTACGCTTTTTTGGGAGCTCACTTTTCCCATAGCGATTTGGTTCAGAAAATTAAGAAACTGGTACTTACTATCTGGAATAGCACTTCATATTGGGATTTGGATGTTGATGCGAATAGACAACTTCTCCTTCATAATGTTGAGTATATATCCGGTTTTCTTTGCAGACAAAGAATACTGGGTGTTTTACAATAAATATCTTAAGAAATGGCTTGGTGTTTTTAAGCCCAAACTGTTTTATGAACTTTAAGTAGTAATACTATGGGAATAGAAAAAGGTAAAAAAATCATCTTATTTGATGGAGAATGTAATCTGTGTAATGGGTTTATCAATTTTGTTATTGATAGAGATTTGGAGAATATCTATGTATTTGCAGCATTACAATCTTCAATAGGTATAGAGTTATTAAAGAGTTTGAATACGTATAGTTCAGAAATAGATTCTATCATATTAATCGATAAAGAATCCAAGAGGATAGAAAGAAAGTCTCAAGCTGCTATCACTATCATAGGTGGTTTTGGGAGGTGTTGGAGGTTGATTAAATTGTTCAAGATATTTCCTGTTTTTATAAATGATATTGCCTACGATTATATAGCTAGGAACAGATACAGGTGGTTTGGAAAGAGCGCTTGTAGAATTCCGACACCTGATTTACTCGAAAAGTTTTTGCGATAAATAACATTGATTCTGTACCATGACTGAGGTGTTTACAGAAAATTAGTTGTTAGTTGATGTACTTGAGTGCTGATCAAGTAGGTTAGATCTGATTCTGGCAGATAGAGATCGGGCACCTTTAATTAGGTGTCCGATTTTAGATTTTATTGGGGTGTCATTTGAAACTGAAATTTTACTTTTTTAAAAAATGGGAAATTAATTGATTAAATTTGTGAAGAATAAAGTAGGGTAAACACATCATACGGTGTTATAATAGGAAGAAACACTATTATTAGATCAAAAGTGTTTTTTGATTAACCACTATAATAAAATGAATTTAGGATGAAGAAGTTATTTTTACTTGTTGTGTTTTTGTGTGTTGGTGCTTTGGCTACAAGCCAGGTTACAAATGAAGGAGAACCTCTAAGTTGGAGTTTGCAAAGCTTGAACAAAGACAACATATCTCCGGTTAAAATGAAACCCTTTGACTTGAATAAAATTAAAGCAGAAGATGCTATTAATGATACCAAAAGGGATATTCCTTTTAGGTTTGGCCATGAACTAAAGGTAAACCTTGGTTTGGAAAATTCAGGAGTTTGGAACGAACTACCGAATGGGGATAGAATCTGGAGAATTAATATCATTTCTGAAGGAGCTACATCTTTAAATTTTGTATTTAGTAATTACGAAGTTCCCAGAGGAGCGAAAATATATTTGTATAGTAATGATAGAAAGGATCTTTTGGGAGCTTATACCAATATTTTTAATCGACCGGATAAACTGTTAGGAACCTGGATGGTGGCCGGAGAAAATGTTTGGATAGAATATTATGAACCAGCTCGTGTAAAAGGGCAAGGGGATTTAACCATAGCAAAAGTGATACATGGGTATCGCTCTGTTACAGATGCCATGGTGCGCGAAAAAGCATTAAATACTTCTGGAGATTGTAACCAAGATGTAGACTGCCCTGTGGGTAATGATTTTGATGCGCTAAAAGATCAATTGAAAAAATCAGTAGCCTTCGTTATTTTAAATGGTTTCGTATGTTCGGGTAACCTCATAAATAATACAAGCAATGATAGAGCACCTTATTTTTTGACTGCAAATCATTGCCAATCTGGATCCGAATCTACTTGGGCTTTCCGATTTAATTGGATCAGTCCAAACCCATCTTGTGCAACCACCGCTAATAGTACAGATGCCGAGGTCAATCAAACCACTAGTGGAGCTACTGTTCTTGCGGTCAATACTGAGTCTGATTTCAAGTTACTTAACTTGGATGGCGGATTGGATGAATCCTGGGATTTAGAATGGGCTGGATGGGACAGAACAGGAGATGTGCCAAGTTTTACCGTAGGAATTCATCATCCTGATGGAGATATCATGAAAGTGTGTAGGGATAACAATGCACCTACGAAGGATGAAACCCCTTTTAACGGAAATCCCCAGACCAAAATCTGGTTTATTGAAGATTGGGATTTAGGAGTAACAGAAGGAGGGTCTTCGGGATCTGCGATTTTTGATCCTAACGGGAGAATTATTGGTCAGTTGGCTGGAGGAGCTGCTGCATGCAATGGGACAAACGATAATAATCAGTTTGATTTTTATGGAAGATTTGATGTTTCCTGGGATTTTGGAACTACCGATGCTACGCGGTTATCAAATTGGCTAGATCCAAGTAATACAGAAAGAACAACATTGGATATGCTTTCTGTAGAAGGAACCAATGGCGGTACTAATCCACCTGTAACCGGTAACGCAATTGTAGTTTCTTTTGTGCCTTCTACTGCACTCGTTTCTATTTCAAAAGGGAATAATGATCCTATTGAGTTTAAAATTTATGATATTTCCGGAGGCTTTATCGGGTCTGGTGCGCTTACTGGGAGAGAATCTCAGATCGATATGAGTGATCGCTCTTCCGGGATGTACTTTATTAAGATCAGAAATATGACAAATGGAGAATCTTTAACCAGAAAAGTGGTGATCAATCGTAATTTATAGACTTGGGTAAGGGCTATTCGTCTAAAATGAAACTACCCTTAACTATTACGTTGTTGTTGTCATCTTCGAGATAGATGGTGTTTTCTTCAACACGTTTTTTTTGAATTAAAGAAAAAGCAGCGAAAAAATCACTTTCTAACTGGTCTTTTTCAGCACAATACATTTTTGAAGCGATTGCTATGCCTAAGGATATAGTATCCCCTTCTTCGATGTACTTGCACGAAAACGTATTGCAACCCGAAAAACCAGAAGCCCTTTGGTTTTCTTTGTTAAAAACGATAAATAATTTTTCTTGAGACACATCTTTCCCGTTGAGTTCTAAAATACCAATTTTATTGCTTAAGACCTGTGTCTCTTGATGCTGTGTGTTGGCTTTAGAAAGATGTGCATTCTTATTACAGTTCTTTGGGGTGGTTGCACTAAGGATAAAAAGCAAAAAGTATATAAATTTCATGATCTAAGTTACATTTTGAGTGTTATTTGGCGGTAAAAGCTACACAAATGTATTATAATCTTTGTTTTTAGGTTATAAAATCTAGGATATAAGGGATTAAAATTTATTTTTGATAGGGAAAACTATCAAATGTGTTTATGAAATCCGAAAGTAGAAAGGAAGAAATAATAAAAGCAGCATCCATACTCTTCAAAGAAAAAGGCTATAGTGCAGTAACCATGAGAGATCTTGCTAAAGCAATGGGGATAAAAGCTGCAAGTTTATACAACCATATCGATTCCAAACAGGAGATTTTATCGACTATTATTATAGAGTTGGCAGAAGAATTTACCACAGGAATGAATCAAATTGTAAATTCGAAAGTAGATGCCATCAAAAAACTTGAGAACATAATAGATCTTCATATCGATGTTACCCTACGCAATTCTGATGGTTTAGCTTCTCTAAATAACGATTGGATGCATCTGGAAGAAAAGAATTTACAGTATTTCGAAAGGATGCGACAGGAGTACGAAGAAAACTTCCGAGCCATTGTACAAGATGGTGTAGACAAAGCGGAGATAAAGCCCTTTAACATTGAAATTATGGTGTTTTCTACTCTTTCTACATTAAGAACATTGTATTTGTGGTATCCAAAACAAAAAAACATCGATGCAGAAATACTAAAGCATGATATGATTTCTGTGTTGCTTAAGGGCATGGTATAAAGGTCTAAGCGCTTTTAAAATTAACATACATTTATTTGTGTATAAAACTAACAATTGTTAGTTTTGTGTAGCTATAACGTTATAGTTAAACAAGCTTATGACAGATTTTTATCCCATATCAGTTTCTGAAGTAGTTAGAGAAACTAAGGATTGTACAGCTATCACCTTTGATGTTCCTCAAGATTTAAAAGAGACATTCTCGTATACGCAAGGTCAATACTTGACCTTAAGAACAATGATTGACGGTAATGAAGTAAGGCGTTCGTATTCGCTTTGTTCCAGTCCTCTTGAAGACAAATGGCAGGTAGCAGTAAAAAGAATACATGGAGGCCTTTTTTCTAACTACGCCAACGATATACTGAAAGTTGGTGATGTGTTAGATATCATGAAGCCTTCGGGGAGCTTTTTTGTGGATGTTGATACGACCAAAGCAAAGAACTACGTGGTTTTTGCTGCTGGTAGTGGTATTACTCCAATTCTATCCATAATCAAAACACATTTGGCATCAGAACCTAACAGTACTTTCAAGCTGTTTTATTTGAATCGAAACGCAAAATCAATTATCTTTAAAGAAGAGATAGAAGCACTTAGAAATACCTATTTCGGGAGATTCGAGATATTTTATTTCTTGACCAAAGAACAAAGAGATATCCCTCTGCTTAATGGTAGGTTTACTTCAGAAAAGATAGAAGAGCTTACTTCAAAGGTATTTGATGTTGCTGATGTGGATGAATGTTTTATTTGTGGTCCTGAAGAAATGATCTTTCTGATTCGGGATGAGTTGGAAAAAGCAGGTTTGGCCAAAGATAAGATTCATTATGAACTCTTCTTTTCCGGAGCTACCGAAGAAGATAAGAAACGTGCTGCAGAGGTTGCAGAGCATAAATACGAAGGAACAGAAGTAACAATCATTGACGGGGGTAAAGAATTTCATTTTGCCATGGATGATGATTATGATAATATTTTAGACGGAGCCTTGGCGGCAGGAGCAGATTTACCTTATGCCTGCAAGGGAGGAGTATGTAGTACCTGTAAATGTGAAGTTGTTGAGGGTGCTGTTGAAATGAAAATCAACTATGCGCTTGAGAAAGACGAAGTGGCCAAAGGCTTGGTGTTGTCTTGTCAAGCAGTACCAACTACAGAAAAAGTAGTAGTTAATTTTGATGTTTAAAAACGCAAAGCTATGAGTGAAAAAGAAGTTAAAAATCTGGAAAGGCTATTCGAAGACAGAATTGCTAGAGATGAAAAGATAGAGCCAAAAGATTGGATGCCTGAAAAATACAGGCAAACTCATATTCGTCAGATTTCTCAACACGCACATTCCGAAATTGTTGGGATGTTGCCCGAAGGGAACTGGATTACAAGAGCACCTTCATTACGAAGAAAAGTGGCATTGTTGGCAAAAGTTCAGGATGAAGCAGGGCATGGATTGTATTTGTACAGTGCTTGCGAAACACTTGGGATTTCTAGAGATGAATTGTATGAGCAGTTACATACTGGCAAGGCAAAGTATTCAAGTATATTTAATTACCCTACTGTTACCTGGGCAGATATAGGTGCTATTGGATGGTTGGTTGATGGTGCTGCAATCATTAATCAGGTACCATTGTGTAATACCTCTTATGGTCCTTACGCAAGAGCAATGATCAGAGTATGTAAAGAGGAGAGTTTTCACCAAAGGCAAGGTTTTGAAATTATGATGAATCTGGCCAAAGGAAGCAAAGAGCAAAAAGCAATGGCTCAGGATGCATTAAATAGATGGTGGTGGCCATCTTTGATGATGTTCGGTCCTACCGATGCGGAATCTGTGCATACTGAACAATCCATGAAATGGAAATTGAAGCGTAAAACTAATGATGAACTGCGTCAGCAGTTTGTGGATCAAACTGTTCCTCAAGCCGAGCTCATCGGGTTAACTATCCCGGATTCGGACCTAAAGTGGAATGAAGAAAGGGGAAGTTACGATTTTGGAGCGATCGATTGGGACGAGTTCTGGCAAGTAGTAAAAGGACATGGGCCTTGTAATCAAGAAAGAATGTCGGCAAGAGTAAATGCCTGGGAGAATGGAGAATGGGTAAGAGATGCAGCAATGGCATATGCCGAAAAACAAGAAGATAAAAAGCTTAAAAAGGCAATTTAAAATATAAGTGATGAAAAAAAATTGGCCACTTTGGGAAGTGTTTGTGAGAAGTAAGAATGGTCTCGAACACCGTCATTTTGGAAGTCTCCACGCTGCAGATGCAGAAATGGCATTAGAAAACGCACGTGATGTATATACCCGAAGAAATGAAGGAGTGAGTATATGGGTAGTAGAGTCAAAGCATATTACTGCCTCTAATCCTGAAAATAATGGGGAGCTTTTTGAACCTGCTCAGGATAAAGTATACAGACACCCTACTTTTTATACCTTACCTGATGAGGTAAAACATATGTGATTTGCAAAGCTCATTATCCTGGGAGTTACCTAGGATAATATCTGCGCTATTAAAGCAAACTTTGAATGATGAAAAACGAAAATTTAGTACAATATATATACGGTATTGCTGATAATGCCCTTATTCTTGGGCAAAGATTATCAGAATTGTGCGGACATGGACCAAGTCTTGAAACGGATATTGCGATCACAAATATGGCATTGGATCTTCTAGGGCAAACACGTAGCTATTATCAATACGTAGCACAATTATCTGGAGAAGGAAAGACTGAAGATGATATTGCGTTTTTAAGAACAGAAAGACAATACAAAAATGTATTGTTGGTAGAACAACCCAATAGACATTTTGGTTATGTAATCACCAGACAGTTCTTGTTTGATATGTTTCATTTGTTGCTATTGCAAAATCTACAAAATAGTAAAGATGAAATGTTGGCTGCAATTGCCAAAAAAGGAATTAAGGAAGTGAGTTATCATCAACGCTTTTCTTCAGATTGGATGAAACGATTAGGAGATGGTACTCAAGAAAGCCATGATAAAGTACAGGAGGCTGTAAATGATTTATGGAAGTTTACGGACGAGCTATTTCACATGACTGAAGATGATCGTATAACTTTTGAAGCGGGAGTAGGAGTAGATGTTGCTAGTTTTAAAGCATTATACCATCAAAAGGTTAGTGCTATTTTATCCGAAGCTACTCTTGCAATTCCTGAAATAAAATGGTTTCAAAAAGGAGGCAAACAAGGTATCCATAGCGAACACATGGGATATCTGTTGGCCGATTTACAATATATGCAAAGGGCATATCCTGATATGAAGTGGTAAGCGAATCATCAATTTGATCTGCTTTCAGAAATCAAAACAATGACCATTGATCTGGATCAACATATCGACCCCTCTTTAATTTCGGTTCTCGAAAAGGTTCACGATCCCGAAATTCCTGTACTATCCATTATGGACATGGGTGTGGTGCGTTATGCACAAAAAGTTGATGATGTGGTGCAGGTAAAAATTACACCTACCTACAGTGGCTGTCCGGCAATGGATGTGATGGGAGACGATATCATCAAGGCCTTCGAAAATGAGAATATCAAAGCCGAAGTATCATTAGTATTAACTCCTGCTTGGACTACCGATTGGATCACTCCAAAAGGAAGAAAAGCTTTGGAGGATTATGGTATTGCAGCTCCTCTTGCAGAGCATGCAGATAAAGAAGCACTATTAGGAAATAAGAAAATCGTTAAGTGTACCAATTGCGGTTCGCATAATACAAAATTAGTAAGTCAGTTTGGGTCTACGGCTTGTAAAGCATTGTTTCAATGCCAGGATTGCTTAGAACCCTTTGATTACTTCAAATGTTTAAAATAAAATAGAATAATGCCTTCAATACAAATAGAAATAGAAAACGGTGTTGCCAGGATAACCTTAAATAGACCAGAAACTTTTAATAGTTTTAATCGTGAAATGGCTTTGTTGTTACAAGAAACTTTAGATCATTGTAATACCAATGATGAGGTAAGAGCAATTGTACTTACGGGTAACGGAAAAGCATTTTGTGCGGGTCAGGATTTGAATGAGGTCACCTCTCCAGAATTGAACCCTGGGTTCAAAAAAATACTTGAAGAGCATTATAATCCAATAGTAGAACGAATCCGAAGCATAGAGAAACCTATTCTTGCCGCAGTAAATGGTGTAGCAGCTGGTGCTGGAGCCAATATCGCTTTGGCTTGTGATATCGTGGTGGCTACAGAAAAAGCAAGTTTTATCCAGGCGTTTAGCAAAATCGGACTAATTCCGGATAGTGCCGGGACATTTTTCTTGCCAAGATTGATAGGTTTTCAAAAAGCTTCGGCCTTAATGATGTTAGGAGATAAAGTGGGAGCCAAAGAGGCAGAGCAACTAGGGATGCTCTACAAAGTTTTTGAGATAGATTCTTTTGAAGAGGAAGTGCATAAATTAGCTCTTCATTTAGCTCAAATGCCTACTAAAGCATTGGGATTAACCAAAAGACTACTCAATCAATCCATGACTAATTCGCTACAGGAGCAATTAGATATGGAATCGGTTTTACAAATTGAATCTGCAGAAAGCGAAGACTACCGAGAAGGAGTAAACGCGTTTATAGAAAAAAGAAAACCTGTTTTTAAAGGAAAATAATATGATTTTAGGCGTTATAGGATCCGGAACAATGGGTAGTGGTATTGCACAAGTGGCCGCTACGGCAGGTTGCAAGGTAAAAGTGTTTGATACCAATGAGCAGGCACTAGAGAAAAGTAAAAGTGCCTTAGAGAAAATTCTTTCTCGCTTGGTAGAAAAAGGAAGAATTGATACTTCAGAAAAGAATCGTATCCAGGAAAATATAGTTCATGTTGCTGACCTAAAAGACCTAAAGGATGCAGATTTGACTATAGAAGCGATTATAGAAAACCTAGAGATTAAGAAAAAGGTGTTTGCAGAGCTAGAAAGTTATGTTTCAGAACATACGATTATAGCTTCCAATACATCCTCATTATCAATCGCATCAATTGCATCTTCTTTAGAAAAGCCAGAACGATGTATAGGAATTCACTTTTTTAATCCAGCACCTTTGATGAAACTGGTAGAGGTGATTCCAGCGGTGCAAACTTCGCAAGAGGTGACGGAAAAAGTAGTGAGTACCATTAAAGATTGGAAAAAAGTGGTGGCAATAGCCAAGGATACTCCCGGTTTTATCGTCAATCGAGTGGCGCGACCTTTTTATGGAGAATCACTTCGCATTTTAGAAGAAGGAATTGCAGATGTAGCAACTATAGATTGGAGTCTCAAAACATTGGGGGGGTTTAGAATGGGACCTTTCGAACTGATGGATTTTATCGGGAATGACGTAAATTATACAGTTACAGAAACTGTTTTTAAGGCGTTCTATTACGATCCAAGATATAAACCTGCATTTACACAGAAAAGATTATCCGAGGCTGGATATTTAGGAAGAAAATCTGGAAAAGGATACTATGAGTATGGAGAGGGAAGTACTGCTCCCTCACCAAGTAAAGATGAAAAGTTAGCTAAATATATTTTCGACAGAGTATTAGTGATGCTGATTAACGAAGCAGCAGATGCGCTGTTTTGGAACATAGCTTCTGCTGAAGATATCGATAACGCTATGACCAAAGGAGTAAATTATCCTAAAGGATTATTGAGTTGGGCCGATGAAAAAGGAATGGATTGGTGCGTGGATACGTTGGATGCATTATATGATGAATATCGCGAAGATCGATACCGATGTAGTCCAATGCTTAGAAAAATGAAAAGATCAAACCAGACGTTTTTTAATACCGCCCAAACGGTAAACGAATAATAGTATGATACAGGCAGAAACGATTCCACATAAGATGCTCTCTTTAGACCCTTTTAGTCAATGGCTTGGGATAGAGGTACTGGATGTGAAAAAAGGATGCTGTACAGTAGGAATGACGGTTAGAAAGGAAATGCTGAACAGTATGGGTAAAGCTCATGGAGGTATTTCGTATAGTTTGGCGGATACGGCTTTTGGATTTTCGGCAAACACACATGGTAAATATGCCGTTTCTATCGAAACTTCGATAAATCATATCGAAGCTTTGGAAGAAGGGGATTACCTTACTGCTCAAGCAACAGTAGATATTTCCAAAACAAAAGTGGGGTTTAATATTGTTGAGGTTAAGAGAGGCGACCAAATCGTGGCACTTTTCAAAGGAGTAGTATATCGAACCAATAAAGATTGGGAATAACAACGCGAACTATGATCAAAAAAACATTATTTGTACTTGTTTTAATTGCTGTCATTTCTTGCGGCAAAAATAAGACTGCTGAAAAAGAATCTTTACCTAACGTAGATACAGAATCTACAACACATACTTCTCCAGAGGATGAGAAAAAGGCTGCGTTGAATAATATTTTCAATGCAAATATTGAGATGGAGGTTGATGAAACCGTATTTGTGATCGATAATGGAACAAATCGGGTGACCGAAGATATGTCTGCAGGTATTATGAAGATGGTAGCGCCACAACCATATGACCTTTTAAAGAAACGATTAGAAGAGGAACCAGAAAATCAAAATGGGATGACCTCTTTGGGAATTGAAGAAGTAGAGTTGGAAGGAAAGAAAGTACTGGTTCAAAAATCCATGACACTTGATGACGCAGGTGATAAAATGATAATGATGATGCATGCAGTTCCTGCAGGAGAAAAAACGATGATGATTTCTTCCTTTTTCCCAGCTGATGAAGAAGGGAAATATGTACCACTGATAGAAAAATCAGTATTGTCGGCAAAATTAGAACAATAAAAAGATACGAAAACACCACATTCATACGCTAATGAAAGAAGCATATATTATTGATGGAATCCGAACCCCTATAGGAAACTACAAAGGAACATTATCGGCAGTTAGAACTGACGATTTAGGAGCACTGGTAATAGAAAAACTGGTAGAAAAATATCCGAATATACCCAAAGAAGCTTACGATGATGTGATTATGGGTTGTGCAAACCAAGCAGGAGAAGATAATCGTAATGTAGCTCGTATGGCATTGTTACTAGCTGGACTTCCATTTACGGTTCCAGGAGAAACAGTAAATAGATTGTGTAGCTCGGGACTATCAGCTATTATTCATGCCAATCGTGCTATAAAAGCAGGAGACGGAGACCTTTTCATCTCCGGTGGAGTAGAAAATATGACTCGTGGTCCATATGTTATTGCTAAACCTTCTTCGGCATTTGGTAATGATTCTAAAATGTATGACTCAAGTTTTGGATGGCGCTTTGTCAATCAAAAAATGCATGATCTCTACGGTACCGATGGAATGGGTAATACAGCAGAGAATCTGGTAGAAAAATATAATATCTCAAGAGAAGATCAAGATGCATTTGCCTATTGGAGTCAGATGAAAGCAACCAAAGCTCAGGAGTCCGGAAGGCTGGCCAAAGAAATTACTGTGGTAGAAATTCCGCAACGCAAAAAAGATCCAATTGTATTTGCAAATGATGAATTTATAAAGCCAAGTACAAGCAAAGAAGTATTGGCAAAATTACGACCTGCCTTTAAAAAAGATGGAAGTGTGACTGCGGGAAACTCTTCGGGATTAAATGATGGTGCTGCTGCAACTATTGTAGCTTCAGAAGATGCTATAAAGAAATATAACCTTACTCCCCTAGCAAGAATAGTAAGCTCTGCAGTAGTAGGTGTTGAACCAAGAATAATGGGGATTGGTCCGGTGCAGGCTTCTAATAAAGCATTAGAAAAGGCTGGAATTACTATGGATGATATTGATGTTATCGAGCTTAACGAAGCATTTGCGTCCCAGGCATTAGCATGTATACGTGAATGGGGATTAGCAGACGATGACCCAAGAATAAATCCAAATGGAGGATCGATTGCCATAGGACACCCACTAGGTGTTACAGGAGCCAGAATAGCCTATTCTGCGGCTTTAGAACTACAGGAACAAAAGAAACGTTATGCTTTGATCACCATGTGTGTTGGAGTGGGACAAGGATATGCTTGTGTAATCGAAAATACAAATCTCTAATCTATGCAAATATTAGAAAGTTATATCAACGGTAAATGGGTTACAGGTTCTGGAGATGGACTAGTAATGCGTGATGCTGTTACTGGAGAGGTAATTGGTCGTTCTACTACCGAAGGTCTGGATATCCCGGAAGTTTTACAATATGGTAGAACCAAAGGTGGAGAGGTGTTGAGAAAAATGACCTTTCAACAACGAGGGAATATGCTCAAGAAATTGGCCTTATACCTGACCAAAAGGAAAGAACAATTTTATGAATTAAGTTACCGTACCGGAGCTACACGAGTTGATAGCTGGATTGATATAGAAGGAGGTTTTGGAAACTTATTTGCGAATGCTTCATTACGTAAGCTTTTTCCAAATCAGCCCTATCATGTAGAGGGAGATCCTATAGATCTTTCCAGAGGAGGGAGATTTATGGCGCATCACATCTTGGTACCCAAAAGAGGGGTGGCTGTACACATCAATGCATTTAATTTTCCTATATGGGGAATGTTGGAAAAATGTGCTGTCAACTGGATGGCAGGAGTGCCAGCGGTTGTATTACCTGCTCCGCAAACCGCTTATTTGACCGAAGCGGTAGTACGTGTTATTGTAGATTCTGGGATATTACCAGAAGGAGCGCTACAGTTATTGAGTGGAATGACCAAAAACATTCTGGATACCGTACAATCTCAAGATGTAGTAACCTTTACCGGTTCTGCACATACAGGTAGAATTTTAAAAGCACATCCAAGATTAATAGAAGAGTCTGTTCCTTTTACTATGGAAGCAGATTCTTTGAATGCTTCAGTATTAGGGCAGGATGCAGTTCCGGGAACACCAGAATTTGATTTATTTATTAAAGAGGTGAGAAAGGAAATGACGGTTAAGTCCGGACAAAAATGTACTGCAATTCGTAGGATCATTGTTCCTAAAAATCTAGTGGAAGATGTGCAGATTGCTTTGGGAAAACAATTGGATAAAGTCACTATCGGTGATCCAAGGTTGAAAGAAGTCCGTATGGGAGCTCTAGCAAGCAAACAGCAAGTAGAGAGTTTTAGAAATAACGTGTCAGAAATCGCCAAAACAGCACAGCTCGTTTATGGAGATCTGGATAAAATTGAAACGGTTGGAGCTGATGCTGAAAAAGGTGCGTTTGTATCTCCAATCTTGTTAAGAGAGGATAACCCTTTTCAAAATACAGAAGCACATAGGATAGAAGCCTTTGGTCCGGTATCTACAATTATGCCATATGATACATTAGATGATGCTATTTCATTAACACATATGGGTAAAGGATCATTAGTGTCTTCGATTTTTACTTATGATGACAAAATCGCCAAAGAATTTGTGGTAGGAGCAGCTTCTCACCACGGACGCATTTTGGTAGGGAATCGAGAAAACGCCAGACAAAGTACTGGGCATGGTTCTCCGTTACCGATGCTTACTCATGGCGGTCCTGGTAGAGCAGGAGGAGGAGAAGAAATGGGTGGTATGAGAGGTATTAAGCATTATATGCAACGATGTGCCATACAAGGAACACCAACAACTTTAACCGAGGTTACAGGAATCTATCAGGCAAATTCAAAATACAAAGCTGCAGATAAGCATCCATTTGCGTATCACTGGGAAGATATTGAGCCAGGGATGTCGCTCAAAACTCACAAAAGAACAGTTACTGATACCGATATTATCAACTTTGCAAATCTTACCTGGGATCATTTTTATGCGCATACCGATATTACCTCTTTAGACGGAAGTATTTTCGAGAAAAGAACGGCTCATGGATATTTCATTCTGGCTGCAGCAGCTGGATTATTTGTATATCCAAATAAAGGACCGGTTGCCGCTAATTATGGTTTGGAGGAATGTCGTTTCTTACGCCCGATCTATCATAATGATACGGTGTATGTACGATTAACATGTAAACAAAAAATAGATAGAGATCATAGAGGTAAAGAATTGCCAAGTGGTATTGTAAAATGGTTTGTAGAAGTGTTTGATCAAGAGGATGAATTGGCAGCTATTGCTACAATTTTGACAATGGTACAGAAAAAAACACCATTTGTACAAGTCGATCGATCAAATATTGAAGGATATTTAGCCAAGCTAACTGAGGATATGAAACCCAAATGGGGAATGATGACTCCGCAGCATATGGTCGAACATTTAGAATATACGATTAGGATAGGTGCTGGAGAAATTCAGGATTTTGAAATCGCCACTCCAGAGGATAAACTAGAGCGCGTGCAAGAAATGGTATACAATCATAGACCAATGCCTAGAGAACATCAGCATCCGTTGATGAAAGCTGGGAAACTGGAGGATTTGAAATATGAAGATTTAGCTACGGCCAAAGCAAAACTAATTGAAGCTTACGATGCGTTTGAGGCATATTTCAAAGAGCACCCTGAGGCAATCACAAAAAATGCAGTTTTTGGAGAGATGAATAAATTCGAGTGGGATTTATTGAATACAAAACATATGAACCACCACTTCCAACAATTTGGCATATTATAAAAATTTAAGAATACAACATTGACAGCACCATACGTAAATATTGAAATTGAAAACGGAGTAGGAACTATAGAATTTTTCCACCCTGCACATAATTCTTTACCAGGCGATATTCTGGCTAAGCTAGCGCAAACGATTACAGATGCCGGTAATAACGATGAGATAAAGGTTATAGTTCTAAAAAGCGGTAAAGACAGAACTTTCTGTGCTGGGGCCAGTTTTAAAGAACTGATTAATATCAATGATGCAGAGACAGGAAAAGTATTCTTTTCTGGTTTTGCCAATGTCATTAATGCCATGCGCAAATGCCCGAAGTTTATTATTGGTAGAGTACAAGGAAAAACTGTTGGAGGAGGAGTAGGAGTAGCTTCTGCAACGGATTATTGTATGGCTACCAAATATGCATCGATTAAGCTAAGTGAGCTCAATGTTGGAATAGGACCTTTTGTAGTTGGACCTGCTGTGGAGCGAAAAATAGGATTATCTGCGATGTCTCAAATCGCTATAGACGCCAATACTTTTTATAGTGCAGAATGGGCAAGAGACAAAGGATTGTTTACCCATGTATTTGAAGATGTTGAAACATTGGATCAAGAGGTAAAAGCTTTTGCCGAACATCTTTGTACCTATAATCCTGAAGCAATGAGAGAAATGAAAAAGGTATTCTGGCAAGGTACAGAACATTGGGATACACTCTTAGCTGAAAGAGCAGTGATCAGCGGGCGATTGGTGCTTAGTGATTTTACCAAAGAAACATTAAAACGATTTAAATGATATACGCGTTCAAAGGATATATACCTGTAGTACACGAAAGTAGTTTTGTACATCCATTGGCAGCAGTAACCGGTAATGTAATTATCGGAAAAAACTGCTATATCGGACCTGGAGCGGCAATTCGTGGAGATTGGGGCGAAATTATCCTTGAAGATGGCGTAAATGTACAAGAGAATTGTACGGTACATATGTTTCCTGGCAAATCCATTGTGCTTAAAGAAAGTGCTCATGTGGGACATGGAGCAGTGATACACGGAGCAAATCTAGGGCGTAATTGTCTGATTGGTATGAATACGGTGATCATGGATGATGCAGAGATAGGGGATGAGTGTATTGTAGGAGCTATGTCTTTTGTAAAGGCAAAAACGGTGTTCCCCAAGCGTAGCTTGATCGTTGGAAATCCAGCAAAAGTTATTAAAGAAGTGAGCAATGAAATGATTGCCTGGAAAACTAAGGGCACTCAATTATATCAACAACTTCCTGCAGATTGTTTTGAATCTCTGGAAGAAGTATCGCCTTTACGAGAAGTTCCTAAAGAAAGACCAACACAAGAAGCTTTTTATAAAACTTTAGAAGAGTTTAAGAGTAAAATATGAACATCAACCATATCATAAAAGAACTAGAACCACTACGATTACAATTGCAAACGCATCCGCTATATCAGGATATTAAGGATATTGAAGGTGTTCGTGTCTTTATGCAGAGTCATGTGTTTGCGGTTTGGGATTTTATGTCTTTATTGAAAAGTTTGCAGTTTCACCTTACCACAACGAGTATCCCCTGGATACCTTCATCAAACGCTAAGGTGAGACGTTTTGTGAATGAAATCGTATTAGGTGAAGAAAGTGATGTGGATCAAGCCGGAAAGTCTGTAAGTCATTTCGAAATGTACTTAAACGCAATGCAAGAAGCAGGTGCGGATACTATACAGATAAATAGGTTGTTGGACCATCTTTATGATAGTAAAACGGTTGAAGAAAGTCTTAAATCAATAGCAACTATAGATGAAGTAAAGGACTTTGTAAAATTTACCTTTCAGGTTATTGCTACCAACAAACCGCATATTATAGCTGCGGTATTCACTTTTGGAAGAGAAGACCTGATTCCTGATATGTTTATCGAATTGGTAAAAAGTATAGGGAATGGCTCCGAATCAGAATTAAAACAACTGGTATATTATCTGGAACGTCATATAGAACTCGATGGTGATGAACATGGCCCTTTAAGTCTGGAAATGGTGAATGTTCTTTGCACTAACGAGAAAGAATGGAACGAGGCCTTACAGTACAGTAAAAAAGCGTTGGAGAAACGTATAGCCTTGTGGACAGGGATACGTAAAGCTTTGAAAAGTAGTGCGGTTCCCGCATAAGAATTTTGTATATTATTAAACTAACGAACATTAGTTAACCAAAATGTCAATAGTAGAGTTAAAAATGCCCAAAATGGGCGAGAGTATTTCAGAAGCGACGATCTTAAACTGGTTGAAGAAGGTTGGAGATCCTGTAGAAGAAGATGAAACCATACTAGAGGTGGCAACAGATAAAGTAGATTCTGAAGTGCCGGCACCGTGTAATGGAGTACTTTCAGAAATACGATTTGAACCTAATGAAGTTGTAGAAATAGGAACCGTGATCGCTGTTATTGATGCAGATGGAGAGGCCACGGTAAAAACTCCTTCAGAAAAGAAAGAGGTTGCCAAAACTGAGGCTCCAAAACCCAAAGCTCAAACTGCAGCAGTAAAATCCGAAACAGAACGTGAGTTTAGATCATTAAATACTGGAGATAACGATGGATTTTTATCTCCATTGGTGATTAGCATTGCCAAAAAGGAAAATCTAAGTATAGAAGAGGTACAGAGTATACAAGGAACTGGTGAAGGCGGACGTATTCGCAAAAGTGATATGATGCTATATCTTAAAAATAGAAAATATCCTTTACCAAGTCGTCCACAAACCACCGCTCCAAAATCGTCTTACAATGCACCACCAATACAATTTACAGAAGGTAAGGATCGTATTGTAGAGATGGATCGTATGCGAAAAATGATCGCCGATCATATGGTGTACTCCAAGCATACTTCTCCTCATGTGACCAGTTATATCGAGATAGATGTCACCAATATTGTGAATTGGAGGAATGCGGTAAAGAATGAGTTTCTGGAAAAGTATGGTGAAAAATTGACTTACACTCCAATTTTTGTGGAAGCGGTAGCAAAAGCGATTAAGGAGTATCCGATGATTAATGTATCGGTAGATGGAGATAAAATCGTGGTACATGATGATATTAATGTAGGTATGGCTACTGCGTTACCTAGCGGGAATTTAATTGTCCCCGTAGTACGAAATGCAGATGAGAAGAATCTTTTAGGATTGGCAAAAAACGTAAATCATTTAGCCAACAACGCGCGTAACAATGCCTTGAAACCCGATGAGATTGGCGGGAGTACTTTTACCATTTCGAATGTAGGAACTTTTGGAAGCTTGATGGGAACACCAATTATCAATCAACCAGAAGTAGCGATTTTGGCATTGGGAATCATTAAGAAAAGACCAGAGGTGATTACCACAGACAAAGGTGATGAGATCGCGATTAGAAGCATGATGTATTTGTCGTTGTCTTTTGATCATCGAGTAGTAGATGGATTTTTAGGAGGTTCTTTTTTACGTAAGGTAGGAGATGAGCTTGAAGCATTTGATAGTAATAGAAAAATATAGTTAAAAAATATGCGCAAGGGAGAGAAACAAGCTACCGTGTAGCGTGTATAGCCCGACCCGAAGGGATGCGCCCAAAACATAATAAAAAATGGAACAACAGATCAAAATTACAAGAACTTCGAATTCGGGATTACAACATATTGATTTTGATAATATCCCGTTGGGAACCGTATTTACTGATCATATGTTTGTTTGTGATTACCAAAATGGAAACTGGCAAAACCCACGTATCGAACCTTTGCAGATGATACCCACCCATCCAGCTGCTATGGCTTTGCATTATGGGCAAGCTATTTTTGAAGGAATGAAAGCTACTGTTGGGCTGGATAAAACCCCACTTTTGTTTAGACCCGAAGAAAATGCGAAACGTTTTAATCATAGTGCAGTTCGTATGGGTATGCCCACTGTTCCTGAAACGTTGTTTGTAGAAGCAGTAAAGCAAATTGTAGGTGTAGAGCACAATTGGATTCCGCCACAGGATGGTAGTGCCTTGTATCTAAGACCATTTATGTATGCCGATGAGCCTTTTATTGGGATGAGAGCAGCTACAAGCTATAAGTTTATCGTGATTTGTTCTCCGGCCGGCCCATTTTTTACAAAGAAAATACGGCTGTATGCCGAAACTGAGTTTATAAGAGCGGCCGATGGAGGAACAGGTGAAGCAAAAGCTGCAGGAAACTATGCTGCGGCAATTTTACCAACAGAAAAAGCAAAAGCAAAAGGATATGACCAGGTATTATGGTTAGATGCCAACGAACACAAATACGTTCAGGAAGTTGGGACGATGAATATCTTTTTTAAGGTATCTGGTAAGTTCATAACGCCAAGTACTAGTGGTTCTATCCTGAAAGGAATTACCAGAGACAGTGTCATCACCTTGTTAAAAGACAAAGGTTTTGAAGTAGAAGAACGCCCTATCACTATCGATGAGGTGATTCAATTTTCTAAAGAAGGGAAATTGGAAGAAGCTTTTGGAACAGGTACAGCGGTAGCCATTGCCATGGTAGAAGCTATTGGTTATAAAGATGAGGTAATTACATTACCTACAGATAATCCAGTGAGCCAGGATATGAAAACAACCCTGGATGATATCAAAACCCAGAAGCAGGAAGATAAACATGGATGGATTATCCCTGTAGATGTAGAAGAAAAAGTTGGATAAATAATGAATGCCCGATAGGCAATCTGTATTTAAAAAAATGAAGAGTATGTTAGCTGAAAAAACCATCGCCAAAGAGGTATTGCAAGAAGCCTTTATGATACTTTGCAAGGCAAAATCAATGGCCGAATTATACGAAGAGAATTTTAAAGTAGTCTCAAAATATGTACATGCTACCTCACGTGGTCATGAAGCCATACAAATTGCTGTAGCGATGCAATTATTGCCACAGGATTTTGCTTTTCCATATTATAGAGATGATGCGATGTTGTTGGGGATCGGGATGAAACCTTATGACCTCATGTTGCAACTGTTGGCAAAAAAGGACGATCCTTTTTCGGGTGGTAGGACCTATTATTCACATCCGAGTTTACGAGATGCCGATAAGCCAAAAATACCACATCAGTCTTCTGCAACGGGTATGCAAGCGATTCCGGCAACCGGAGTTGGGCTAGGGTTGCAGTATAAAGAACTTGTAGGGATACCACACAACGATTCCGGCAAGAGTGAGATAAAAGAGGCACCTCTGGTGCTTTGTTCTTTGGGAGATGCATCAGTGACAGAAGGAGAGATCGCAGAGGCTTTCCAGATGGCAGCCTTAAAACAGCTTCCGATCTTGTATTTGGTTCAGGATAATGGTTGGGATATTTCGGCAAACGAAGCGGAGACAAGGGCACAAAATGCTTTTGAATACGCGAGAGGATTTAATGGTTTGGAAGCCATATCTATAGACGGAGCGAATTTTACTGAAAGCTATTTAGCCATTCAGGAAGTGATTCAAACGATAAGAGAAGAACGACGACCTATACTGGTTCACGCCAAAGTTCCTTTATTAAATCACCACACCTCGGGAGTACGTATGGAATGGTATCGAGATGATCTTGATGAAGCAAGATCTCGAGACCCATATCCGGTGCTTCGTAACCAGCTGTTGGATAACGGATTTGAAGAGAAAGAAATACAAGAAATAGAAAACAAAGCCAAGGATATAGTAGCCAAAGATCTTGAGGAAGCAATGAAAGCCGAAGATCCAAAACCCGAGGATTTGTTTACACACGATTTTGCACCAACACCAGCAACCCAAGAACTTGGAGAACGAGCGCCATCAGACAAAGAAGAAGTGGTGATGGTAGATTGTGCTCTATTTGCTGTTGAAGAATTGATGAAGGAGTATAAAGAATGTTTGCTGTATGGACAGGATGTAGGAGGTCGATTAGGAGGAGTGTTTAGAGAAGCAGCGACGCTGGCTCAAAAATTTGGAGATGAACGTGTATTCAATACCCCAATACAAGAGGCTTTTATCGTAGGATCAACTGTAGGGATGTCTGCTGTTGGATTAAAACCAATCGTAGAAGTACAGTTTGCAGATTACATTTGGCCAGGATTGAATCAATTGTTTACTGAAGTGAGTCGTTCTTGTTATTTGTCAAACGGGAAATGGCCTGTATCGATGATTTTACGGGTTCCTATTGGAGCTTATGGTAGTGGTGGTCCTTATCATTCTTCATCTGTAGAATCTGTAGTTACCAATATCAGAGGTATAAAAATAGCATATCCTAGTAATGGAGCAGATTTAAAAGGATTAATGAAAGCCGCTTATCATGACCCAAACCCAGTAGTGATTCTGGAACATAAAGGGCTGTATTGGTCTAAGGTAAAAGGAACAGATGCAGCCAGGACAATAGAACCTTCTGAAGATTATATATTACCCTTTGGAAAAGCAAACATCGTACAGCGTATCTGGCCACAGGATGATCAAGAAACACTTACTGTGGTGACCTATGGTATGGGGGTTCACTGGGCACTTAACGCCACAAAAGAGATCAAAGATGTTGTAGAGATTATTGATTTAAGAACCTTGTATCCTCTTGATGAAGAAACCATTATGGAATCGGTGAGAAAAACTAAAAAATGTCTAGTGGTTACCGAAGAACCAAGTAATAATTCTTTTGCGAGAGCCTTGGCTGGAAAAATTCAGGAAGAGTGTTTTAGGTCTTTGGATGCACCAGTAATGACAATAGGTTCAGAAAATATGCCGGCTATTCCCCTCAATAGTACTTTAGAACAAACCATGATTCCTTCTACCGAAAAAGTGAAGGCAAAAATTGATGAGTTACTAAGGTATTAAGCCGTCCTTTGAAAAAGAAAATTAGAAAGAAGACCTCTGCAAGGAGGTCTATTTTTTTATAAAAATCCCAAAAAGTTCGTTTCCTTGTCGTTCTGGAATCGAGTTATAGCTTTTTTCAAATGTTTTGGCCTTAAAATGAGTGTTGAGGTACGATAAATAAAGATCCTTGTCGCCTCCAAATGGGCGTTTTTCCATATCGCCAGTTAATGGGAAATCAAACCAAAGACCTACCAGTTTTCCTTCTGGTTTTAGAAGGTTTGCCATTTGTTTTACATACCTCATTCTATTATCATCTGTAGGGATAAAGGAACAAAAAAAGGTTTGTTCCAAAATAAGATCGTATTTCCCTTCGAGTGTAAAAAAATCATCGAGAATCAGATTGGATTTAGGGAACTGAGGGACCCTTTGAGCAAAGGCATCAAGAGGTGTTTGAGAGATGTCTAACACAAAAACATTAGTAAATCCATTATGAAACAGATATTCTGCTTCATAAGCATTCCCAGCTCCAGGGATGAGTATTTTGATCGTTTTGTCTGTTAGCTGATCAACATATGTTTTTAAGGGCGTAGAGACATATCCAATATCCCAACCGGTCCGGTTTTCGGCATAGCGTTCTGTCCAATAACGGCTTTCGGTAGATTGATGTTCTTTCATGGATCCAAGATAATCAATACCGAATAATCTTGATCTCTATTTCTTTATCATTTTCAGAAAAGAGTCGGCATCACCTTGAAATAGATCGTAATCGATTTTTCCTTGGGCACCTTCTAATTTTTTGCTATCGGTACGTTGCCAAAATGTCCAACTTTTATCTTTCCAGGTATAAGGCATTGCAGGAGATGCTGCCTTGGTATAATCTGCTATCCAGAGTTTATAGTTGGCAAACTCTGGATGTTTAAGATACGAATTGGCAAAAGTAGGATTGCTGTAAATGATAGGTCGAACCCCTAATTTTTCTTCAACTATTCTGAGCCATAGTAGTGTGTTGGTTTCGTACATTTTTTTGGTGACCGAAGTTTTTATTCCTAATTCTTCCAAATCTAACACAGGTGGTAGATCACCAGGAATTAGTTCTTTTACGGTTTCAGTAAAATTTTGTGCTTGTTTTTTGGGATCTTTTCCGCTTTCATAGAAATGATATGCACCTCTATACAAGCAATTCTTTTTGGTCGCCGCATGGTTCTTTTCAAATCTGGGATCTTTAAAGGTTGTTCCCTGAGTGGCTTTCATGTATACAAAGTTGACACCATCTGCTTTTATTTTGTTCCATTGTATTTCTCCCTGAAAATGCGAAATATCCATCCCCAGTATACTGGGTTCTGTTCGGATTCTATCTTCCTCAGAGGTACACGGATCTTTAATCACTTCTTTTTTTTCAACTTCTGGTTGTTGGACTTCTATGTTTTCCTGTTCTTTTTTACACGATATCATCAAACATAGCGTAAGTAAGAAAAATGCTGCTTTTTTCATAAGATTAGGTTTTTTGAGTATGTTGTATTGGTTAGTGATTACTGGATTCGAAATCTTTACCAAGTTTTTTAAGGTTATCTATTTCTTGAGTACCGATAAGATTTAATCCTGAAAAATGGAAGAATTTTTTCAGTACCAGCCCCATAATATAGAAGTATAATAGTGGCAAAATCAAGAAAAGGACGGCCAGATTACTCACCATATTAAGGATGAGCTTCATCAATTCTTTTTTGCCTTCTTTGAGAATCTGAAAAGTTTCGGATACTCCTTCGCTAACATCGACTCCAACATCTTCGACTTTGTCAACTACGGCATCTTCCACTTTTTTGAATAGGCTAATGTCCTTATGCCCTTTTTCTTTGGCTTTTTCTAGTTGTTTTTTCTTCTTACTTTCCTGTTTTGCCTTTAGTTTTTCTTTTTTATCCTCATACTTGTTTTTTATTTCAGACAGTTGCTTGTGTAGGTCTGACCCCAAACTTAGTTCCATAGTGTCTGAAACATAGTGAATACCATTCACGTATAATGCTAATCCAGGATTAATCAAAAGGGATATAATCAATAATCGCAACGCAATTTGGTTGTATTTTTTAAAGAATATTCCAACCATAAAAAAAATGGGTAGTATTTTGAATAGTAAGGATTTCCCCATATTTACCAAAATGGTTTGAACACCAAGAACAATATTAGAAAATGCCAGATAATTGATAGCACGTGTAAAAATATCTTCGAGCTCTGTTGCTAACCCTCCGATTAGTGGGATTTTGGAACTGTCAACGCTAGAAGCTATACTTTTTAATTCCATCGCAATCCCAAGACTCAGCATCATATCACTATTTACATTGGTCAAAAAGTCAATAGCCGGAGTTGCAAGGAGATTGGTGAAACCAATAATGATCAAAATAGAAGTAACGATAAGGATCCAAATTTTATCTTTTTGGAAGACGGTTGTCAATGCTTGGTTGGTACTCATGACAGGTTAGGTTTAAAAGTTGTTGTGCTATCTTAAAGATAAATATTTTACCCCTAACAATTTGTACGTGTTTTTACTTAAAATTGAAAATTAGCGATTATTACCTATGGCCCAAATAATAACCTAAAGCCTGCTTAATAATGTCCTTGTAATTACACCCTACAGGAATCTTAGTGCTCTTGATGTCCACCTCATTTGGTGAAAATGCATAGATATTTTATCTGGAAATACGGTAGATATTAGTACTTCTATAAACCTGTCTAAAAATTCTGCGATAATCATAGCATTAGATAAATAAAGAAAAACTACGTAGCTATTGAGCTAAAGCTTGTACAGTTTCCATCTGAGCACGTATTTTTTTAGAACCACTCACATAATCGTTACTTTGATCTTCATCGATGATTCTTGATTTTACAGTGTCCTCAATTTGTAATTGTACTACCTTTCTAATTTTAGCATATACATCTTGATCCAGAATTGGAGTAATCACTTCGATCCTGTGATCAAGATTACGTGTCATCCAATCGGCCGATCCGATATACATTTTCTCTTTTCCACCATTAGCGAATATATATACCCTACCATGCTCCAAAAACCGATCTACAATACTAGTTACATAGATATTTTTACTTTGCCCTTCGATACCAGGAACAAGACAACAAATGCCTCGTACTACAAGTCGAATTTTTACCCCTGCATTACTAGCCTGATATAAAAGATCGATCATCCCCTGATCCTGGAGACTATTTAATTTCAAAATAATGTAGGCTTCTTGACCGGTTAACGCATTTTCGATTTCATTTCTAATTAATTTTTCGAAAGTGTTACGTGTAGAAAAAGGAGAAACTAATAGTTTTTTAGTTTTTGGGAGTATGCTGTTTCCTTCTAATAGTTGAAAAACCTGATTCAGTTCTTCAGTTATTTTTTGATTAGCGGTCATCAGACCGAAGTCTGTGTATATTTTGGAGGTCTTTTCATTAAAATTTCCTGTGCTGATATAGCCATAGTTTTTGGCGATACCATTTTCTAGACGTTCTATTAGCAGGATTTTTGAATGTACTTTTATGCCTGGGTAACTATACATTACTTTGGCCCCATTATCTTGCAAAATTTTACCCCACCTGATGTTATTTTCTTCATCAAATCGTGCTTTCGTCTCAATAAAAACAAAAACTTCTTTTCCGTTTTTTGCAGCTTTCAGCAATGCCTCTGCTATCCCAGATTGTTTCGCTACCCGATAGAGTGTTACTTTTATTCGACTTACGGTTTCATCTTCAGCAGCTTCTTGTGCCAAACGAATGACATCGTCAAAAGATTCGTAGGGATAATAGCGCAATCGGTCTTTTTCGGTAATCGCTTCAAAAATAGTATCGAACTTTTGAAGTTGACTGTCATATATTGGTGTTACAGCATCTTCGGTAAAGGCTTTGTTTGTTGGATTAGGAAAACCAAAAAAGTCTTTAAAATTATGATAGGTTCCACCCCATAAAACATCCGTTTCGTTGGCATCTATAGTGTCTTTAATACGACTTAGTAGTTCATCAGGTATCGATCGATCGATTAATAATCGGGTAACCTGACCTGTGTCTCGATTGCCTAGCGAATCTTTAATTTTGCTGAGAAGATCTCCAGAATATTCGTTGTCTATGTATAATTCTGCATCTCTGGATATTTTGATCGCGTAAAAATCAGAACATCCTTTTTCTGCATAAACCTTGGCGAGATTGTATTTTAGGATGTCGTCTACAAAGGTGATGTAGTGTTTCTCGCCTTCTGATGGAAACGTCACAAATCTACGCGTGTCGTTGGGGATTTTTACGATAACAACTTCTGAAGTATTGGATTGCGAGGTAAGATACAATTGCTCATTCTCAATAAAAACACTTTCATTTTTTTGCACGTTATCAATAAGAACCTGTGTTTTATGTTCTAAATGTTCTTTATAATAGCTTTCTGCTATTGCCTTTTGGGATGGCGAAAACGCATTATGATCAATTAAATGGATGCCTTCTTTCTCCAATTCAGGAAGAATCTGATTACCAAAAATAGCTCCGAATTCTTCTTGTTGAAGATGCACTTGCTTCTTTATTTTTTTTAACAGCTTGTTGGGTTTGGTAATTAGTTTTTTACGAAGGGGTTTATCAAGATCTTTAATCTTTCTAATATCAGAAACCCGTACTTTAAAAAACTCATCAAGGTTAGAAGAAAAGATGGCCAAGAATTTAATACGATCGTATAACAGGTTGTTTCGGTCCGCAGCTTCTTGCAATACTCTATGATTGAAGCGTAACCACGATAGATCTCTGTTATAGTATTTCTTTGATATGAGCGCCATATTCTTAAGGTTTAATTTTGAAATATAATGACACTAAAGCTCTTGATGCCAAAATTATATATGATGTTAGTGTTATTTTTATGTAAAAAAAGATGATGGATATTATCGATACAATCTTTTAACTAGTTTTCCGATACTTAAGCCTTGAACAATTATTGAAAAAATCACAACTACATAGGTAATATACAATATAACCTCGGAAGAAGCATTATCAGAAAGGCTTAACGCCAAAGCTACCGAAATCCCACCACGTAAACCTCCCCAGGTAAGCACACTTACTGTTTTGATAGGACTATCCTCAGTATGTCGTAATAAAGAATAGGGTAACAATACAGAAATAAACCTAGAAAGAAGAACTATTAGGATGGTGATTATTCCCAGTGTAAGATGTAATGGATCGTATTTTAGTAAATGGATTGCCAACCCTATTAGAACAAATAAAATACCGTTAAACACGTCATCCAAAACTTCCCATATTTCATTAATTAGTTTTCGGGTGGGGCCAGTATTACTTTTAATATTTAGTTTGTTGCCGATAACCATTCCGGTAACTACCATTGCCAGTGGACCAGATACATGTATCATAGAGGCGATGGCATAACCCCCCATTACAATGGCAAGGCTAATCATAACAGCAAGTTGAGGGTTTTCTTTTATCGATTTGATCGTGTAATATCCCAGAAACCCAAGTGCAGTACCGTATGCTATTCCCCCAACGGCTTCTTCCAGAAAAAGTTTTCCAATTTCTGAACCGATAGAACTTTCTATATCATGTTCACCCATTCCAGCCAAAATTAAAATACCAGAAAAGACAACAACACCAATCCCGTCATTAAAAAGAGATTCTCCTTCTATTTTAATACCCAGACTTTTTGAAATATTTGCTTTCTTAAGTATGGCCATAACGGCAATAGGATCAGTAGGAGAGATTAAGGCACCAAATAATAAGGCATCCAAAAAGGGAAGAGATACTCCTATTGGATTAGCAATCAGATAAAGCAATCCTCCCACGACAAAAGTTGAAATAAGAACTCCTAAGGATGCAAACAAGACAATCGACCATTTTTCTTTGTTTAGGTCTTCAATATTTACATGCAATGCTCCGGCAAAGAGTAAAAAACTTAGAATACCATCCAATAACAAGGTTTTAAAATCTGAATTGACAATGATGTCGCAAAAAAACTGATAAAATGAAGGAAAAATACTTTTACTTATTGTGATGATAAGAATGGTCACAAGGCTCATAATCATCAACGCAATAGTTGTGGGTAGCTTTAACCATTTGTAGTTGATATAGCTGTAAAGAGCAGCGATAGAAAAGATAATACTGAAGGATTGTAACATGATGTTATTTTTTTTCATTAATGTATTTACCAACAAAAAGAGCAATAACAATAGCGAGATAAAATTGCCCAATAACATTGAGAACAAGAGTTATCGCTTGAGCTTGGGGTGTAATAGGGGTAATATCTCCATAACCCACAGTAGTAATGCTAATAAAGCTGAAATAATAGTATACATATCCAGAGATATCGCTATGAAACCGGAAGGAAGAAGGATCAATGAGGTGTACAGTTTCAAAAAAAATACCTCCAATAATTCCCAGATAAATAAAACCTAAAATCGGCCCCAAAATAAATTGAAGGTTCATAGTGCGAATCTTTCTTAGTTGATGAATTAAGAGTAAGCAAAAGTGAGAGAACAATACCAAAGAAGAGGCAAGACGACAGGCTAAGATACCCATGTGATTGGGATAAGAAAATTCTATCCAGATAAAAACTAAGGTAATGGCTCCCAAAGCATAGGTTCTAATCCTCTTTCTGGAGTCTGAAGCAATTAAAGAACTCGCTAATATGACTAAGGTATAATTGATTACTACCGGGTGTGCAGGTTGTATAGAAGAAATACTCGCATGAATGGGAGTTAATAGAAAATTAAATACACTTATTAATGCAATAAGGTATTTGTATTTGGATAATATTTCTAAGGTCTTCGACATATGATTTAATAAATTCCGGAGGGTAAATCCAATTCTTGTATGGTGTTCACATCAATCCTAATTTGATACCAGTCTTCTAGCTGTACTATCTGCCCTGAAAGTAGTGAAGGCTTACCAATAAATGGTAAAATATCCTTATGTATGGCTTTGCCATTTTGATCTGTAATTTGGTAATATTCTGAGATATTATTGTCATCACTGGTTACCAGAACAGGAGGGATACCTCCAGAAATACATAAGGCCGCACAACTGCGATGTATCTTTCCTTTTCCTGGTTTCATGACACCAAAATAGCATTTGGGATCTACAATTTCTCCCTTTAGCTCCATGTTTTTAGCTATAGTAGAAGGTCTTGGAGCTTGATGTGCTTGTCCTTTTTCCAGTAATGTTACTTTTTCATCATTTGTAATTTGCAATAGGGTTTTGCCATTGTAATAAATGAGATTACCCTCGATACTGATGATACTTCCGGAGATGGAACCAGACTTATTTCGGATCTTTTTTAAGTAAGGGTTAGCACTAAATTTCCCAAAGCCCAGTAATAAGATATTTTTAAACGAGTTTTCTCCGGTTTTCACTTTAAGCATTGGATATGGGTTTTCGTGATAAACTCCCATGATTTTGGTCGTTGTAGCTAATTCGAAAGTGCTATTCTTAAATTGATTTTGCGTAAATGCAAAAATGGAAGCGATTAAGATGACAGCTAGCAGTCCAAACAGCACAAATTGCCGTACTGTTTTTTTGGTATGTTGCCCTATACCATCCACATAACCAATATAAAATTCGTCTTCTCTTTTTTTCATGAGTTCTGTTTTTTTAAATGAGTATAGGAGTAACTTCAGTTCCTTCGGGGAGAGGGGTAGGAAGTATATACACTTTTTGATCCTGAATACGAAGGTTGTAAGTCGCTACTTTTTCTGTAAATGGAGGAGGAGACTGGCCATTGTGTGGCAAATACTGATATCCATGCCACGGACAGGTCACGCAACCGTCGACTATTTTTCCTTCTCCCAAAGGTCCACCTTGGTGTTTACATACATTTGAAATTGCAGATAATTGATTGTTGTATTTGAAGACAGCAACACGTTCATTTTCGACAATGAATATTTTGGCTCGGTCTTCAGGAACGTCATCAACATCGCAAACATATTCCCATCCGTCTTCAGTATCTTGAGTTACTGTAGCATCAATTCTGGTTTCTTTAAAAGCAGCAATCAAATGTAGCGAGGCAATTATGATAAATCCAAAAATCAAAATACCTATGGATGCAAAAGAAGGCTGTTGCTGAAAAGCACCAAGAAAAACATGCATAATGATTAATGCATAGGCAAAATACACCAGCATATGAAGTCTTTTCCAGGTTTTCGGAGAAAGGTTTTTTAACCAAAAATCATGACTGGTAGCAGCCATAAAGAACAAAATGATCAATGCAAAAAAACCAAGCACCTGAAATGGGAAATGAGTCAGTGAATCATAATCCATATTAGAAGTGAACAAAGCATAAATCGGATTTACATTTCCCAAGGAATGAAATTGAAACAGAGAAAAGCCTCCATGGACCAAAGCAGCTAGAAACATACTTACTCCAAGGTGTCTTCTGTTGTATAGCAAAGGAAGAAAATTAGTATTTAATCTGGCTAATGGACCGATTACCAGAATAATATGTAAAAGAGCAATAGCCAAAGTCCCGAATGCCCTTATGATCAAGGTTTCTACACTGGTTGCTGGATTTGTAACCACCGTGATACCAATAAAGCATATCAGATAAACCAGAATCCCGATACCAATCCATTTATCATATACTTTTTTATTCTTGTTCCATAGAACGGTTTGATAACTTACTCCCATTACAATTCGATATTAAAAAGGTTGATATGTTTGATTTCATCTTGGATTTTGATGCTCTTGCAATCAGCGTTGATCTGAAAATGATGAATTCCTTTTTTATCCAGAACTCCTAAAAAAATCTCCCTTTCATTATTCGACGAAATTCCATATACGGAAGAGGAAGCACTTTTAAGAGGGCGTTTTAAGATGATTTGTAAATTACTTTTATCCAATAATTGGATTTGAAATTGTGCATCATCCAGGATCAATTTCCCTGTGATTTCTTCGCTGCTGTTTAGATCACTATCAGTAATAAAAGGTTCTTTGATACTTTTTAAAGCAAACATCACAAATACAGGAATCGCAATAACCAAGAGTATCCAGATGAGTTTATGTGCTTTTCGTTGTCCAGAAGTCATAATTAAGATTTTGAAGCTTTCAAGATTTTAATCAATAAAATAGGCCACAATCCAATAGCACCAGGAACCAATAATAACCGTACCGTCCATTTGCTCTCTGAAATCAGCGAATCTATTTTGGCAGCTCCTTTAGTAAAAAAGTAGATGCCAAATAAAACTCCGATACCAAAGTATATGAGTATGAGCATAGGGATTATTTTTATCAAAGTTTCCATAGTTAGATAAGGTTTACATCGGTAATTATTTCCAGAAGTGCAGGACCCTGGTGATCTCTTAATTTTTCCATAGCGGGAATCAAATCTTCTAATCTTTCTACTTTGATACCCAAAGCACCACAGTTATTTGCAAAATCAGCGAAACTTGGATTGTGTAGAGAGGTTTGCCATACATCGAGTTCTGCGGCCCGTTGTTCTTTGGAAATTTTACCCAGTTCAGAATTGTTAAGCACGATATGCTTAATATTCATTTGATATTTTACCAAAGTAGAAATTTCTGCAAGGTACTGACCCAGACCTCCATCACCAGATACCGACCAGATTGGTCTTTGATCGCCTTGTGCTGCCCAAGCCCCCATAGCCGCTGGTAATGAAAAGCCAATTGACCCTAAATAACCAGACATAAGAATAGATTGTTGTTTTGGCTCAAAATATCGACCAAAAGAATAGGTGTTGTTACCCACATCCACCGCAATTACTGCATTATCTGGAGTTACCTTGTTCATGGCATCAAATACAGCAATAGAACTAATGCCGGCAGCACTTGAGTCCTGAAGCCTGCTTTGTTTCTCATTTCTCCATATTTGCCAACGGGAAGCAATTTCTTCGCGATGATCAATACTCTGCGTTACTCCTTCAGTTTCTTTGCGTATTACAGTTAAAGTTTCAGAAATTTCACCCCACAACGCGCAGTCAACTTTATGGAATTTACTCAACGCCATAGGATCAAAATCTACCTGGATGATTGGTTTTTTGGGAGTGATCCCCGTGTGATTAGAGAACGAGGCACCAAAAACAATCAAAAGATCACTTTCATTCATAAACCAGGAAGCGATAGGTGTTCCACTTCGTCCTAATACACCGCAACCCAATTCGTGATCATCTGGGATCAAACCTTTTCCTTTGAAAGTGGTAATCACTGGGCAGTTAAGCGTGCTTGCGTATTGGATGATGCTCTCCATTTCAAAACGTGCTCCATGTCCCACGATTATTGCAGGTCTTTTTGCAGATTTGATCATGTTAATGGCTTTATGAAGCATTTCTTTGGGTGGAGAAATATTAAATGGTGTAATACGATTCTCTGGTGTTTGCGCTTTTTCTTTTTCCGGCTTAGCGGTAAAGGCAACTTCATCAGGAAAAGTGAGGTGAGAAACGTCTCTTTTGATCAAAGCATGCTTTAATGCCAAAGACATTAATTCACTATGATTAGAGTTGAGATGTACTGCATGATTAAATTCAGCTACACTGTTAAAAGCTTTGGTCAAATCCACTTCTTGAAATGCACCTGTACCCACAACTTGCGTATGTACTTGTCCCGAAAGCGCTAATAATGGTACACGATCAACTTTGGCATCCCACATCCCTGTAAACATATTGGTGGCTCCTGGTCCTGCAATTCCAAAACAAGCGGCGGGTTTTCCTGTTAATTTTGCATATCCAGATGCTGCAAAGGCAGCTGCTCCTTCATGACGAATTCCGAAGAAACGTAATTTCCCTTTTTGTTCTTGTCTTCTCATGGCATCTGCAACCCCCAAATTACTGTGCCCAACCATACCGAATACCGTATCTATACCCCAATTGACCATGGTCTCGATCATAACATCAGAGATAGTTTCTTGATGCTCACCTTCTTCAGGAATACCTACGTATATTGCATTTTCTTCTTCCTTAACATCAAAGGTCGTTACACCGTCATCAAATCCACCAGGGGGTAATCCTGTACAAGGATGAAAATCCCAACCATGCCATGGGCATCGTAACATTCCATTTTCTATAGAACCTTCTCCAAGCGGTCCTCCCTGATGCGGACAACTATTATCAAGCGCAGAGAACTTTCCTTCAAAATGCGTAAGGCAAATACCTTGATGTCCCGCAGTAACGGTTTGTACTCTGCCTTCTGGGAGTCGATCTTTGTTGTCCAGTACTTTGTACCATACTGTTTTTTTGTTTGATGCCATGAATTTGTGTGTTTAGTTATTTGTTTTTTGATGAAATTGCTGTTGTCGTATCCGTACTGCTCTAAATGAGTAAATAATCAATATGATTAACCCGAGAAGTACGCTAACAATTCCCGCTATAGAGATATAAATGGAAAATTCGAAATTGCTATCAGCGCTTTTGTATAAACCTGAAACCAAAGCTGAAATGACCAAACTTGCTACTCCTATATATAGAAATACCATCGCGCTGTTCAGAAATTTTAATTGCTTTAATTTTTGCTCAATAAGATTTTGATTCATTCCATCCTTTTCTATTAGTCCTTTAATCTCTGTACTTAGATTTATGAGGAGGTTAGAGGTAGAAAGGATCAATAATCCAATCCCGGGAATGATCGTTGCAGGAATATACCAGTTTTCCATAGGAATTAGTTTTTATAAGCTTGAAATGCTTCGTTAAAAAAACGTACTCCGGTTGTATTATCTATATCACTAATTGCCAATACAGCTCCTTTAAAGCCTTCATTCTTCCATTCACCCGCGGTAAGAGCAGCAAAATTAGAAGTGTCGATACCATCATGTCCGTGATAGGCACTGATGTAGAAATAATAGTCATCGATCATGGTATCGGGGATTGCCATTCCCAGTCCAATAGCCAACCCAGATTCATCCTCCAGAGGGGTAAATGCGCCAGTATCGAAATGATGAGGCCATATGCGTATTTCTGAACTTAGATGGTTATCGTTTAGGAATTTTTGAATGACCGTGTTAGCCAGGATACGGTGCTTTTTCAGTACCTCTAATTGTTGTTTATCCTGAAGTGTAAATATGTAGTCATCATGAATTTTGTAGGGTAGATCATAATGTAGGTCATAGCTATAAGTTCCTAACCCATATTGATGAGCCATTTGTTGAATCCATTCTACTATTTCGGCATGCGTTGACCCGTCTAATTTCAATGAATTAATGGTGTTTTGATCTTTCCATTCTAAAGTAAAAAGATTGTAATTCAAACAAAGTCGGATCTCTTTATCTCCTAATTTACGAGTAGATAAAATGGCATTTTCTGTTGAAAATCCAAGGTTTGTATGGCTATCATCCTCTTTTTTCTCTAAAAAACTGATTCCTGCTGCAGCCAGATATTGTGCTGCCAAGTGCAATTGATTTGTCATGTTAAGGTTTATTTGTGTGTTATTACCTATTCTTTATGCGATGTTTGCTTTTCGTTTTTTAGAAAAACAAAAACAACTCCAACCGTAATAAATTCGTCATTCAATGCTCCCGAAACTCCTTTAAACTCAGCAAAAGCAAAAGTTTTTCCTAGATTATAGTGTACTCCAAGTCCATAATTGATTCCAAAAGCTTCATCTTTTTCCTCTTCAGAAGTATTTGAAACTCGCTCTTGTTCAATGGTATAATTAATACCGGATAATGGATACACTCCAATTTTATGAGACACTTCAAAGATGTAATGTGCATTGAAGTTGAGTTCGGTTATTTTTAGATCATAATTATTTTCTACTTCTTGCTTTGGGAATAGGGTTACTTCCGGACCAAAACAAAAATGCTCGTTAATTCCGTAGTACCCTCTTGCATTAAATCCTATCAAATTTTCTTCAAGTTCTAAGGATGGGGCAAAACCTAGCATCCATCCTTGTTGGCCTAACAGCGTTGAGGGAAAGCTCAAAATAACGACTAACAGTATTTTATAGCACACCCGCATAGTTAATGCCCGTTAGTCGATGCATGTCATAATCAAAAGTGGTCAGATCATCAAAATTGAATTGTTGGATATCATTATGACCACAAGATCTCGCGATAACTTGCATCAACTCTGTAGAGGCTTCAAAATAATTGGCCAATTGCCTGGCTGAGGATTGGATTTTTAATCGTGCTCTTAGATGTTCTTTTTGAGTGGCAACTCCCACCGGGCAATTATTAGTGTTACAGGCTCTCATCCCTACACAACCTACCGCCTGTATGGCCGCATTCGAAACAGCAATAGCATCTGCTCCAAGCATCATGGCTTTGGCAAAATCCTCTGCTATACGAAGTCCACCAGTAATGACTAGGGTAACGTCCTTTACCCCTTGCTGATCCAAAAATTTTCTGGCTCTAGCCAGGGCCGGAATTGTAGGTACGTTGATGTTATTTCGCAAAACCGTTGGTGCAGCTCCGGTTCCACCTCCACGTCCATCCAAAATGATGTAATCTGCATCGGCTTCAAGTGCAAAGGCAATATCTTTTTCGATGTGACTTGCTGCCAACTTGAATCCTACTGGAATTCCTCCAGATACTTCACGGACCTTATTACCCCAATCTCTAAAATCTTTTACGGTAACCAGGTTTGTAAAAGTGGCAGGAGATATTGCTGCTTCCCCTTCTTTTAACTCACGAACTTTTGCGATTTCTCCCTTTACTTTTTCTCCGGGGAGATGCCCTCCGGTACCTGTTTTGGCACCTTGTCCACCTTTAAAATGAAATGCTTGCACTTTGGGAACGCGATCCCAAGAGAAACCAAACCCGGCAGAAGCGTACTCCATAAAATATCTTGAGTTTTCGGCTTGCTCATCGGGTAACATTCCACCTTCTCCAGAACAGATTCCGGTTCCGGCCATTTCAGCACCAGCTGATAGCGCAATCTTTGCCTCTCTCGATAAAGCTCCGAAACTCATATCACTCACAAATAAAGGAATATTGAGGGTTAACGGTTTTTTGGCCCTTGGTCCGATCACTACTTTGGTAGCAACTTCTTCGTGATCTAATAAAGGTTTCTTTGCCAATTGAGCAGGTAGAAATTGTATATTTTCCCATTTGGGAAGCGTGTTTCGGTCTACTCCCATTGCTTCTGAAAACCCGTGATGCCCTACTTTTTTCAAACCATATTGTGCTAAATGTTTAATATAGTTCGTATAAGGCTCAGTTTCTTCTGGATGAGTATCCGCATAGGCACCCAAATATTCTTCTCTATTGAAAGGTTGTGGGTGTTCAGCCAAGTATTGGTTGATTTCTTCCTCATCTACCAATAAATCATCTCCTTTTATTTGTGCTGTAAACTTATGTAATACTTCCTTGTTATTATATTCTGACACTCCTGTGTCATAGCGATAATCCCAACCGTGTACACCACAAATTAGATTGTGTCCATCGATATGACCATCTGCCATCAAAGCACCTCTGTGCAGGCATCGACCATAGAGCACAGAAATATCATCTTCATATTTTACAATAACTAAATCCAAGCCATTTACAATGGCATGTGTTGGTGTTTTGGTTTCCAACTTGCTAACCTGTGCAATTACAACCGGTTTTTTCATAAGTGTGAGCGTATGTTAAAAGTTTATTTTTTGTTCTAAAAAGCGAATCCAACAGTAAATACAAATCGTGCTCCGTCTTCGGTGCCATATAAACCAGCATTTGCCGAAAAAGTGTCTAAACCACTAATCCAAAAAGTTCCTCCTACTGAGGTATGCCAGGTATCCGAATCGTCGTCTTCAACCCAAACCCGACCATGATCAAACCCACCGGTTACTCCATATTTTAAAGGGATAAAGCTGGTTTTGAATTTTCCTAGTTGCCAACGCAGATCGATATTTTGGTATAGAGAGTACTTACCATTAAAGCGTTCGTTTCTGAAACCACGTAGTCCGTTGTTTCCTCCAATTGTAGTTCCGTGATAGAACTCAAAATCATCACCAAGTATCGCTTCGGCTTGAACTTTTGTAGCCAGAACAAAGTTGCCTCTTTTAGAAAGGCTATGATCTATAGAAAAATACGGTCTTACATAGGCAAAACTATTTTCATTATCTCCACCATCAATATTGGTTTTATATCCTGCGGTGATCCCTGTATTAAGTGCATAGGTAGGAAAAGCAAGGTCATTTTTGTTGGCAAAATGATAATGTGCTTCGGCTCCCAGATAGTTTTGTCTTTCAAAAACATCATTGGTGGCGGGTACGATATTGATGAATCGTCCATTTGTGTTTTCAACCTCAAAAGATTCGAATAGCGGTTTGAAGTAAAAGTTACCTCCATCTCGACCTCTCCATATCAGAGAAATCGCAGCACTCAATTTCTCAATTCGAGTTCGGTTAAAATCTAAATCTACTTCGTCTCTGTCGTATTCGGTATCATTACCAATTCCAAAAAAGTTAATCGCAAACGTAGGGCTGTTGTATTTGGCTTCTACACCAAAATTCCAGTTGTAAAAAATATTAGAAAACTCTCCATTGTATGATACATCAAACCCTGATGATCCTGTATAATACGATGCACCAATGGATTGTTTATGAGTAAAAGGGTTTCTTTGCAGACCATATTGTGTAAAGGTGTTTTGAACCCCAATGCGTAATCCATCATCGGGATTAAAGGCTAATAGCGGTAATACCTGATTTACATGATAGCGACGTTTTTTGTAGTCATAATTATTAATCTCATAAGAATCGACTAGCCACTTTCTTGAATTTTTGTGTACGATGGTATTATCTTTTGATTTGTAGTCATAAAGTTTCACCTTTCTTCTATTGCTAAAATCGTAAGTGTCATTTTTTCGTCCACCCATAATCCGAACCATGATCGGATGATCGCCTTGTCCCTGGACCTTAAATGAATCATTACCATTTAGACCATATAACCAAATTTCTTTGGTTTCTTCATTGGTGAAGGTACGATCGAAAATTTCATGATCTTTACGTTTTATGTTTACAGAAGTTTGGCCATTGGGAAGTCTTTCGATGATAAAATCATCATTTTTTTGAGTCCCGACGACTACTTCAAATTTATTGATGTACAAATAATAGGCTCTGGCAATATTTTCAAGATTAGCTCTTCTTCCTTTTAGTTTGGTTTTAAGAGATTCAATAGTTTCTCCTTTCACTTCATCAGGAATCTCGTTAAAAGCTTTTTCTATCACCTCGTCGGTTAGGTTGTTCTGGATATATTGGATTTGATGTTGCCAATCTTCCCAATTGGATTTATTGATAAAGGTAAGATCAAGCGGGTAAGGCTCAAAGTTGAACCACTTGGTATTGGGTAACTCTTCATCAAAAGACTGCATCATTCGTATAAAGGGCACAGCAAATCTCAAAAACGAGAGTACACTGCCATCAAATACAGAAAATGCCTGGTCTCTATCCCTGGGGATCGGTTTACATACTTCGGTTCCATCGGGATTTTGGAATCGCGCCCAACGCCATTGATCTTCGTGTCTATCCCAATCTCCGATAAGCATATCAAATAATCGGGCACGTATGTAAGAAGGTTCGTCGACAATAGATTTTCCGGTTTTTCGAATCTCCATCAACACATCATTTGTACTTAGGATATCTTTGGGTTTCCCAAAACTTTCTAACTCGTTTTGATTCGAGGCAACACGTTCTTCGATCATGTATAGTTCATCTCCATACTCATCGTTGTATACTCCTAACGCTTCTTGTTTAGGCACATAAAAGAGTTTAGGATTGGTATGGTATACATTTGCAGCATCGGCAAGTGTACCCACAGCAAACGGAGTGTAGGGATGAGCAGAGGTATAGAAATCCAGTAAAAATCGATCTGCAAAACTATCTTGTAAATCTTCTTCTACGTATTTATCCTGAAATGCCGTCGCCTGTAAGAATTTAGTAGCACTTTTTCTTAAGGCTCGCATTACAAACTGTCTTCCATCTTTATCTTCTAATCGAAGGGATTTAGATTGATGTCCTCCTCCACGGCGTATTGGTTGTAGTCCACCAAATAAGGTGTCTAAGAATACTATGGGAGCTTCCACTTGGGTGCTGTAAAATTTTCGATAATGGTCTCCCCAAAGTCCACGATATAATTTTCCCTTTGTGGTTTCCTCTGCGGTATATACAGAAGATGTTGTGGTTTTTTCAAAACTGTTTTTCGATTTGAAATTATAGGAAAGTTCTGAAACATCTCCAGAAAAAATGATCGTAGAAAATATAGGAGTATCGGTACTGGAGAAAAAAGAAACGGTGACCTTTCCACTTTTAAACACATCTAATTTGGCATATCCCATTTGCGAAGCACCAAAATCACCTTTCATCACCGATCGCACACCTTTTGTATTTCCCACGGCACCACTAATGATTTGAGGAATGCTATATTTATTGATGTATTGCAGGTTTTGATCTTTCCCAGAAGCAAAGATGACATTTTCTCGTTGGCGTGCGAGAGTAAGTAATTTATTTCGTAAGTCGGTGTATTGTTTGTTCTGAAAATCCTGGGTAGACGTACCTCCAGTTCTGGCAATTAGACCCGAAGTAGAGTTTGAAAAAACCGGGTGATGAATAGCAACGATCTTAATTTTATCTTGATTCTTTTTCAGCACACTTTCAAACTCATCGTAAAACTGTGTTCGGTTTTGAATCTCACAATTGTCATTGATGTAGATATTTTTATCCCAGTTTTCGAGATACCATTGAGAATCTACAGCGATTAAGACCACGTTTTCGGAAAGGTCTTTTTTCTTGATAGGGCATCCATCATCGGGATAGTACTTGGCTGCACTGTTATCCTGAACAAATTTTTCGATTCTTTTGACGTTTTTGTAACCCGATACTTTCCATTCGTTGTATCCGGGAGTGAGTATAATTTGCCCATTAAAGTCTTCGATAACATCCAATTGTTTCCCTATCGTAGTTTTTGTAGAATTTTCTTTAATACTGGCTGGATCAGCAATATTACCAACCAATAATAAGGTGTTGTCTTTTTGTTGTTCTGATGCTTTGACGATCTGTTGTAGTACATCTAGATCAATATCATTACTGGTATTTGCAGTAATGTATATCGAATTCTCTATTTCGCTTTCTTGACTGTATAAGACAGAAAAGGCAAATACAAAGAAGAGTGTCGAGATGATTTTTGGTTGTGTGAATTTCATAATTAATATACGGTGTCTTTTGCTAGTTTTATATCGGTATAGGTTTTTTGAGCATAGAAACATATTGAGAATCATAATCAATGATGTTGTCTTTACGTAATAGACTCAAAACATTACTAATCGTTTGTCTTGAGGTGTTGGTTAAGTGGGCAATATCTTTATGTGATAACAGGTTTTTGGCTATCATTCTATTATTTTCTACTTGTCCGAATTCTTGTATGTAATCGGTAATAAAATCAGTGATTCGGGAAGTGCTATCTTTATATAATAAGTCTTGAAGTCTGCGTTCTAGTTTTTTTATTCGTAAACCATACACTTTGAGTACACCATTTTTTAAGGATTGGTGTTTTTGCATGATTTTTTCCATTCTATCGGCTTCTATATAGCAAATGATACAGTCTTCTAAGGCAATTGCTTTTTCTTCTGCTGGCGATAAGTCGTTATATAAAGATAGTTCTCCAAAAATGTTTCCTTTTTTTACTAAGTACTTTGTAGTATCGTTTGAAGTATCAACAATTTTTACGCTTCCTTTTTTAAGAAAAAAAATACTTTTCTCATCATTGTTGATAAGGTGAATGGTTTCTCCTTTGTTAATATTCTCCATTTCAAGAATTTCGCACATACGCATCATGGTTATGCGTCCGAGTTTTTGAAAAAGATTAAACCCTTCAAGAAACCAATATTTGGTATACGTGTTCAAAAAAGAAATTGGTTTATATAGTTAGTATTGTTAAAAATAATGAATTTTGATAACACCCTGACTGTGTTAATTTTTCAAAACTTACTTCAGACGACAAACTGCCTGTTTTGGATAATTTGGTCACCCAAAATCCAATAAAAAAGGCTCCGTTCAGGAGCCTTAATAGTCGTATTTATGATATTGATCTTACGAAGTTATTTACCAAGCATGAGCAATTCGTTGCAAACAACTTCTGTAATATACCGTTTTTGTCCATCATTGTCTTCATAGCTTCTTGAGGTGAGCTTTCCTTCAATAGCTACTTCTTGTCCTTTGTTTACATACTTTTCAATGATTTCTGCGGTCTTACCCCATGCCACAATATTATGCCATTGTGTATCCGTGATTTTATCTCCGGATTTGTTGTAATAGTAATCATTGGTGGCAATGGAGAATTTTGCCAATTTTTTTCCAGATTCCAGATTTACGATTTCTGGTTCTTGTCCTAAGTTTCCAATCAACTGTACTTTGTTTTTAAGCGTGTTCATAATTTTTAGTTTTCGTTAAACAATTGATACTATCGAGTTCTGATGTTTCGACGATGCAAACATAGTATCAAGTTCAAATGGGATTCGGTTAGGAAGCATTTAATTTCGTTTGTAATCGTTTGTAGTCGTTTGAAAACTTTTATAATATTGATTGTTAGTGCTTTGTGAATAAAGGTGGGTAGGTGTTTTTTATTTGGGAATTAGTTAATTTTAGAATGTAAATGGCTAGATGCAAGCATAATGATATATGTTCTGATGCATAATTATAAATCAGTCTGATGAAAATATTAATATTTGGAGCTTCCGGTTCGGGAACCACAACATTGGGAAAGGCCATTGAAAAAGAAACAGGTTTTGTGCATTTGGATGTCGATGATTATTATTGGAGAAAAACAGAACCTCCGTTTGTCGAAAAAGTGCCATTACAAGAACGAAATGAGCATTTGAAGCAAGATTTCAAACATTATGATCATGTAGTGATGAGTGGTTCTATGGTAAGCTGGGGGAAAGAATGGGAGATAGCCTTTGATTTGGCTATTTTTCTGTATTTGGATAATGAAGAAAGAATGGATAGGCTTCATAAAAGAGAAAATGAACGATACGGGAATTTGTTAGAAACAGATCAAGAGATTCAGAAAAATTCTAAAGCATTTTTGCAATGGGCCAATCAGTATGAAAATGATGATTTTGAGGGAAGATCACTTAAGATTCACAAGAATTGGATAAAAAAACTGGACTGCCCTGTTTTGAAAATAGATGGAGGTCTGGAGTTATCAAATAAAGTACATCTGGTGGTGACCAAATTAAAAACGATCTAATATGAGATGTCTTTGGATATTCATAGTGTTTGGAGTTTTGATGAGCTGTAAAAAAAATGATACCATGCAAAATGAACAAAAGCAGATGATAGAAAACTATGTCAATTCTTATAATAATTTTGACGTAGAAGGGATGATTCGAGATTTGGATCAGGATATTGTCTTCGAAAATTATACCGGAGATACCCTGGATCTCAAAATAGAAGGCCTGGATGAGTTTGTAAAACAAGCAGAGTCTGCTACATCATTTTTTAAAGAAAGAAAACAAACCATTACGTCATGGCAGTTTGATACTGACCTAGCCCGTATTACAATAGACTATGAAGGGATTTTGGCGGTAGATCTTCCCAATGGGATGAAAAGCGGGGATACCTTGCAACTCAAAGGTGTTTCTGAGTTTACATTTAAAGGGAATAAAATTAGTAGTATAAAAGATAAAAGTTAGATGTTGAGATCTGTAATTGTTGCCATGGTAACTACCAGTTTATTGTTACCAACAATATATGCTCAAAAGCAGAACCCAAACGATTTGGTAGAGGGTGTTTTTGAAGCACCGGAAAAAATAAAAACACTTCGCCTGAATTGTTCAAATATTTCGGTTCTGGAAAAACAGGCTGATCAACTTACACAACTATCTAGTTTGTATATTCCTGGATGCAATCTTGAAGAATTACCTTCTGGAATCAACCAATTAAAAGCACTTACCTTATTGAATCTAGAAGATAATAATTTGAGCACGCTTACGGATGATTTAAAGAGTTTACAAGAATTACGAGTAATTAACCTTAGGAAAAATAATTTCAAACATACTCCAGAAGTTTTTATTCATTTCCCTAATCTTAGGGAAGTTGATCTAGCCAATAATCAATTGGATTTGGCAGAAAGTATGAAGACTCTTAGAGAGATAAAGAAGCTTGATTTTTTATATCTCTCCGGAAATGAGATATCCCTACTTCCCGAACAAATGGTGCATTTAGGAAGTTTACAAGAACTTCATTTAAGTCATAACCCGAAACTAAATCTTTCCAAAGGTTTCAAAGTATTATCTCGAATGCCGTCATTAAAAATTTTGGTATTGAGTGCGAACCAGCTTACAGATCTTCCTAAAGAATTAGCGTTGATGCAAAACTTAGAGGGTTTGGTGCTGGATGAAAATCCAAATATGAATCTGGAATTATTGTCAAATCAGTTGAAACAACTACAGAACATAAAGGTGCTTTTAATCAGAAAATCTGGTTTGAACAATTTACCCCAAAATTTAGAATCTTTAAAAACGCTCGTGGTATTGGATTTGAGCCAAAATAAATTTTCCGAAGCAGAGAAAATCAGAATTATAGAAAAGTTGACGAATACCAAAGTGCTGTTTTAAAATAATGTGGAAATGAAACAGTTCTTCACGATAAAATTTATATCCTATTAAGATGAAAAAACATATTCTTTTACTCCATGGAGCTCTAGGGTGCGTGGATCAATTTCAGGAATTGAAAAGTATTTTATCTCAACAGTTTGAAGTGCATGACTTTAATTTTGATGGGCATGGGGGAACAACAGTGACAAAAGACTTTAGTATTGAACTTTTTACGGATAACGTGCATTCGTTTATTCGGTCTCATAATCTTAAAGAGGTATACATTTTTGGGTATAGTATGGGAGGGTACGTAGCATTAAACTTTGAGCATAAGTATCCTGGAAGTGTCCGAAAAATTATCACCTTAGGAACAAAATTTGATTGGTCTCCAGCGTTTGCAGCCAAAGAGGTAAAGATGCTTAATCCTGATAAAATTGAAGAAAAAGTACCAAAATTCGCCAATTATTTGGCACAATTACACGGTCCTGAAAACTGGAAAAATGTAGTTCTTCAAACGGGGAATTTAATGCGGAATTTAGGAAATCAACCACTTCTTGATGATCAAGTGTTGGGATCCATACAAACCGAAGTGGTTGTGCTGTTAGGAAGTTTGGATACTATGGTGACCAAAGAAGAATCAGAGCATGTAAGCAATTCGTTACCTTCTAGTACATTGAAAGAAATTCTTGATTTTCCTCACCAAATAGAGAAAGTAAACAAGGAGCAGTTAGCGTCCTTCATTACAAATATTATAAATAATTAATTTTTTTTGTGATAGGGGGTGGGGTATATTAGAAGTGATGCGTTTAATAAGTACAAAACAATAATCTGTATCAAAACGAGAAGTTTGAGGGACAAAGCAAATTTCTTTTAACAGGTTTTATATGAAGAAGGAAAGAGAGCTCTCTTTCCTTCTTTTTTTGTTCAAAATTAATCGATTAATTGCTTGATCTCAGACTCGTTAGTGATTTCTGTATGATTGTATTTTAATCGCCATCCCAAGGAATTGGTGAGAATATAAATCTTTTGTAGTTCGCTAATCAAACGATTTTCAGAATTGGTGATCAGGGTGGATTTTCGGACCTTACGATCTAACTCTTTTATTACCTTTTTTTGTATTTCATTATGATCTTCTGCAGAAAATGGATTCAAGAATCCAGAAACAAGATTATGATATTTGATATCTGGATTGATATTGATTTCTGGTTCTGGAATATGGGTTAACGTTACGGTTTTATTCTCTTGATTAAGAATATACTCGATTTTACCCAGATCGTAAGAAACTTGTACTGTTGCATTAACTACAATAACAGCTGCTTTTTTGGCTGTAAAAAAATCCCAATAATACTTTTTGGCATCTTTGTATGTAATTACTTCAGCAAAATTACCTTCGGTGACTACAAGTTTGCCAACATTCTTGATCTGATTTAAAATAAGATCGGATGATGCCAATTCTGTTTTTCGGGTATTTGAGGAATCAATAAAGTATTTAATTCCTAAAGCCAATAAAGCCATGATTACTGCCCCTAGTAGAAAGTTTCGCATAGTTGTATTGTCAAGTTCTCTATAAAAGTACAATAAAAAAACAGCCTTTCTGTATAAGAAAGGCTGTTGCGTTTAACTTTGTTGTATCTGTTAATTCAATTCTGGAGGATATTTTTCTAGGATAGCCGCCACAATTTCATTCATTTTTTCTTGTTTTTTATCCACTTTATTGGTCAAAGCAGATGTTCCCATACCTTGCCAGATTAATTCCTTTTTAGACGCGTCTATAAGGTCTATGTACAAGGTGCCTTCAGTAACTCGAGAAACAGAATTATAGTTTGGTCCCCAAAACCATGGGTTCCATCCCCATCCATAACCCCATCCTGGGCCCCAACCCCAGCCCCAGTTATTTTGGTATACATTTACATTTTCTCTGGTCTTGGTGAAAATACTAACCAAAACATCCGGATTGTCCGACTTTTGGAAGCCTTTTGCGTTCATGTCTGCTTCAATAGCACGTAGAATTCGTTTTTTGTCGAGATCGCTAATTTCTGCCTTATCGATACCCGGTTTATAAAAAGCGTAGCTCTTATATGTATTAAAATTAGCCTTCTTATCATAATCTGAAGCAACTCTTACCGTAGTGCAAGAACTCAATGTTATGATAAGGATTAATGATAAAAGTGAAAAAAATTTCATAATCCCTGGATTTTATAGGTTTAACAACATCTTATGCAAAAAAATAGGCCACAATAATCATACCATATAAGGGAATGTAACACTATTTTTTTGAGTAACTATTCGTTTTCTTGTCATATCCGTATGGACAGTGTCTGCAACCACTTTCACAGCAATATCCTCTTCTTAGATGATATTGTTCTGTAAAACAACGATACCCTTCTGGGGTAATATAATAATCTCCCTCTTTTGGAGTTATTATTTTTTTAGGACCATTCATTATACAAAAATAAGTATCTTGCAGGTATATGCGCGTTGTTGTTAACAAATATTTGATAGGTAGACATTTCGTAGGGATTGCGCTCTGGCCATTTATTGTGGTCAAAGATTCATTCTTAAAGGAAGATGAAAGCTTCATCAATCACGAACGCATCCATTTGAGACAGCAGGCCGAGTTATTGGTATTACCCTTCTATCTCATCTATCTTTTAGAATATATCGTAAGAGTAATACAATATCGAAACTCGCAACTGGCGTACAGAAATATCTCTTTTGAGAGAGAAGCTTACGAAAATGAAGACGATCTTGATTATCTGAAAAAGAGAAAACTCTGGAGTTTTATGAAATATTGGTAGTGTGCTATTCAGTATGAGAGGTTTTTACACCATAGAGCACAACTTCTGAATCTTCTTCATAATCGTCATCCCATTTGAAATAATTTCCAGTTTTGAAGTAGTTTTCATAACGATATCCATTTCCAACATAATCATAAACGGTTACGTATTCAGTATCGATATTTTTGGCTTCGCAGTACAGTTTGTACAATAATTTACCACCTTCAACCTTAAGAAAAATGGTGAATTTTTCATGCTCTACACGTCCAATATTGATTTTTGCATCTCCGTCGCTAGTCCATTCTCCACTTTCTGGTTTTTGATAATACTCAATTACAATATCACCATCATACCACTGTACTTTTACGGTTGCAGGAGAATTCTGAAGCTCCAAAGCTTCGTTTTTAATTCCGTGTATTTGCCCTACATAAGTTTGCTTATTTCCTTTACAATAGTTTACCTGTAAGGTAGATTCCATAATATGAGTTCCGGTTGCCATAGACCAGTTATCGGTTGTGGTTTGATTACCTCTCCAGTATTCTCTTAATTCTGTTCGGCAGTATTTTCTTTGGTCCAAATCGTAACCTCCAGAAGTAGTAAAACCAGTAAATTTGGTATAAAACGTATAGCTTCCGTCGCTATTTTTGTAAAAGTACTGACGTTGTTCTTCGGTCAATTCATCATTTTCAATTGCTTCATAATATATCGAAGTTGCTTTACCGTTACCTCTATCGATAGGGACAGATAAATACCAATTTTTCCAGATAACATTTGCCTGACGTTCTTGTTCGTTATTATTGTCATCCTCAGTTTCTGTGTCTGGTTCTGGATCAGGCTCTTCAGATACAGGTGGAGGGTTAAGTTCTTCTTGTTCTTCAGAAGAACTGCAGCTCGCAAGGCATAGAACAAATCCAAGGAATACTAATACGAAAAACCTATTTTTGAAAATCATAACTCAAGAATCATTAAATTGGTTGACCAAAAATAGTAAAAAATAAATAAAAAGGTTTTTGATCAACTAAAATCACTGTTTTTTCATGCTTTTTTCAGAAACTGTACATTCAGAAAATCAACTCATTACGCATCCCATTTTAGAAACTGCGTCTGTTACGCTACATATAAAACGTGAAGATCAATTGCATGAGCATGTGTCAGGGAACAAGTTCAGGAAGTTGAAATATAATCTGATAGAAGCAAAAGCATCCGGATATGCTACTATTCTTACTTTTGGTGGGGCTTTTAGTAATCATATCGCTGCGACTGCCGCGGCAGGTAAATTAATGGGTTTTCAAACGATCGGGGTAATCCGGGGAGAAGAATTGGGAGTACAATTAGTTAAGACGTTATCAGAAAATGATACGTTACACTTTGCCAATCAGCAAGGGATGCAGTTCAAGTTTATGGATCGAACTACTTACAGGTCCAAGGACACCAAAGAAGTTTTGCAGGAACTTGTCAAAGAATTCGGTAATTTTTATCTAATCCCTGAAGGAGGGACTAACGATTTGGCGGTAAAAGGTTGCGAAGAAATTTTGACCCATCAGGATAGAATGTACGACGTGATTTGTTGCCCCGTAGGAACCGGAGGGACAATTTCTGGCATTATTAATGGTACTACCTTAGATCAAGAGGTAATAGGTTTCCCTGCGTTAAAAGGTGATTTTCTTTCTGATGAAATAAAAAAATACACGTCCAGGACCAACTGGAAGCTGATTACTGATTATCATTTTGGAGGTTATGGTAAAATAAATCGGGAGCTTATTGAGTTTATCAATATGTTCAGCAAAGAGCAAAAAATATCATTAGATCCTATCTATACAGCTAAGATGGTTTATGGGATTTTTGATCTTGTAGAAAAGGGTGTTTTTAAAAAAAATACTCGTATTTTAGCCGTGCATACCGGAGGGGTACAGGGTATAGCAGGAATGAATAAAAAATTAATGAAAAAGAAGCTACCCCTTATTACAATTTGATGCAAAAATGAAGAAACTGATTGTATTGTTATTGAGTACTTTTTTTCTAATTTCTTGTGGAGGAAGTAAAAAAGTAACCTCCACTTCTAGAACCAAAAGACCTGTTCCATCGCATAAAACTACTGTTGCCAAAACAAAAAAGCCTACAGAAAAAAAGGTTGTAAAAGAAAGCTCGAAGAAACCGGCAACTACACTCTCCTATCAAGAACGTGTACAACAATATATTTTTGAATATGCAGGTATTGCCAAACAAGAAATGAAATCTTATGGGATTCCTGCGAGTATAACGCTTGCTCAAGGTATTTTGGAGTCTGGTGCTGGTTATGGAGATCTTACACAGCGGGCAAAAAATCACTTCGGAATTAAATGTCACGATTGGCAAGGTGATAGAGTATATCACGATGATGATCGATTACAAGAATGTTTTAGGAAATACGATGATGCTAGCGAGTCATTCCGAGACCATTCACTCTTTTTGAAAAATAGAAAGCGATATGCCCGATTATTTACTTTTAACAAAAGGGATTATAAATCCTGGGCAAGGGGGCTGAGAGAAGCAGGATATGCTACTGATAAGAAGTATCCCCAAAAACTTATTAGTATTATAGAACGTTATGATTTAGATAAATATGACGATCAGGTTTTAGGTCGCAAGAAGAATAGAAAGCCTAGAAAAGAAGAGGTAGCAGTGGTGTCTAGAATGACTGAAAGTAGTGGGCATTTGGTACAAAAAGGAGACACACTGTATTCTATTTCCAAAAGGTATAAGATTACAGTTGAAGAGCTAAAGGCATATAACAATTTAGCAGATAATAATATCAAAATCGGACAGGTGCTAAGAGTTGCCGCCGAAGAAGAGGAAGAAGATTTTAATTAAATATGATCTATCAAAGAAGTAGCGCTCTGTTTGCTGAGGCGCAAAAAGTAATCCCGGGAGGTGTAAATTCACCAGTAAGAGCATTTAAAGCTGTAGGAGGAGACCCGATTTTTGTAAAAGAAGCCAAAGGTGCTTATTTATTTGATGAGGATGGTAATCGTCTCATTGATTATATCAATTCATGGGGGCCAATGATTTTGGGACATGCTTATCCTCCTGTTGTAGATGCTGTTGTGCAAAAAGCTAAAAAGGGGACCAGTTTCGGAATGCCTACCGAGATAGAAACCAAGATAGCAGAATTGGCTGTCGCTATGGTGCCAAATATCGATAAGATTCGATTTGTAAATTCAGGTACCGAAGCTTGTATGAGTGCAGTGCGATTGGCTAGAGGATATACAGGACGTGATAAAATTATAAAGTTTGCTGGATGCTACCATGGGCACAGTGATTCTTTTCTTATTCAAGCGGGGAGTGGCGCGGTTACTTTTGGAAGCCCTAATAGTCCTGGAGTAACACAGGGAACTGCCAAAGATACCCTGTTGGCCAGATACAATGATCTGGAACAGGTAGAAAGTATAGTAAATTCTAACAAAGGAGAAATTGCGTGTATCATTATAGAACCTGTTGCAGGTAATATGGGTTGTATCCCTCCTGTACCAGGATTTTTAGAAGGTTTACGAACGCTTTGTGATGCCAATGATATGTTATTGATTTTTGATGAGGTGATGACTGGTTTTAGATTGGCTCAAGGTGGGGCACAGGAGCTACTAGGTGTCGATGCAGATATTGTCACTTTTGGTAAAGTTATAGGAGGAGGATTACCTGTAGGAGCATTTGCGGCCAGAGAAGAAATAATGAATCATTTAGCGCCTTTAGGACCAGTATATCAAGCAGGTACCTTGAGCGGTAATCCACTAGCTATGGCAGCAGGTCTGGCAATGTTAACTGAATTACATACACAGCCTGAAATTTTTAAGTCTATTGAAGAAAAAACTGCTTATTTACATAAAGGAATGGCAGAAGTATTGACTGCCAAAGGTGTAGTGCATACGATCAATAGATTAGGTTCCATGATTTCTGTACATTTTGCAGAAGACAAGGTCGTGGATTTTGATACTGCCGCAAATGGAAATAATGAGACTTTTAAAAAGTTCTTTCACGGTATGCTGGAGCGAGGAATTTATATTGCGCCAAGTGCTTTTGAAACCTGGTTTATCACAGATGCATTATCTTATGAAGATCTTGATGAAACCATTAAAGCAGTAGAGCGTATCGCAAATCACTTATAAAGAATTTAGTGCCTCATCCAATCGGCTAGTTCTTTGCTATCTCCGTTTGGATATTGGATATGATAAAGATGTTCTTCTACTTCGTAGATATACGGATGCTTTTGAAGAATATCTTCTCCTTGAAAATCATCAAAATCACTGCGCACAGGAAGCATAATAATATCTTCTGTCTTAATTTTGGTTTTTGCCAGACGAATTACCCAATTACACCATTTGGATTGTAACGCTTCCTCTGTGGCCAAAAAAATGAACTTATCACAGGCGGTGATTTTTTGCAAAATAGTTTGGGTAAGTTCTTCACTTTTATCATCTTCAGTTATATCGTCTAACCAGTCTACATAGAGCATCACTCTGAAATTATTCAAAAAGTTGATTGCGCTATCTAGTTCTTCTTGCTGATCTGGCTTGTGGATTAAGAACAAAGGGGTTTTATGATCTTTGGTTTCCTGTTTGAAAAGCGCTAGGCTTTCTTCTACTGATTTGATATAAAATCTAGCCGAGTTTCGATATTGAAGCAAACCGTATTTTGGAAGTATACTCATGTGAAGCGATAAGTTGGTTACTACGAATAACGTTTTAAAGATGTCTTTTGTTGTAAATTAATGAATTAATAAATGCCTCATCATATTTTTTAATAGAATAAAAATAATATGATGAGGCTAAGAACACTAAGTGGTTAATAAATAATAGGCTAATTATTCTTCGGATTCGTCGGTAACTGTTTTGTTTTTACCAAAAAGTATTTTCATTTCCTGATATACCTCTTCTGCATTGGGTTCGTTTTCTCCTGCCAGGTAACGAACCATTCTGTAAAAACTCAGCGCATTCGAATAGTTATCATAATCCAATAACATCTTAGTGTCTATGAGTTGTTGGGTAAGTGTCTTTAGTTTTTCTACTTGAGAATCGAGTTGTTTCCGAGTGTGGTAATCCCGATCAAACTCTTCTTTGTCCAGAAAATTAGGAATCCATTTCGGTTGTTTTTCCATATGTTTCTTGGCACAATCTACAATCTGTTTGTTTTGATTTGCGATACGTCCGTATTGTTTTCTCTGTTCTGGGGATAGGGTTACAGTTTTTCCGTTTAATACTTCGTTTATGGCGTTAATCCCAAAACTAAGTTGTTGCAATTCGTGGTCAGAAAAAGAAATGGGTATTATATTTTCTAGAGCCATTTGTGTGAATGTTAAAAGTTTATAAATGAAATGATAAGGCAAACCTAGTCGAAATCTCTTTATCGCGCCATCGGGAATACACCCCTTTTTGGTAGGGGAAATTTCTGGAAAAAGCTTTTTTTAAACCTTGTTGAATTATAACTACAAAAAAAATCCCTGCATGAAATGCAGGGATCTTAATATGCTATGATACAATAGCTTTACTTTTTGGGTTCTAGAATATTGGAGATTCTTTCCGCAATATCTAAAAGGTGATAACGCGTCATTCTATCTGCTGTTCTAGAGGCGGCACTTCTCGCATCTCTTCGCAATGTGGTTAGCTCTGCTCTTACCACAGCACGGATATCACTTTGAGAAGCGTTTACGTTAGTTCGTACTACAAAACGTCTTATGTTTGCTGGTATTTTTGGCTGTTCTTTGGTCATCAAAAACTCCATTCTATCAACATAAGCTCTTTGCAAATTACGTCGATATACATCGATAGTTCTACCGTTTCTTAACTCAGACCACAACCCAGAGCGTAATTCGCTCATCATATCAAGAAGCGTATAGGCTTCATTGGTATTTAATGCTTCGTTTTCTATAAGTCGTGCCATACGACCATGCTCTAATAGGCGGTTTAATGTTCTGGATTGGAAATTACGAATGCGTTCTACACTTCCGGCAGATTCAATTTTGTTAAAGATAGCGTTATCCAATAGCCATTGCGGCGTGTTAAATAATTCTTCTTGCAAAAATTTCATAGCGCGCTTTTGATTTTCTTTGGTGACATGGGTATAAACGGCGCCTTCCTGGTCGTAGGTCTTATAATATTCATATACACCTCCAATGTTCGAGCTCACGTGCCCCATATATCTGTTGTATTGCGCTAATACCTGGCCATACATAGTTTCGAGATCATCATAGTTTTTACCATCTTCTGCTGTCCACTGTATTAGATTAGGAACAATACGTTTTAGGTTTTTTATTCCATAGGTACTTGCGTTTACAGCATCGTCTCCCAGGTCTTCGGTCTGAGAACTAGGATCTATAACACCAAACTGCTGTCTTCCAAATCTGTACATAGGATCGTTTTGATGTTTCAAAATCCATTGGTCCAAGGTTTTCTTTTCTTCTTCTGCGGTTTTGTCTAAGATTGGACGATAACCCCAGCGGATAGAATGCTTGTCATAGATTCCTACTTTTGGCATAAGGGCAACATCACCATCCCCCGGTTGTGCCACATAGTTAAATCTTGCATAATCCATAATGGATGGAGCCGTTCCGTATTTTTTTGTGAATTCTGGATCTCGTAGTGATTCAACAGGATAGGCAGCGCTACTACCCATATTATGTGGTAACCCAAGGGTATGTCCTACCTCATGCGAAGATACAAAGCGAATAAGTTCACCCATTACTTCATCTTTGAAAGCTACATTTTGAGCATTGGGATTAATAGCTGCAGTTTGAACGAAGAACCAATTTCTAAGTAGAGTCATAACATTGTGATACCAGTTAATATCACTTTCTAATATTTCTCCGGACCTGGGATCACTCACGTGAGGACCATTAGCATTAGGGATAGGAGATGCTAGATATCGAACTACAGAATATCGTACATCCTCTGGGCTCCAATCGGGATCTTCTTCAACGCTAGGTGGATCTTTGGCAATAATTGCTTCTTTAAAACCAGCTTCTTCAAAAGCAACTTGCCAATCTTCGATACCTTGCTTGATGTACTTTCTCCATTTTTTGGGTGTAGCACGATCAATATAATACACAATTTGCTTTTTAGGTACTACAAGTTCACCTCGGTTAAATTTGGCAATGTCCTCTTCTTTGACTTCAAGTCTCCAACGATCAAGATAACGCACAGTCTTGCTTTTTTGTGCTTCTAGGCCATAATCTACCTGACCTCTGGCGAACCATCCAACGCGTTGGTCAAAATAACGACGTTTCATAGGAGTTTTTGGAAGTAGGATCATAGAATTGCTCATTTCTAATGAGATAGATCCTGTGCTTGCATTCGAAGGTGGTTCTGCAGCATTATACGTTTTGATGTGTCGAGCTTCAATATTAAGTGGATAACTTCTTATGGTATCGATGTAGGATCGAGCATCATCCAACTTGCTAATTTTGTAAGTTTTGCGTCTCGCAGCAGGGAAACCTAGTGCTTTTACATCTTTCTTGTATAAGTTAGTAACATCAATTACCGTGGCATTATGGATAGAGTCCTTATGAAATGCTTTTATAGGGAAAGCATACAATACGGGTTCAAAATTTGAATTTACGACCGCTTCGTGAATGGGTAATGAATCTGCAGCAAAGATTTGATGAGAGACCACACGTAGCAATATTTGTTTGTTCTTTTTTTGCCAGCGTAGCACTTGCGTATTTTGCTTACCCCCTCCAAAACCTATACCTGTGGCAGTTTTGGCAATTCGAGTTACCATCAACATTTCTCTGTTAAGCAATGAGTCGGGAATTTCATAATAATATTTGTCGTTCACAAAATGAACATCAAATAACCCTTTGTCTGTTTTTGTTTGTTTGGTAATGACTTTGGTATAAGGCATTACAGTGTCTTTTTTTTGACCAGGAGCTTTCTTTTGTACCACAGTCTTTTTTCCTTTTCTCTTTTTTTTAGCTTGAAACGCATATCCACCAGTAGTAAATGTTACGGTGAATATGAGAAGCCAAAGTATATTTCTTTTCATAGAATGATTTTTTTGAACGGCGGAAGGTAATAAAATTGCATAAGCGCTTATGTGAAATATTGGTTAAAGCATGATACAATGCTGTTAATTTGATGAATAGCGTGTGATCAGGTTTGCGCTAATAACTTTAATGTGATTCTATACAAGTTGTTATTATGTGCTTTTGCTTGTAACCAGGCGTAAAAACTCATTTCAAAAATATCCTCCTGTTCCCGTCGGGAATCAATAAGCGCTTGTTTAATTTTTGATCGGAAAGAATCGGTGGTAATCACTTCTGGTTTTCTGTAGTATTCAAGAATAAGTTTTAGGAATTCTAAGGCGCGTTTTTCTCCGTGCTGTTTTAAGTAGGTGCCATGTTTTTTCCGAAAACTATTTACTCGTGATTCTATAAGGTCAATGTGGTCCAATTCGATGCGTAAAAGGATTTCGACTAAGTTCTTTTTGATAACCCAAAGTGCCCCAGCTTTTTGTGTATACCAGGTGTCACTATGATATAGACTGTTAAAAACATTCAAAGCATCTCTAAATCGAAGTTGTTGAAAATAAAATACAATAAGACTTAGTTTAAGATCTAACAGGTAAGTAACTTGTTCTTTGTATTTATGTTCTTCAAAGTTTTCCAGAATATCAATAGCCCTTTCTCCATCGCCAGTATAATTTAGATTTAAGGTTTGTAGTAGCGTATATTGCGGAAAAAATCGACGATAATATTTTTTCTGATGCTTTAGCATCTGTTCTTTCATTTGCGATAAATGATGCATCGAGGTGTTAAAGTCTTTATTCCTGAAATAAGCATTAGCCACATAATACAGAATCTGAATATGATAAAATAAGTGTTTGTCGATCAACTCTTCTTTATCCATGATTTTACTGTAGGCCTCTTCTACAAAAGGTAGGATGGTAAAATAATCCCTGGTTTCTTGAGCTGCTTTGTTTGTGATTTCCAAAATTTTGAACAGTGACCTAAAGGTTAGATCTTGAGTAACTGAAATTCCGAATTGTGATAAAGTGCTTTTGATCACTGTATTAAAATCTCCATGCTGTTGATGCAGTTGGTTTTGTACGGTTGCATAGAATAAATTAAGGTTTTCCTCTTCCTGGATAGAAGTCTTATTTTTTCTGAAATCGTGAATCAAATCGGGGAGATGCAGGGATGAACTTAAATGCGCGTATTGAATTTTGGTATAATATATTTCATTTAAAATTGTATACAGATCGTATGTTTTTGCCTTTTGTTCGGCTTTTTGAAGGGTTTTGAAAGCAATTTTGTTTTGCTTTTGTTCAAAGAAAATTCTACTGGACAGTAGTAGTTTTAAAATATCCATCTCTTCTGAAGTTTCTCCTTCAAAGCTTTTTGAGGCGACGAAATCTATTAAATTATCATGAAGTCTTTTACTCAATGCGTGATAAGCATTTTTGGAGCGCTTTCCATAAATCAAAATGTCTAGATCTTTTACTTCTTCATTAGTATCCAAAAGCTTGAATAATTCGATGTTTTTGGTGTCGTTCCTTTTGTTTTTTTTCTTTAGAAACGCAATAAAACTTCGCTTCTCTTCCTCAGAAAAGGTTTGGATTATAGAAGAAATAACACTCATTATATCGTAAGTAAAATTTACTATAAATATAGTATAATATGGGATTAAATGTAAATTTTTAACTTATATATCGTAAGTTTTTTTGTAAAATAGAATTTTGTACTCCATCAGATTGGCCCACCTTTGTCTCAGAAAAAATCATCAAAATCAATTTATTATGGATTACAAATTTAGTAGTGATGTTTCTGAGGATACGATGAATCAAACATCAGAAAACAAAGAATCTAAAGTTTACGATCAAAAACCAACGCCTGCTTTCATATCAGCATCATGGGCAGCGTTGTTCATCGGTATGATATCCTATTGTATTGGTTTATGGAACGCCGATATGTTTCTGAACGAGAAAGGGTATTATTTTACAATACTATTATTTGGATTATTCTCGGCAGTGTCCGTGCAAAAAAGTGTAAGGGATAGATTAGAGGGCATCCCAGTAACCGAAATTTATTATGGTATTAGTTGGTTCACAACACTTACTTCTATTTTGTTGTTGATTATTGGTTTGTGGAATGCAGATTTAGAATTAAGTGAAAAAGGTTTTTACGGGATGTCCTTTACCTTAAGCTTATTTGCGGCAATTGCAGTGCAAAAAAATACCAGAGATAAGAAATACATCGAAAGCAAGGGAAATACTTAAAATCAAAAGAAGGAGTTGTGCTTATCTCGTTGATCAAAAAATAAAAGTGAGATAAGATTGGGAGGTCAACTCCTTGTTTTGATGATTTGGAAGACAGCTGTGTAACAGCAGCTGTCTTTTTACTTACATTTATAACTAAACAATTTTATATCATGGGTTCGAGATTTAATAAAGAGCTTAAAACTTTGGTAAAAGATAAGGTCATTTCGCCAGAGCTCGCAGATAAGATAGAACAATATTACGCCACAAAAGATATTGGTAAACCGAATAGATTATTTACCATTTTTGGGGTATTAGGAGCGCTACTGATAGGATCAGGAATTATTCTAATGTTAGCACATAATTGGGACGATTTTTCGAGAATTACAAAAACAGTATTAGCCTTTATACCTTTACTTATAGGGCAGTTTTTTGTAGGGTTTTCAATTCTGAAAGATAAATCTGCAACCTGGAGAGAGGCTTCGGGTACGTTTTTGTTTTTTGCCGTTGGAGCCTGTATTTCTTTGGTAAGTCAGATTTATAACATACCAGGGAACATCAGTTCATTCCTTTTGGTGTGGATAGCATTGTGTCTTCCATTAATTTATGTGTTACGATCCCATATGATTGCAATACTTGTGGTCATTTGGAGTACATACTATGCAGCAGAAGTTGGTTTCTGGAACTACAGAAGTCATCAAACACCTTGGTTGTACCTACTGTTTATGTTGTTGGTGATCCCACATTATGTAATCCTTTTAAAACAAAAGCTTTTAAGTAACGTAGTTACCATTTTTAATTGGATTTTACCAATAAGTTTTGCGATTGCATTACCCACTATTATTGGTGATAAAGGAGATTTAATACTAGTAGCCTATATCACATTTTATGGGTTACTTTATAATATAGGTCGATTGGAGATATTCAAATCCTTAAGAACCTTGAGGAATGGGTACTTGATTATTGGATCATTAGGAACGGTTTCGTTCTTGTTGACATTTACATTTCGTTGGTTGTGGGAGGAATTACCTCTAAAGTTTGAGTATGGTTTACAGGAGGTGTATATCAGCACAGCACTCTTTTTGATAGCATTTGGGCTTGTTATTTATCATTTCATAAAAAAAGGAATTCGCCAAATCAATTTGTTTCAGATCACATTTGTGCTGTTTACGATTGTGTATTTTTTCCTTTCATCAGTAGAAGTGGTGCCGGTGGTCTTAATGAATGCTTTGGCTTTTGCATTAGGAATATCTGCCATAAGAATAGGAGCGAATAAGTTTAATTTCGGAATTCTTAATTATGGATTACTAATTATTTCAATTCTTATTGCTTGTCGTTTTTTTGATACAGGGATGAGTTTCGTGTTAAGGGGAGTGTTATTTGTTTTGGTAGGTATTGGCTTTTTTGTGACCAATTATATGATGCTGAAAAAACAGCAACGAATTAAAAAACAATTAAAAGATTTACAATTATGAAGACGATACATTTATTCATAGGATTTATAGTGTTGGCACTAATTCAAATTTTTATACCCGTTCAAATGATCTATGAGCAAGAGGATATTCTGAAATCAGGAGAGTTATACAAATTTAGAACGATGCCTATTGATCCTTCAGATCCATTCAGAGGGAAGTACATTACACTTCATTATGAAATGAATTCCTTTAAGATGAAGGATACTACCATTGTGTATGGAGATGAAATCAAAGTGTATATCGATAAGGATGCAGATGGATTTGCAAAGACAGTACAAATAAGCAAAACCGAATTGGATATTGATAAAGACTTTGTGCTAGCCAAAGTGACTGGTAATTATAATGGAGTAGTAAATTTTGAGTTGCCGTTTAACAGATATTATATGGAGGAGTCCAAAGCATACGATGCCGAAGAGGCCTACAGAAAAGTAAATAGAACCAATGTGCATCACGATGTATATGGTAAAGTACATATTAAAGAAGGGCAATCTGTGCTTAGTGATGTAGTTATTGATGGTGTTTCGATCAAAGAATATGTAGAAAAAGAACAATAGCATTAAACCTTTGTACAAATTTTCTGTCTAAGAAGTAAATGATAAAAACTAAGGATATGAAAATGGTACTAAAAACGGGGCTTGTTGTTTTATTAATTTCTTTTCTGTCTACCTCTTGTGCAACTGCGGTAAGGGTGCAGCCAGCAAATACTGTTGTAGTGACCAAATTGCATCATCCTAGAGTAGTAGTACATAATAATGTACGATACTATCGAAGTAATGGAGTGTGGTATGTGAAAAGAAATCGAGGATATCGAGTGGTTACTGCTCCAGTAGGAGTTAGAGTGGCTGCCTTGCCAAGAGGTTACAAAGTAGTCAAAGTAAGAGGAGTGAAATATTACAAACACCGAGGAGTGTATTACAAAAGAACAGGTCGACAATATGTTGTGGTTAGAGTCTGATCTTTTGATTGAGTTGATTGATTGCAAAAAAAAAGAGGTTGATATATCCGTGTTATCAACCTCTTTTTGTTTTTATGTTTTTACCAGGCTTCTTCTATTTTTACCCGTTTTCCGTTTTGATACGAACCTATAAAAGCATTTCTGAATCCTAGTTTTACTAATTCTCTTCTGAATTTCTTTGCTTCATTAAGAGTTTCGAAATTACCTAAAGCATATTTATTAAAGCCTTCACTTTTAATTTCTTTGAAATTAACAAAGTTGTCAGAGTATAGGGATAGGTTTTTTTCCTCAAAAGCACCTATTTGAACTGCATATACTACTTTGTCATCCAACGTACCCGCGTCTCCAGAATCTTCTGCCTGTAACTCTTGATTCATAGAAAGATTTTGAAGTGTGCCTTCCAATTCTGTGATTTTATTTTCTAATACTCCTACTTTCTCTTTATGATCCTTTTGAGATATCATGTTGGCTGGAGTATTGAAGTTCATAAAATAAACAGTACCTGCAATTCCTAGTAGCGCCAAAATACCAAGGATAATCGTTGCAATTTTGAACTTGCGAGAATTTTCTTTTTCATCCTTTACGGCTTTGTCCCGCATATAATCTGAACTACGTTTTGATTCTTCGGCTTGTTCAACTTGAGTTTTAAGATCCTGTAATTCTTCGTCTGTGATAAAAGGCATGGTCATTTGGTTTTAAATCACTCAAATATAGCAGATTCTTATCAAACACCAATACGACGTTTTTTTTGACCTTACAATCTGGTAAACTTGATGGCCTAACAATTAAGGTTTATTTAATTGAAGCATAACCTTTAGCTACAAGAGTGAAAATACCTTTATGCCATTAAAAAAAGCATACTATGAACAGAAGAAAGTTTTTCGAAAAATCCCTTTTGGCCACGGGAGGTCTTATGTTGGCGCCAATATATGTAAGTTGTGATAATGACGATGATTTACCGATCACACCAATCCCAGATTTGGTAACCGATAATTTTTTTGAAGGTGTGGGTAGTTTTGATCCTACCAATACAAGTGTAATTATTTGGACCCGTTTTACCCCGGGTTCCAAAGCCCTTACAAAAACTTCACCAGTAGATGGAATTACATTGAATTGGCAGGTAGCCACCGACAATGCATTTGAGAATGTGGTAAGAAGCGGTGAGATTGGGACTTTTGAAGCAAATGATTATACGGTAGCTATAGATGTGCAGGATTTGCCATCCAATTCTAAATTTTACTACAGATTCTTCAATATTGATACCAAAACAGTTTCGGTTACCGGAGAGACGATTACTTTGCCAGGGGCCGGAGATGCCGTAAATAATATTAAGCTTGCAGTGTGTTCTTGTGCTAATTATGCCGCAGGGTTATTTAATGCCTATGGTGCTATGGCAAATTCTGATGTCGATGTGATAGTGCATTTGGGAGATTATATCTACGAATACGGAGAAGGAGAATATGGCACCAACGAGAATACAGTAGCACTGGATAGAGTACATGAACCTGCAAACGAAATTCTTAGTTTAGAAGATTATCGGGAGCGATACAGACAATATCGTAGCGATAAGCAATTGCAATTAGCTCATCAGAAAAAACCTTTCATTTGTGTTTGGGATGATCATGAGGTAACCAACGATGCTTACAAAGATGGAGCAGAAAACCACCAAGAGTCTGAAGGTTCATACGAAGTGAGGAAACAAACAGCTATTCAGGTGTATAGCGAGTTTCTTCCGGTAAGAACTACCGATCCTTCTAAAATCTATAGAACTTTTGATTTTGGAGCCATTCTTAGCCTTCATATGTTAGATACTCGAATTATAGGAAGAGATAAACAAATTTCATACAACGACTTCTTTGATTTCACCACAGGAGCATTAGATGGTGAAGCTTTCCAAACTGCTTTATTGAATCCGGGGAGAACACTATTAGGTGCAGACCAAAAGCAATGGTTGTCTGGCGCAATAAGTGCTAGTAGTGCTTCATGGCAAGTGTTTGGACAGCAAGTTTTGATGGGTAAAATGTTTATGCCAGCAGAATTACTGATTTTACTCGGTCAGGTGGTTGCAGAAATAGGAGCAGCTGGTACCCTTTCTGCAGAAACTGCTGCCAGATTCCAGGGGTCTTTAGCTCAACTCACCGAAATCAAAGGGAGATTATTGGCAGGAGATGTTACACTTACTACCGAAGAAATTACCAGAGTTAGAACTGTATTACCATACAACCTTGATGCCTGGGATGGGTATTTTACCGAAAGAGAGCAACTTTTTGAAATGTTAAACGGAAAGAAAATGGTTTGTTTGGCTGGAGACACCCATAATGCATGGCATAACGTGCTTAAAAACGCAGGAGGAGATGAAGTCGGGGTGGAGTTTGCTACATCATCGGTCACTTCGCCAGGGTTTGAAAGTTTTGCGGGTATAGAAAGTGATCAGGTAAGTGGTTTTGAATTTTCGCTTCAAACATTAATTGATGATTTGCAATATACAGATACCTCCAGGAGGGGATATCTCAAAGTGATATTTACTTCTGGTACGGCAGAAGCGCAATGGATGTTTATAGATACCATTGCTCAAGAAAATTATACAGAAACTGTAGGGAAAACAGTTTCGTATAGTTAGGATTTGTTTTTAAAAGGGGGAAAAGGAAGTGTTTTTATCATAGCACTTCCTTTTTTGTTACGGTTAAATTGCAAAAAATAAGCTGGTTATCTGTAAGTAGGAGCTTGTGTTTATCGACCCATTATAAAAAATATTATGGGAAAGAAATTAATACTAATAGGGTTACTCCTTGTCGGAGTGCTGGGAGTTAAAGCACAAGAACTAAATTATCCAGTTTCAAGCGGGATCAACCAATTACCAAACGGATGGCATAAATTTACCCATGCAGGAGCATATTATGATGTAGAAATTTCTCAAGGACATTTGGTGAAAGGAAATGTGGTATGGTTTGACAAAGCTACCTATTCTGGGAGTTTCGGGAGTAATAAAATTTCTGGAAAAGGCACGTATACATGGCCCAATGGAGATCGTTATGAAGGATCTTTCAAAAATAACCTGCGTCATGGAAAAGGAACCATGTATTGGTCAGACGGCACCAAGTATAGTGGAAAATGGAAAAATAATTCCAGAAATGGTAAAGGAAAATCGTATGACAGTGAAGGCAACCTTACACAAGAAGGTGTATGGGAAGCTGATGTTCTAGTTGCGAGTAAAAACTAAAATGGCTTTGGTACACTGTACCAAAGCCATCTCTTAAATTGTTTTATAAAAGGGGTTAATCAATTACAAAAGCTCGACAAGTAATCCTTCTTCGGTCTTGTCTACTTTAGCTAATTTGTTTTTGGTTAATCCCTTAATGGTTTTATCCCATTTTTTATTGCTTAATCCTGATTTTGACTTCAGTTCATTCAAATCAATAGGAGAAGTGCTTTTCAAAATAGATACCACTGCCTTTTCCTCTTCGGTAAGGGTTACGGCCTTTTTCTCTGGTCGCATTTGCGGGAAAAACAAGACTTCTTGTATTGATTGATTATTGGTAAGATACATAATCAGACGATCCATACCAATTCCCATTCCTGAGGTAGGAGGCATACCATATTCTAAAGCTCTTAAGAAATCATGATCAATAAACATAGCCTCGTCATCTCCTTTTTCACTTAGCTTTAATTGATCTTCAAAACGCTCTCGTTGATCGATAGGATCATTCAACTCAGAATATGCATTAGCAATCTCTTTTCCGCAGACCATTAATTCAAAACGTTCGGTAAGCTCTGGGTTATCTCGGTGCTCCTTACATAAAGGACTCATTTCTTTAGGGTAATCTGTGATAAAGGTCGGTTGGATATAATTGCCTTCACACTTTTCTCCAAAAATCTCGTCGATCAGCTTTCCTTTACCCATAGTATCGTCCACTTCTATCCCCATTTCTTTGGCTGCACCGCGAATCTCATCTTCAGTTTTGTCGGTAATATCAAAACCAGTAAAATGTTTGATAGCATCGGTCATGGTTACGCGGGCATAAGGCGCTTTAAAATCAATTTCATGATCTCCAAAAGTAACTTTGGTTGTGCCATTTACGGCAATTGCACAGAATTCTAATAACTGTTCACAAAAATCCATCATCCAGTTGTAATCTTTGTAAGCCACATAGATCTCCATAGCCGTGAACTCTGGGTTATGGGTACGATCCATTCCTTCGTTACGGAAATTTTTAGAAAACTCATAGACCCCGTCAAACCCTCCAACTATAAGTCTTTTTAAATATAACTCGTTGGCTATCCTCATATACAAAGGAATATCCAAAGAATTGTGATGCGTGACAAACGGACGTGCCGCAGCACCTCCCGGAATAGGTTGCAATATTGGGGTTTCTACTTCAAAATACCCTCGGTCATTGAAAAAGTCCCGCATGGCGTTAAAAAGCTTGGTTCTCTTTACGAAAACATCTTTTACTTGTGGGTTAACCACCAAATCCGCATAGCGTTGGCGATATCTCAGTTCAGGATCGTTAAACTCATCAAAAGTATTTCCGTCCTTATCTGTCTTAGGCAGTGGTAATGGTCGTAACGCCTTACTCAATAGCGTAAAATCTTTTACCATTACTGTTTTTTCACCAACTTTTGTGGTAAACAATTCCCCTTCTACACCTATGAAATCACCTATGTCAAGAAGTTTTTTGTAAACCTCATTGTACTGTGTTTTATCCTCACCAGTACAAATCTCATCTCTATTGAAATATACTTGCACTCGTCCATCGGCATCCTGTAATTCTGCAAAAGAAGCTTTTCCTTGTATACGTCTCGACATTAGTCGCCCTGCAATCACCACCTTTTTACCTTCGGTAAATTCCTGTTTGATCTTTTCTGAAGTGTGATCGGTTGGATACAAAGCAGCTGGATAAGGGTTGATTCCCAAATTACGCAGCGCATTTAATTTTTCTCGTCGTACAAGTTCTTGTTCTGATAATTGCATAATTCTGCCGTTTTAAGCTGGCAAAGATACGAACTATGTGGTAATCTGTCAATTTCGGGAAACCCAATTTTAAAGATTTCTGCTTTTCAAAATTTAAGGAATATTTCAAAACAAAAAATCCCGTCAACCGACGGGATTAAGATTCGTTTTTTGATGTCAAAATTAACGTCCAGATTTATGTTTTGGAGTAACCATGGCCTTAATTTTCAAGGTCTCTTTTCCTTTTTCGGTATTTGCTGTTATCGTAACCTGTTTGGTTTGCAGATTTGGCTTTCCGTTTGAGTTAAACGTAACCAAAAGTGTTCCCACGGCACCTGGTGCAATAGGTTCTTTTGGCCAATCACTCACCGTACATCCGCAACTTCCTTTGGCGCTAATAATAATAAGAGGAGCATTACCAGTATTAGTAAAGGTAAATGGATGTTTTACGATTTCTCCTTCGTTTATGGTTCCAAAATCATGACTTACCTTCGAAAATGTCATTACTGGCAAGTCTGCAATTTTTAAACTGTTGTTTGCGGCTATTTCCAGATTCTCGGCTTGTATTTTGTCGGTTGCTTTGTCTTTGCACGAAGTACTAAAAATTAGAAATAGTGCTAACATAGTAGGTAACATAAGTTTTTTCATCTTTTAATTTTTTGGATTAATACATAAATTGATCAAATACATTCTATAGAAATGAACATGTCAAAATTGCCGTTTTGTAAGGGGAAAAATGAAAAAACTGGGGTCGAAATCGGGACTAGACCCGGGGTGGAAATTTTGTTAACTACTGGTATATAGTGATTTAACTTCTTCTCTGGAGGTTACGTTTAATTTCTTGTAGAGGTTGTTAATGTGTGTTTTTACGGTACTAACACTTACAAATATGGTGTTTGCAATCTCTTTATTCGTTTTGTCTTGTAGGATGAGTTCCAGGATTTTTTGCTCTTGAGGCGTAAGATTTTGTTCTTTTAGAAGATGAGATACTGCTTTTTTCTTGCGATGATGATAAAGCTGAAACAAATTGAGCACTACCGAAAGAAGTAAAAGGATAGCAATAATGGGTAACCATGGTTTTTTTGCAGTGTGTTCCTCTGGGTTTGATAAAAATCTATCTGATGCTAATTCCATACGATATTGTTCTGTGTATCGGCTCTCTGGATATTGCTGTTGTAATCTATCCAGCAATTCGTCGTAATAGGCATTTTGCTTTAGATCCTCCAAATAGTACTTATGAAGTTCGTTGCTTTTATTGGATAAAAAGCTATACACATAAAGCTCTAATAATGGCTCGTTTTGTTCTTGTGCATATTCCTGTAAGGTCGTTAACCACTTTGCAGCATTTATTTTTTGACTGGTGGTGCTTCGATATTTTCCAAAAGCGTATTGCATCTCATGAATTAGCGAGTCAATTTTGATAAAGGCGTCACTTTTTTGATTGGTTGAGACCACTTTGCAGAACATTTCTTGATCAAAAGAAAAAGGCAGTGCTATTGTATCTGTATTTCTAGCAATAAATAGGATCTCTTTGCTCTTTGGACAAAAACCGTCAAAATGAACATTGTCCTCCTCGGCATCCGAGCAATTATGTGTTTGAATTTTATAGATATGATTCCCTTGGGGTAAATGGTCTCCTACAAAAATAAAAGTACCCAAAGAGTCAGGTTGTGTTTTTTGTATAATCTGCTCCGGATACACTCCGGATAATTTTCTGTAATCTTCAATAAGAGAAAGATAGACTGCTTCAGGCCAATTGTCTTTATCTACTTGTCCAGTAAATTGATATTGGGCAATTCCAAAAATAGGAAAGCATAAAAGAGCGATAAGAAGATATTTCTGAAATTTCATGGGTTGTTGTCAAAAACAAAACAGAAATATAGAGATTAATTTTATAACATTGTAACAGAATACGAAGTTGTACTACCAATAAGTATACATCAATCAAATTTTATTATTTTTTATGAGTTTTTGGAGGGTTTTATTAGCCATTTTTTTTCCACCTCTTTCTGTTCTTGATAAAGGGTGTGGTTCTGTAATAATTGTTTTACTGCTTACTATTTGCGGTTGGGTTCCTGGAGTAATTGCCGCATTAGTGATATTAAATAATCCTAATAAATAGTGCGATTTCTAAAGGATATTTTTGTTACTTTACTTAGTGTAAAACCAAAGAGTGAATTAAATGAAAAATCTAGTTAGAGGAATTTTAAGTGTCATCCTTTTGTTATGTGTGATAGGATGTAACTTTACCGAAGATCTTTACCTTAATGAAGATGGAAGTGGAAAAATGTCTATCAGTTTTGATGGCTCAGAACTGATGAAAATGGGTGGAGATAAAATATCAGAGGGCAAAGAAGAAATTATAGATTCCACTATTGTTTTTAAAGATTTTCTTGAGGAAAAGAAAGATAGTATCGCTCAATTACCTCAGGAAGAACAGGATAAACTAAAACGATTGGAAAACTTCAAGATGCATATGGTAATGAATTCGGTGGACCAGGAAATGAATTTTGATTTGTATTCAGAATTTAAAAATGTTTCTGAACTAGGTGATGTATTTAATGATTTTAAAACTGCTAGCTCCTTGAGTAATCAAAATAGGAGTGCCGCAAAAGGCCCAAATACTCCTTTGAACATGTCTTCATCAGAATCAGAAGCCTCTAGAGTAATGTATTCTTTTAAGAACAATAAATTCAAAAGGATTACTGAAATACTCGATAAGGAATTATTAAAACAAAGTTTGGATAGTTTGGAGCAAATGAAAATGTTTTTATCCAGCTCCAAGTATAAGCTGAACTATCATTTTCCGAAGAGAATTAAGAAAATATCTTCAGACAAGGCCTTGTTTAGTCAAGATGGTAAGAGTTTTATTCTCGAGGTGGATTTTATGGAATATATGGAAAATCCTAAAATTCTAGATATAGAAGTAGAACTAGAAGAGTAAAAACAAAGGTGACAGTCTTAGACACTTTTTTTAATGTTGTATCTTTGCAATAATGAATAAGAAGATACAACTGCAGGAGCTAGGCTACAAGGATTATAAAGAGACCTGGGACTATCAGGAAGAACTTTTCCGTGAGATTTTAGATATCAAAGTTAAAAATCGAAGAGAAGATGCAGGTTTGGAAACGCCTAATTATTTTCTGTTTGTAGAGCATCCACATGTGTATACGTTAGGAAAAAGTGGGGATATGAGTAATCTTCTGCTCAATGAATTGCAGCTGTCTCAAAAGGGTGCTACTTTCTACAAAATAAATAGAGGAGGAGATATTACGTATCATGGTCCAGGGCAAATCGTAGGATATCCTATTTTGGACCTGGATAATTTTTTTACTGATATTCATAAGTACCTTCGTTTTTTGGAAGAAATGGTTATCCTTACTCTTGCAGAATATGGAATCGTAGGAACAAGGAGTGAAGGTGAGACCGGTGTTTGGCTGGACGTAGGAACTCCATTTGCGCGTAAAATATGTGCTATGGGAGTACGAGCAAGCAGATGGGTGACCATGCATGGGTTTGCGTTCAATGTAAATGCGGATCTTGGCTATTTTGACAATATCATTCCTTGTGGTATCAAAGGGAAAGCGGTCACTTCACTAAACGTAGAATTAGGCAAGGAAAGCATTTCTGTAGAAGAAGTGAAAGAAAAACTACTGAAACATTTCAAAACCCTTTTTGAAGCGGAGTGGATCCAACAAAAAACCGAAGCTAACTAAGTCAACTTCGGTATACTATATTGTAAGTATTTTGATTTAATTAATCTGATAGATCAATATACTGTTATCTTCACCTTGTACAACAAATTCTAGATTTGGGTCTTTATCCATATTCCCCATACTGATTGCAGAGTTTCCATACACTGGGAAATTGGGTAGTAATTCTGCATTACTATCATACAAAAACACCTTTTTTGCTTGAGTGTCAGTAATCGTTACGTAAATTTTATTGTTGATATAGAATAATTGTGGTTTCGTATATACACCATATTCCAATTCTACCGTTCGCCCTTTTATAGAAAGTTTGTTTTCAGAAAAAGTGACTAGCGTCTTGTTGGTGGCCACCATTCCACTATTCTCACCTGTAAGTTTCAAGTTTTGAGTAACCGCACTACCATCTGTCAAGATTTGAATCAACTTTCCATCCTTGGTAGTAGAGGTAAATTTATCCTGATATTGATACCATGGATTCTGTGAGAAATCAACTTTATCCTTTACAGTTACCCTGGGTCTTCCTAATCGATCTAATATAGAAAGCGTTCCGTTTTTCTCTGCAAAGAGTAAATAATCTTTGGTGCCAATTCTAATGTGCTTCGGAGGGAGAATAATATCGGTTTCAGTGCCTTTAAAACCAAATCCGGTCACGATATCTCCTTCAGCATTAAACATTTTTACCTGATTCCCCTGGGTGATTACGATTCGGTATCGTTTACTTTTATCATAGTCGAATAAAGATAGCGGTTGCGTAATAGGGGTGTCAAACTTCTTTGGATACGGAGCAACATCATTTCCATCTCTGTCGACAAGATACAAAGTGTTGGCCGTATTGAAAAGAAGCTGATATCTTCCGTTTTTATAGATATCGATTTGTTGTATATCTCCCAAAATCTCCCCGTCGATTTGTTTTTTCCAGAATATGGATCCTTTGTCCGAAATCAGATATAGATTGTTGTCGATATCTTGTATGGTGGCGTCCATACCTTTACTACGGTGATTTTTTACCAGTACTGGGGTGTTTAGAATTTTATTTTCCAAGGTAGTCGAAGCTGCCTGAGAAACAGAGGTAGCAGAGCCTTTTGCTGCATTTTTCTGTAATATTCCATGGATATGGGCAAAATCATTTTCTTTGATAATTTGTAAAGCTCCTATCTCGTACCCTTTGTCTTTTACATCTTCTAATTCTTTTTGGTAATCCTCTTTGGCGTTTGCAGATACGTATTCTTTTATGTTTTTGACAGTGCTTACAGCAAGAATAGACGCTTCACTAGATAATCCATTAACAGCACTGCTGTAATACCCTTGCTGGTCCAGCAGTGTTTGATTTAGTACATTAGCAATAATATCTCGTAAAGCACTCATAGAACTACCGAAAACCACAAAATCGTCTTTTACAAAATAAAATTTACCTTCAAAGTCCTGGACTAATGGATGCAAAACCTGCGAAAAAATGGCGGCATCAGAGTAACGAAAAATGGAAATGTTTCTATAGGTATCCGCTTTTTCTCCATTTAATTCCTCTGCTGTTGAGGTGCCGTCAATAGCATTCAAAACCAAAACCTTTTCTTTTTCTAGAAAAATAAGACCAATCTCTGATATCCCTGCAAATACTTCATCTAATTGATTAGGGATATCCTCAACATCTCTGTCTTGAGCCCTGGATAAATTGTTTTTTAAGGTCAGGAAATCATCATAGGTATAGGAGATGAATCCTTTGGCTCCTGTAGGAGTAATTTTAGAAAGTTGGTTGGTCTGCGCAATAGTATTGTCAAAAATCCCAATGGTGCTGGATAAGGAATCTTTTTCGACAGCAATTCCATCAAATTTGATAGCATTTTGTTCGATCGTTGCATCAAGAGAAGTCCAGCCACTAAAATTACCCAGATCCTCTAGTGTGGTTTTTGGTAATAAAGAATTATGAAGGCTCTTAAGTTTTTTACCATTGATCAACACAGACAAATTATTGTCAGTACCAGATACATTATATACTTTTTCTAAATCACTGTCTATGGGTAATGGATTCGCTTGTATCCGAATAGCATTTTCGATCAATAATTGAGAAGAGGAAGCAATAAGGATGCTATCTTGTCTGGTGGCATAATAATTATCTCCTCCTGTAGTGATTTCATAGATTACATGCTCGTCGTAGTTTATGGTTTTAATATCTTTCTTATGGATGGAGTCCTGTTCAATGAGTTGAGGATCGAATTTAGAAACATAGGTGTATTCAAAATCATTTTTTCCTCTAGGTGAAAAACATAGTAAGCCTTCATTCTTATGGGTTTGATCCAAAATGGATAACTTTTTGAAATATTGAATAAAAGCTAATTGATTGTTGGTTTTGACAAAATGATTGTCTCTAAGCGAGCTTGATGATTTATCGAGGTTATTGATTTTAATAATTACCTGAGCATCTCTGGGGATATACTCGATTAAAGAATTTGATTTTTTTGGGGTGGTGTCACAAGAAATAGCAATAAAAATTAGTAGAATGCTAATTATTCTTTTCATCATATAAATTCGATTTGTATTCCTGATTTGATATGTCAACATTAAAAATTCAGCTTTAAGACCTCTTTAAAACGAGCAAATTTTGAATAAAACCATGGGTTTGTTAATCGCTTCAAAGATATAATTATTTAAAGATCAAGTGTTAATTGTTCTGGAAGTAATCTGAAACTTTTGCGATGGTATTTTGTGATTCCATATTTCCGAATTGCTTCTCTGTGTTCATTAGTAGGGTATCCCTTGTTTTTCTTCCAGTTATACATCGGGAACTCTTCGTGGATTTTCTCCATATATTCATCCCTATACGTTTTGGCTAATACTGAAGCCGCTGCAATATTTAAATATTTGCCGTCACCCTTTATAACGCAAGTATGTGGGATATTATGATAAGGTTTGAACTTATTTCCATCTACTGCAATATGTTCGGGCTGAGGGTTTAATTGCTCAATAGATCGTTGCATAGCAAGAATAGAAGCGTTTAGAATATTGATCTTATCGATTTCATCCATAAAAATATGTGTAACACCATAGGTAATACAACAGTCTTCTAATAGAGGTTTTAGAGATTTTCTTTTTGCCTCGCTAAGTTGTTTGGAGTCAGTTAGGATTTTATTTTTGAAATCATCTGGAAGAATGATGGCTGCAGCAGTAACTGGTCCCGCTAGGCAACCACGCCCTGCTTCATCTGTGCCGCATTCCAACAGATCAGTGTTTAATTTCAATGTAAGCATATTGCGAAGATACAGGATGTGTTCAATTTCGAAAAAACTATTTTTAAAAATTGAAAATAACAATCGTCTAAATCAGACAATGACTATCATTTACTTTCGTTAAAAAAGTATATTTTTGCCACAGTTCAAATACGCTAATGAGAAAAAACATAATATTAGTACTTTTATTAATCTATAGTGCTGCTCAGTGGGCTCAGCAAAGAAACCAGAATGAAACAGAAAATGGGCAGACCTTAGATGAGCGATCTATTCGCAATTCATCCAGTTCGTCCAAAGATAAAAAGCAAAAACCACCGATTACAGCTTATAAGATCATTTCTGTACAAAATGATACTACTTTTGTAGATACTACACTTACCTTGCAAAAAGATTATCAATTCAACTACCTCAGAAGAGACGATTTTGAACTATTGCCTATCAATAATGTTGGACAAACTTATAATAGCCTAGCAAAAAGAGAAGAAAGAGATCATTTGTTACCGTTATTTGGTGCAAGAGCCAGGCATTTTAATTTTATGGAGGCAGATGATATCAACTATTATCAAGTGCCTACGCCGCTTACCGAATTGTATTTTAAAACCACTTTTGAACAAGGGCAACAATTAGATGCGTTTTTTACGGTAAATACTTCACCGAGACTAAACTTATCTATCGCTTACAAAGGAGTAAGATCGTTAGGTAAATATCAACACGCCTTGACGAGTACAGGAAATTTCCGATCTACTTTAAGCTATATCACCAAAAACGAAAGATATCAAATAAAAACACATTTCGTTTCTCAGGATTTATTGAACGAAGAGAATGGTGGACTTTCTCCCGAGGGGATTGACCAATATTTGGCACAAGGGCAATTTGTAGGAGAGGAAGCAGAGTTTGCAGATCGAGCTTCAATAACCGTTAATTTTGAAAATGCAGAAAGTATCCTTTTAGGGAAACGGTTTTATCTCAATCACCAATTTGAAATACTCAAAAGAACCGATAGTAGCGGTACGGGATTAGCCATAGGACATATTATGGATCTTACCGATAAATCGTTCCAATTTGATCAGGCAGCTATTGCGCCCAGAAACATTTTTGGAGAAGCGTATCAGAGTGGAGCACTATCAGATAAGGTTGCACTTGAAGATTTTAGCAATCAGGTGTTCTTAGAATTTGATAATAAATGGTTAGGGAACCTCAGAGTGATCGGAGGAAGCTCTAATTATAATTATGGATATAATAGTATTCTTAGCCAGGTCGATTCCGAAGGGAATCAAATTAATATCACCAACAGAATAAAAGGAGATGTCTTTTCGGTAGGTGGACGGTATACCAATAACTATAAAGGTTTTGAGCTTTTTGCGGATGGAATGACCTTGGTATCTGGTGATTTTGACGGACATTATGTAAATGCTGGAGCTGGTTACCAATTAAACGAGAAGTATGGGTTACAAGCAAAAATCAGTTCCAATTCTGTGGCACCCAATTATAACTTCTTGTTATATCAAAACGATTATGTCAATTACAATTGGCAAAATGATTTCGAGAATACCGAAACACAAAAAATATCGCTTAACCTAAAAGCCAAAAACATCGCCAATATCGAGGCAAGTTACAGTACGATTAAGAATTTTACCTATTTCGCCAAAGATGCAGATTCGATTACGGTTCCTCTACAAACAGCGGACAATATTGATGTGCTAAAGGTAAAATTGACCAACGGCTTTAAGTTTGGTAAGATAGGGTTAGAGAATACTGTGATGTATCAGAGTGTACAGGGCGGAGATCAGATATATAACGTGCCAGAGATTATAACTCGTAATAGTTTGTTTTACGAAGACCATTGGTTTAAGAATAATGCGTTATTTCTACAAACTGGGATTACGTTCAAGTATTTCTCGGCCTATAATGGAGATGCATACGATCCTGTGTTGTCCGAATTTTATTCTCAAAACGATCAAGAGATCGGTGGTTTCCCTCAAATTGACCTCTTTTTTAATGCAAAAGTCCGGCAAACCCGAATTTTCTTTAAAGTAGAAAACTTTTCCGAAGCCTTTAGTCAAAATAATGAATTTTCTGCTCCTGGTTATGCTTATAGAGATGCTGTGATTCGATTTGGACTGGTGTGGAACTTCTTCTTATAATGTTTTAGGGCGCCCGGGCGGGCTTTCCGTTTCAATTCCGTTCTGCGTTTGGCAGATCCGGGATTTTCACTTCAATCCCTGGCGCAAATCTGGGATTAAGATGTATCTTTGGTATTCCTCACATTTTATTTAGATCAAGATACATGAGCATCATTAATAAAAGAAATATATCCGTTTTAGGCCCTACATCATTTACAGGAATCAAAGTAAAAGAACCTGCTGTGTATGCTGCCGGATTACCGGCGGTAAAAGTGGCTCTTCAACACGCTTTCAAAGAAATGGGAGTCACAAAGTCGTTTCAGGTACTTGGTAAAATGAATCAAAAAGATGGATTTGATTGCCCTGGTTGTGCCTGGCCTGATCCTGACAAACCTTCAAAATTAGGGGAGTATTGTGAAAATGGGGTGAAAGCCATTGCAGAAGAGGCAACCAATCAAAGGGTAGATCAACACTTTTTTGCAAAGCATTCTGTAGAAGAACTGTCACAGTGGTCAGACTATCAAATAGGTAAAAGTGGACGGTTGACAGATCCTATGGTGTTGCGACCTGATTCTATATATTATGAACCGATTACTTGGGAGGATGCATTTGCCTTAATTGCAGAAGAATTACAAGCCTTGGATCATCCAGATCAAGGGGTGTTTTATACTTCTGGGAGATCTAGTAACGAAGCAGCATTCTTATATGGACTTTTTGTAAGAGCTTTTGGAACCAATAATATGCCAGATTGCTCAAATATGTGTCACGAGTCTAGTGGTGTAGCATTAAAAGAAACTTTGGGGATTGGTAAAGGTTCGGTAAAGCTCGAAGATTTTGAAAAAGCTGAGGTGGTGATGGTAATTGGGCAAAATCCAGGAACGAATCACCCCAGAATGCTATCTGCATTACAAAAATGTAAAGAAAATGGAGGCAAAGTGATTAGTGTTAATCCTTTAGAAGAAGCAGGTTTAATACGGTTTAAAAACCCTCAGGAAATTAAAGGGGTTCTGGCATCGGGTACAGCTCTTACCGACATACATCTTCAGGTAAAAATAAATCAAGATGTTTCACTATTGAAATTGATGATTAAAAAACTGATAAGATTAGAGAAAGAACGAGGAGGGGTTGTTGATCATGAATTTATCAAAGCGTATACCCAAGGATATGAAGCATTAGTGAAGGATGTGGATATGTATTCTGATCAGGAGCTCTTGGAGCAATGCGGTGTTTCAGAAAAGATAATTGACCAAGCGGTTGATCTGCTAGCGCACAAAAAGAGAATTATTATTTGCTGGGCGATGGGGCTCACTCAACATAAAAATGGAGTAGAGAATATTAAAGAATGTGTGAATTTGCTGTTGCTGAAAGGAAGTTTGGGTAAACCTGGAGCAGGAACTTGTCCGGTAAGGGGTCATAGTAATGTGCAAGGGGATCGTAGCGTTGGGATTATGCATCATGTATCACCAGCGCTCAATGAGGCTATTGAAAATACCTTTGGGTTTACGCCTCCAGACAAGGAAGGATTGGATACGGTGCATGCCATAGAAGCTATGAATACAGGGAAAGCTAAAGTTTTCATTGCACTGGGAGGTAATTTTTTGTCTGCAGCTTCTGATACTGAATATACGGCCCAAGCTTTATTTAATTGTAATCTAACAGTGAATATAAGCACCAAATTAAACAGAACGCATTTGGTGGCAGGAAAAACCGCATTGATTTTGCCGACTTTAGGTAGGTCAGAACAAGATATAAAAGAAGGTCGACCAAGATTTTTTACAGTAGAAAATAGTATGGGGAAAGTGCATCGATCAAAAGGGATGTTGCCTCCTGCTTCTGTTAATCTTAAAAGTGAGCCTGAGATTATCGGTGGAATTGCAGAAGCGTACTTCAAAAAAGATCATGTTGTCGATTGGGGAGGATTGTCCACCGATTACGAGCTAATAAGAGAGAAAATAGAAAAAGTGGTCAACGGGTTTCAAGAACTTAATGACCGTTCAAAAGGGGTTGGTTTTTATCTTCCTAATAATGTAAGAGATTTGGATTTTAGTAGACTGCCCAATAAAAGAGCCCAATTTAGTATATGCAGTTTGCCGGATCATCAAATAAAAGAAGATGAGTTTTTGTTAATGACGATTCGATCTCATGATCAGTTTAATACTACTATATATGGATTAGATGATCGGTATAGAGGGATATATAACGAGAGAAGAGTAGTGTTTATGAATGAACAAGACATGCAGGAGCATGCATTGCAAAAATTTGATGTTGTTCATTTGATAAGTCAATATGATGGAGTAGAACGAAAAGCAATTAACTTTTTAGCGATTCCCTATAATATTCCAAAAGGTAATTTAGGCGCATATTTCCCTGAGACAAATGTTTTGGTCCCTTATAATCATTTTGCAGACAAGAGTAATACACCTATTAGTAAATCCATTGTTGTGAAAATTGTGAGGGCATAAATTTTTTTTTCTAGCTGTAAGTAATGGTGTATTAGTGTGTTGAGTTTTTGGATTAAAAAAAGATTAAAAAAACTTTAAAAAAGTCTTGTTGATAATTAAAAAGGCTGTATGTTTGCAGCCGCTAAACGGGGAAGAGATTTGAGGAGATGAGTGGTTTAGTAATGTTCATTGACAGCTTCGGAAAAACTTTTTAAAAATATTTCAAAAAAGTTTTGGTGGATAAAAAAGGGGTTGTATATTTGC